>CAKUJN010000025.1 GCA_934661735.1 uncultured Oscillospiraceae bacterium
CCAGAGCCTTGGCTGCGGAGGCCATGTACTGCTCAACAGACATGGAGCCGTCCTTGACGAAGGCCTGCTGCAGCAGGCAGTTCTCCTCGTAGAACTTGTTCAGCTTGCCGGCAGCGATCTTTTCCTTGACCTGCTGGGGCTTGGTGGCCATCTTGGGATCGTTGTCCATCTGCGCGACGAGAACCTTCTTCTCCTCGGCGATGACGTCCTCGGTGACGAGGCTCTTGTCCCAGAAGCGGGGGTTCAGGGCAGCGATCTGCATGGCGACGTCCTTGCCGATGGTGGTGGCGTCGATGCCGCCCTCAACCGCGAGGTTCACGAGAACGCCGATCTTGCCGCCTGCGTGGACATAGGACACGGTGGTGTTCTTGTCGAAGCGGGCGAAGCGGCGGATCTGCAGGTTTTCGCCGATGGACATGACCTTCTCAGGCAGAACCTCGGAGACCTTCAGCTCGGTGCCGGGATAGGTGCAGTCCTTGATGGCCTCGACGTCTGCGGGGTTGTTCTCGAGAACGACCTGGCAGATATCCTTGACAAACTGGACGAACGGAGCGGACTTCGCGCAGAAGTCGGTCTCGCAGTTGACCTCGACCATGGCGCCGACGCCGCACTTTTCGCAGACGGTCGCGTAAGCCATGCCTTCAGCCGCGATGCGGCCGGCCTTCTTGGCGGCCTTGGCCAGACCCTTTTCACGCAGCCATTCAACGGCCTTGTCCATATCGCCGTCGGTCTCGGACAGCGCCTTCTTGCAGTCCATCATGCCGACATTGGTCATTTCACGCAGTTTCTTGACATCAGCAGCAGTAAATGCCATTGTTATTTCCTCCTATTATCTTCTGGAAAGCGCCCGTCGTGCGGCGGGCGCTATCAATATATTACGGATTATTCAGCGGCGGGAGCTTCCTCGGCTGCGGGAGCCTCGGTGTTCTCTTCGCCCTGACGGCCTTCGGTCACGGCGTTGGCCATGGTGGAGGCGATGAGGCGGATGGCACGGATAGCGTCGTCGTTGCCGGGAATGACATAGTCGACCTCGTCCGGGTCGCAGTTGGTGTCGACGATGGCGACGATGGGGATGTGCAGCTTGCGGGCCTCGGCGATGGCGTTGCGCTCCTTGCGCGGGTCAACGATGAACAGCGCGCCGGGCAGCTTCTTCATTTCCTTGACGCCGCCGAGATACTTCTCGAGCTTGGCGATCTCGCCCTGATGCTTGATGACTTCCTTCTTGGGAAGCATTGCGAACGTGCCGTCGGCTTCCATCTTCTTCAGCTGGGCCAGACGGTCGATACGGGTGCGCATGGTGCGGAAGTTCGTCAGCATGCCGCCGAGCCAGCGGGCGTTGACGTAGTACTGGCCGACACGCTCGGCCTCTTCCTTGATGGCGTCCTGCGCCTGCTTCTTGGTGCCGACGAAGAGGATGCTTTCGCCGTTGGCTGCCAGCTCGCGGACAAAGGAATAGGCCTCTTCCAGCTTCTTGACGGTCTTCTGCAGGTCAATGATGTAGATACCATTGCGCTCGGTGTAGATGTAGGTTGCCATTTTGGGGTTCCAGCGGCGGGTCTGATGACCGAAATGCACGCCGGCCTCCAGCAGCTGCTTCATAGATACGACTGCCATTTGAAAATCTCCTTTTGTTTTTTCCTCCACCCCGATCATCTCTCCCGCCCACCCCGCAGGGCACCGGACGGAAGATCACCGGATGTGTGAGTTGATACTGCGCGCTCTGCACGCGCCAGAATATTATAGCGGATCGGTCGTTCGGATGCAAGTGCTTTTTTCAAATTTTTACTGGTTTTTCAGCGTTTTTTCGCTTAAAACAGGCTCTTGCGCTTGCGCGGGACGCGCCACTCGGGCGCGGGGCCGTCGACCAGAATGATATCGTCCCCGATCCGGCGGATACACGGCCACGGAATGACGTAGTCGTCCTCCCTGCCGAACAGCCCCAGAAACCGGCACGGCCCAGGGACGATGATGTTGACCACCTTTCCCGTTTCCAGCTCCACCGATAAATCATGGATGTATCCCAGCCGGCAGCCCTCACAGATGTGAATGACCTCCTTGTTGCGAAGCTGAGAAAACCGATTGATCATGCCGCTCGCCTCCGAAAATCATATTCCCTGTAGAATATGACCGCCGCACGGCGTTTATGACGGCGTAATGGCGCGGCGGATGGAGCTGATTGCGTTCTTTTCCAGACGCGAGACCTGCGCCTGCGAAATGCCGACCTGGCGCGCGACCTCCATCTGTGTGCGCCCGTCGTAAAAGCGCAGCGCCAGAATCCGCTTTTCGCGGTCGGACAGGCCGCGGATGGCCTCGCGCAGCGCGATGCTCTCCAGCCACTTTTCATCTGTGTTTTTCTGGTCGCGCACCTGATCCATGACCGTCAGCGGGTCTCCGCCGTCGGAATAGACCGGCTCATATAGCGACACCGGCGCGGCGATGGCATCCAGCGCGCCCGTCACGTCCTTCAGCGGCAGCTTCAGCTCCGCGGCAATCTCCTCATTCGTCGGCTCGCGGCCGCTCTGGGCCGTCAGCGCCTCCTTGCACTGCAAAATCCGGTACGCCGTGTCGCGCGTCGAGCGGCTGATACGGATGGGACTGTAGTCGCGCAGATAGCGCCGCAGCTCGCCCGCGATCATCGGCACGCCGTAGGTGGAAAAGCGCACGTCCTTGGTGGTGTCAAAGTTCGCAATCGCCTTCAGAAGCCCGATGCACCCGACCTGAAACAGGTCGTCCGGATTTTCGCCGCGGCCCATGAAGCGCTGAATCACTGACAGCACCAGCTTGAGATTTCCCTCGACCAGTCTGCGCCGCGCCTCCTCATCGCCATCCTGCGACGCACGGATCAGGCGCATCATCTCATCGTTTGACAGCGTGCGGAGCTTTGCCGTGTTCACGCCGCAGATTTCAACCTTTCCCTGCATAGTGACCCTCCTTGTCGATATCTTCAGTATTTCCCAGCCGCGGAATTTGATACCGGCAGAAAACCGGACGCGGCGCAGCCGGCGTCCGGTTTGACTGGAAATCTGCCCAATTTCCAACATTTCAGGGTGATTTCCGCGATTCCCGTTTACGATAATTCTCTTTTTGCATTGACATAATTTTTCGTTATTTTTCTGCTGTAACCTTGTTGTAACCGAAAAAGTTGCTTTTTCCGGCTGTGGACGCCGCTGTGGATAAGTCGTACAACGCCCGCACCGTCTGAGTTTTGCACATTGTCAACATCTTTGTCCACAGATACTTTTTTGGCAAAACCGTGTCAAGAGGCAGTTTTTCATTGACATAATCCGTCGGAACATTATGAGAAAAAACACGGCACATCGTCGATCGTCAGTCCGCTGTGCAGCGTCAGGTCCAGTGCGTAGCCGATTACCCGTGCAACCTCGCGCACGCGCGCGTCGATGTCGCGCGGCGTGACAATCATCCCGCCAAGCGCCTGGTGCTGCGCGCCGTCCGCCTCCGCGCGGAGCGGAAGCGAGGCCGCGTCCACAACCGTAGGCACCCCGACGGCCAGCACCGGCACGCCCAGCGTCGCGCGGTTGAACGCGGCGCGGCTGTTGCCCACGCCGGAGCCTGGGACGATGCCGCTGTCGGCAATCTGCACAGCCGCGCAGACGCGCGGCGGCTCCGCCGTGGCCAGTGCGTCGATGACGATGATCTGCTCGGGCTTTGTCCGCTCGGCCACGCCGCGCACAATTTCGGCGCTCTCCATGCCGGTTGTACCGAGAACGCCCGGCTGCGCCGCGCTGACCGTCCGCAGGCCGCCGGAGCCGAGCACACCGGACGCTTTCAGATGCCGCGTGACAATCAGGCTTTTCAGCGCCAGCGGCCCCACCGCGTCCGGCGTAACGGCGTCGTTACCGAGACCCACGACAAGAAACCGTTCGCACGGCGGCAGAAACGGCCGCAGCTGCGCCGCAAGCGCGTGTACCGAGCGCGCGAATGCGTTTTTCTCCCGCCGGACCAGCGGCTCCAGCTCCAGCGTCACATAGCGCCCGCGCGGCTTTTCCAGCGCGCGCTCCCCCGCCTCGTCCAGAATTTCCACCGTCGTCACCGTAAAGCCGTGCCACCGCTGCGTCTCGGCACGCACGCCGGAGAGCGCCGTCTGCTCGGCCGCGCTGCGCTGCCACAGCTCGCGGGCCTCCATCGCAAGATCTGTTCTTGCACGCATAGCATCACCTCGGCCATATTGTGGCTTTCCTTTTTTGCGGCTATACAAAATTTTTTCAAAAATTGTGAAAAAAGGGATTGATTTTATCAAAATGACACAGTATAATGTGTTTCTGCATGGAAACGTCATATCATATATTGACGCAACCGTATAAACGCTATTGGAGGAGGTGTATTCATGCCCAACATTAAATCTGCCAAGAAAAGAGTCCTGGTTTCCAAGGTCAACAACGAACGCAATAAGATGGACAAGTCCGTTCTTAAGACGACGCTGAAGAAGTTTGACGCTGCTGTTGCCGAAGGCAACCACGAGCAGGCCGATAGCGCTTACACGGCAGCCGTTAAGACCATTGACAAGGCCGTCAGCAAGGGTATTCTTCATAAGAATAACGCTGCCCGCAAGAAGAGCAGCATCACGCTGAAGCTCAACAAAATGGCGTAATCGCGAATAAATCCCTCCGGACGCTGCGCCGGAGGGTTTTTTCATCCGCAGCCAGAATGCCGCGCTGCACGCGCGGCATTCTTTGTTTGAACACGATATTATCCACACTTTACAAAGGAGGTTCGGTCATGGAGCAGCTGACGCTTTTCTCCCCTGTCACGTCGCTGCGCGGCGTCAGGGACGTGCGCGCGGCGCAGCTGGAAAAGCTGGGCATCCGCACGCTGTACGATCTGATCTCCTTTTTTCCGCGCACGTACGAGGACCGGACAAGGCTGTGTGAAATCGCACAGCTGGAAACGGGTACGCCCGCGTGCTTTGAGGCGATGGTCGTCTCCGCCGCGAAAACGGCGCATATCCGCAGGGGCCTTGACGTGACGCGCGTCACCGTCGCCGACACAAGCGGAAAGCTGACGCTGATCTTTTTCAATCAGCCCTATCTGACGCGCCAGCTGCAATACGGCGCAAGCTACCGCTTCTTCGGCACGCTTCAGGACGAGCCGGCGCGCCAGATGATTAATCCCGCGTTTGAGGCGGCCGAGGCCGCCGGCGCCGTCACGGGACGGCTGTTTCCCGTCTATCCGCTGACGGCGGGGATTTCCAATTCGCTGATGCAGAAATGCGTCCGGCAGGCGCTGGACGCGTGTCTGGACACGCTGCCGGAGATTCTGCCGGATGCGGTGCGGCGGCGGTATCACCTCTGCGGCGTTCGCTATGCCTATGAGGCCGTCCATGCGCCGAAGGACTTTGGCGCGCTGGAAAGCGCGCGGCGGCGGCTGATTTTCGAGGAATTTTTCATCTTCTCCGCCGGACTTCAGCGCCTGCGCCGGCAACAGAGCGCCGTGTCGTGTACGCCGATGGATACGCGCTGCATGGACGATTTCTACCGTGCGCTTCCCTTCCGCCTGACCGGCGCGCAGCAGCGCGCCGTATTGGAGACGCTGGACGATCTGGCCTCCGGCCATGTGATGAACCGGATGGTGCAGGGCGACGTGGGAAGCGGCAAGACCATGGTCGCCGCGGCTGCGGCATACTGCGCCGTGAAAAACGGCCGTCAGGCCGCGCTGCTTGCGCCGACGGAAATTCTGGCCGAGCAGCACGCAAAATCCCTTGCGCCGCTGATGGACGCGCTCGGCGTGCGGACGGCGCTTCTGACCGGCGCGCTGACGGCGGCGCGCAAGCGCGCCGTCAAGGAGCAGATTGCCGGCGGCGGGGCGCAGCTGATCATCGGCACGCACGCGCTTTTTTCCGGAGACGTCGCGTTTTGCGACCTCGGTCTTGTGATTGCCGACGAGCAGCACCGCTTCGGCGTGGCGCAGCGCGCGGCGCTGGCCGCCAAGGGCGCGCAGCCGCACATGCTGGTCATGTCCGCCACGCCCATCCCGCGCACGCTTGCGCTGATCGCCTACGGAGACCTGTCGCTTTCCGTGATCGACGAGCTGCCGCCAGGGCGGCAGACAATCGACACCTTCCTTGTCGGCGAGGCCCTCAGAACACGCGTGCACGCCTTCATCCGCAGACAGTGTCAGGACGGCGGTCAGGCGTATATTGTCTGCCCCGCGGTTGAGGATGCGGAGGACGCGTCGCTCAAATCCGCGGAGCTGTGGGCCGAAACGCTCCGGCTGGCAGTCTTTCCCGACCTTCGCGTCGGGCTTCTGCACGGAAAGATGAAGCCCGCGGACAAGGACGCGGTCATGAGCGCGTTCGCGCGGCACGAGCTGGATATTCTGGTCGCGACCACTGTTATCGAGGTTGGCGTGGACGTGCCGAACGCGAACGTGATGGTGATTGAAAACGCCGAGCGCTTCGGCCTGAGCCAGCTGCACCAGCTGCGCGGGCGCGTTGGCCGCGGCGAACGGAAATCCTACTGCATTCTCTTCACGGACAACCGTAATCCGGATACGCTCGCGCGTCTGCGCGCGCTGACGCAGACGAACGACGGCTTCAAAATCGCCGAGCAGGATCTCGCGCTGCGCGGTCCCGGCGACTTCTTCGGCAGCCGCCAGCACGGCATTCCCCTTTTCCGCGTGGCAAGCCTGCAAATGGACATGGACACGCTTCGTCAGGCGCAGCAGGCCGCCGAGGACGCGCTGTCCGACCCGTCGTGGACGGAAGCGGAGAATTATGCCCCGCTTCGCGCGCGCATCGACGCGCTGTTCCAGCGCGAGGACATCGCGCTGAACTGATGCTTTTCAGGCATCTGTACTAAAATCCCGCCCAGCCGCATACAGTATGGATATTTCATTTTGTGGAGGTATCGCTATGGCTGTGCGGCACTATTTTCTCGGTGCGAATACCGCAAGGGGCTTCTACTCGCTGTATCACGAATTCTGTACGCCGGAATCCGGCAATTTTCTCTGGGTGCTCAAGGGCGGGCCCGGCTGCGGCAAGTCCACGTTCATGCGCAAAATCGGCAGGGCTGCCGAGGACGCGGGACTGGACGTGGAGTACGCGCTCTGCTCGGCGGATGTGGACTCGCTGGACGCGGTTCTGATTCCGGCGTGGCATGTCGGCTATGTGGACGGCACCTCGCCGCATGTGACGGAGGTCACCTTTCCTGCTGCCTCGGGCGCGTATCTCGACCTCGGACAGTATTATGACGTTGAAGCGCTCCGCCCGAGGCTTGCGGAGATGCAGGCGCTTGTCACGCGCTACCGCGCGCTGTACGCGCAGGCATATGACGCGCTGCGCGAGGCAAAGGCCCTGCACGACGAGCTGGAGCGGATCTACAACCCGCATGTGGACTTTGACGGCGTGAACGCCATGGCGCAGGCGCACATCAAAATGCTGAAGGACGAAAAAATACATTGTATCCGTGAGAAAAATGTAGTAAAATAGGTGCGATTTTGAAAGCACATCACCAATTGGAGGAACTACAAATGAAAAAACCGATTGTACTGGTCATTATGGACGGCGTTGGACGCGGCGACGGCGGCTCCGGCGACGCGGTCAAGGTTGCAAACACCCCGACGCTCGATCATCTGATGGCGACATGCCCGATGACTTGGCTCAAGGCGCACGGTACGGCCGTCGGCCTGCCCACCGACGACGACATGGGCAACTCCGAGGTCGGCCACAATGCTCTCGGCTGCGGCCAGATTTATTCGCAGGGCGCAAAGCTGGTGCAGGAGTCCATCGACTCCGGCGCGATCTATCAGTCCAAAACGTGGAATGCGCTCGCGGACAACTGCCTGAACAACGACAGAGCGCTGCACTTCATCGGCCTTCTGTCCGACGGCAACGTCCACTCGAATATCTCGCATCTGATTGCCATGCTGCGCCATGCGCGCGAGCAGGATATCCGCCGCGTCTACTGCCACATTCTGCTGGACGGCCGTGACGTGCCCGCGACAAGCGCTCTGGACTATGTCGATCAGCTTGAGGGTGTTCTCGCCGAGCTTTCCGACGCGCAGCACGAATATAAAATCGCCTCCGGCGGCGGCCGCATGGTCATCACCATGGACCGGTACGAGGCCAACTGGGGCATGGTGGAAAAGGGCTGGCGCACACATGTGCAGGCCGAGGGCCGTCAGTTCTCCTCCGCCCGCGAGGCCATTGAAACCTACCGTGCGGAAAACCCAGGTATGATTGATCAGGATCTGCTTCCGTTCGTCGTTGCGCACGACGGAAAGCCCGTCGCAAAAATCGAAAACGGCGACAGCGTCATTCTCTTCAACTTCCGCGGCGACCGCGCGCAGGAAATCTCCCTCGCGTTTGACCGAAAGGACTTTGACAAGTTTGACCGCGGCGATTACACCAGCGTTCTGTATGCCGGCATGCTGGAATACGACGGCGACCTGAAGATTCCGACCAACTATCTGGTTGAGCCGCCCGTCATCCGGAATACCCTGACCGAGGTTCTGTGCAAGGCCGGCGTGCGCGAGTACGCCATCTCCGAAACGCAGAAGTACGGCCACGTCACCTATTTCTGGAATGGCAACCGCTCCGGCAAAGTCGACGAAAGCCTTGAGACGTATGAGGAAATCCCCTCCGACATCATTCCGTTCGATCAGGAGCCGGCGATGAAATCCGTCGAGATCACCGACCACATGGTCGCCGCCATGGCCTCGCACAAGTACGACTTCCTGCGCTGCAACTATCCGAACGGCGATATGGTCGGCCACACCGGCGTCATGAAAGCCGTCGTCGCGGCAATGGAGAGCGTTGACGCGGCGCTGGCGCGCCTTGTAAAGGCCGCGCACGAGTACGGCTATACCCTGCTGATCACCGCCGATCACGGCAACGCCGATCAGATGACGGAAACCAAGAAAGGCAAGACCTCTATCCGCACGGCGCATTCGCTCAATCCCGTGCCGTTCATCATCTACGATCCGGACAACACGTTTGTGATCAGGGACGGCAAATACGGTCTTGCGAACGTCGCGCCCACCGTTGTGAAAATGATGGGTCTGACCGCGCCAGACTGCTGGGAAGCAAGCATGATCTGATATCAGACGCGTACCGCACTGCGCGGGCTGCCTCGGCGGCCCGCGCTTGAGCGTACCAAACAGCCATATCGCCCCGCAATGACGGCCCTTCGGCCGGCAGGAAAAGAAATTGCACTTGTACTTTCCGGCAAAATGGTTTAGAATGGTCATTGCATCTGAATCCACCCCAGAGAAAAGGAGGGCTTCCATGATTCGTCTGAATACGGAAAACGGTACAATCGCTGTCAGCAGCGATGTCTATACAAATATTGCCGGCTACGCCGCGACCAACTGCTTTGGCGTCAAGGGCATGGCGGTTCGTTCCATGACGGACGGCCTGGTCCATCTGCTGCGCAAAGAGGCGATGAGCAAGGGCGTCCGCGTGACGTTCCACGACGACAGCTCCATCTCCATCGACCTGCACATCATGGTCGACAAGGGCGTCAATATCCGCGCCATCGGCAGCTCCATCGTCAGCGAGGTCCGCTATTTTGTGACAAAGTCCACCGGCACCGAGGTTCGGGCCGTCAACGTCTTTGTTGACTCGATTACCACAGACTAACTCTGCGCCCCTATCTCGGCGTACACGGAGGTGTTTCATTTGATACAGACTATTGATGGAGCCGCATACCGCCGCATGATCCTCAGCGCCGCCGCTTCAATCGATCTGAACAGACAGAAAATCAACGAGCTGAACGTTTTCCCCGTTCCCGACGGCGATACCGGAACGAACATGGGCATGACCATTCAGGCCGCGGCCAGCGACCTGCGCCGGATGGACGAGCCCGTACTTACCAGAGCCGCCGACAAGGCGGCGTCGGCCATGCTGCGCGGCGCGCGCGGCAACTCAGGCGTTATTCTCTCGCTTCTTTTCCGCGGCTTCGCCTCCGCGTGGAAGGGCAAGACGCAGGCCGACGGAAGGGATTTTGCCGCCGCAGTCACCGCCGGCGTTGAGGCCGCATACAAGGCCGTCATGAAGCCCGCCGAGGGCACGGTGCTGACCGTTTCGCGCCTTGCCGCAGCCGCTGCGCGCGACCTTGCCGAGGAAAACGCCGCCATCGAATACGTCCTTGAGAATATGATCTCCACGGCGCAGGCCGCGCTGGAGAATACCGTCAACCAGAACCCCGTTCTGAAGAAGGCGGGCGTTGTCGACGCGGGCGGCATGGGCTTTGTCGTCATTCTTGAGGCCATGCTTTCCAGCGTCCGCGGCAATGATATCACCGCCGACGAGGCTGCCGCCGTCAACGAGCAGGCCGATTTCGGCATCTTTGACAGCGAGGATATCACCTTTGCCTACGATACGGTCTATATCGTCCGCAAGAATCCGGAGGTCACCTCCATCGAGCCGCTGCGCGTCTATCTCGACTCCATCGGCGACTCGCTGGTCATCGGCGAGGACGACGAGGCGTTCAAGGTTCACGTCCATACGAACATTCCCTGGGAGGCGCTGAGCGAGTCCCAGAAATACGGCACACTGGAGTTGGCGAAGATCGAAAACATGCGCATGCAGCACGACGATCTTGCCGCCGGACGCACCGCACGCTCGACCGACGATCTCGAGCAGATCGAGCAGGAGCTGGAAGCCTCCGGACAGGCGCAGCCGGCCGGTCCCGCCGCGCCGGAGAAAAAATACGGCTCGGTCGCGGTCTGCGCCGGAGCCGGTCTTGCCGACGTGTTTCGCGATCTGGGCGTCGATCAGATTGTCGAGGGCGGTCAGACCATGAATCCCTCGGCCGAGGACATTCTGGAGGCCGTCAACCGCACGCCGGCCGAAATCGTCATCGTCCTGCCCAACAACAAGAATATCATCATGGCGGCGGAGCTTGCCGCTCCCCTGTCCGAAAAAAAGGTCGTCGTCGTTCCAACGAAAACCGTCCCGCAGGGCATTACAGCCATGCTGAACTTCGACGCGTCGATGGAGCTGGACGACAACATCGCAGCGATGAACGACTGTCTGAGCAGCGTCAGCACCATGCAGATCACCTACGCCGCGCGTGATTCCGACTTTGACGGATACCAGATTCACGAGGGCGACTATCTGGGCCTTGCGGACGGTGCGCTTCTGGGCACCAGCCGTGAAATCACCGAGCTACTCGCCGCCATGGCCGACCGTGTCGCACAGGCTGGGAAAGAGTTTGTCAACATTTTCTACGGCAGCGATATTTCCGCCGAGGAAGCCGAGAGCGCTGCCGCGCTTTTCCGCGAGCGCGTACCGGATGCAGAGATCAACGTTCTGTCCGGCGGACAGCCGATTTACTATTATCTGATTTCCGCAGAATAAGCTCCCGTCCAATCCGGCGTGATATCCTCACGCCGGATTTCTTTGCGCAAAACGGCTTCACCGCGTGACATTCCGCGCCGCGCATGCTATACTTACCTTAACAATGTCATACCGCAACAGGAGGACCATCCATGAACTATCTCGGTATTGAATATCACTACAAAAACAGACCGCCGCTGGACAGCGGCTTTATTCCGTTCGGCGTGTGGGCGAATGCCTATCTGGAAAAGGCCGCCCGCCCATTCAAAATCGCCGTGGAGCGCGAAGGCGGCCTGATTTCCGTCTTTGAAACGAAGCTTCGCGGCGCGGAATTCGCCGAGGCCAACTACCGCTATGCCGAGCGCTTTGTCAAAATGCTTCTTTGGAGCGTCGGCGGCTGGCGCGTGTATCTGTGCGGCGACGATGCGCTTGCCGCACGGATGCAGGACGAATACCGCGCGGGCGGAAAGCGCGAATTTGACGTCGGCTTCATGCAGGACGTCTACGAGCGCCCGTTTGAGATTGTAATCTGCGGCGAGGCCGGTTTCCCTGCCGCGCGCGAGCAGACAAAAAAGGCCGGCGGGCATACAAACGGCTGCCGGATCGGCTTCGACGCGGGCGGCTCCGACCGCAAGGTCTCAGCCGTCATCGACGGACAGACCGTCTACTCCGAGGAGGTCGTCTGGCATCCCAAGACCAGCGCCGACCCGCAGTATCAGTATGACGGCATCGTCGCCGCGTTCCGCTCGGCGGCGGAAAAAATGCCGCGCGTCGACGCCATCGGCGTCTCGTCCGCGGGTGTGTTCATCGGGAACGCGCCGATGGTCTCCTCCATCTTCATCAAGGTCCCGCGCGAGCGCCGCGAGGAGGTCAAGACGATCTATGACCGCGCGGCAAAGGAAATCGGCGACGTGCCGATCGTCGTTGCCAACGACGGCGACGTGTCGGCGCTGGCCGGCTCGATGAGTCTTGGAAGCGGCTCGGTCATGGGCCTTGCCATGGGCACCAGCGAGGCTGTGGGCTATGTCAACGCGGAGAGCAATCTGCTCGGCTGGATCAGCGAGCTGGCCTTTGCGCCGGTCGATCTGAACGAGGACGCGCTGCGCGACGAGTGGTCGGGCGACACCGGCGTCGGCTGCAAGTATTTCTCGCAGGACGCGGCGGCAAAGCTTGCGCCCGCCGCCGGTATCACGCTGGACGCGGCGCTCACGCCCGCGGAGAAGCTCAAGGCGGTGCAGAAGCTGGCGGACGAGGGCCATGCCGGTGCGCTGGATATCTTCCGCTCCATCGGCGCATATCTGGCCCACACGCTCTGCCTGTATGAAATGCTCTATGATATCCGCAGCCTTATCGTCCTTGGACGCGTCGCGTCGGGCGTGGGCGGCGATCTGATCGTGTCGGAGTGCCAGCGCATTCTGGCTGAGGAATATCCGGTGCTGGCCGAGAAAATCCGCGTCATGCTGCCGGATGAGAATTTCCGCCGCGTCGGCCAGTCCATGGCCGCGGCCAGCCTGCCGGAGGTGTGAGCATGCTTTACAAAGACGTCAATATTTTCGCCGGAAACGGCTTTGTCCACGGCTCGTTCCGCGTGGAGGACGGCAGATTTTCTGAAATTCTGACGACCGTCCCCGACGACGACGGTATCGATCTGGAAAATCAGTACGTTATCCCCGGTCTTGTGGACGTACACAGCCACGGCAACTCCGGCGCGGATTTCTCCGACGGCGATTATGATGGTCTTGTCAAAATGGCACGCTATCTCGCCCGGAACGGTGTGACCAGCTTTGCGCCCGCGTCCATGACGCTCCCGTATAACGTACTGGAAGCGGCGTATCGGACCGCCGTCCGTCTGAAGTATGCGCAGCCGGCCGGCTGTGCACGCCTGACAGGCATTCAGATGGAGGGACCGTTCTTCTCAGAAAAGAAAAAGGGCGCGCAGAACGGCGCATATCTGCGTCTGCCGGATTTTGCCGCGTTCAGACGCCTGTATGACGTCTCTGAGGGCCTTGTCCGTATTGCGGACGTGGCGGCGGAGCTGGACGGCGCGGTCGAATTCACGCGCGAAGCGTCAAAGCTCTGCAAGGTCTCCATCGCACACACTGACTGCGCATATGAGGACGCGTGCGCCGTCTTTGACGCGGGCGCAACGCATCTGACGCATCTGTATAACGCCATGCCGTCCATTCATCACCGCCGTCCTGGCCCCATCGGCGCGGCCAGTGAGCGCGAGAACGTCGTTGCAGAGCTGATCTGCGACGGCCGGCACGTCCATCCCAGCGCTGTGCGCATGGCGTTCCGGCTCTTCCCCGACCGCATCTGCCTGATTTCTGACGCGCTGCGCTGCTGCGGCATGCCGGACGGACAGTATACGCTCGGCGGGCAGGACGTCTTTCTCTCCGGCGGCGTGGCAAGGCTTGCCGACGGCACCGTGGCCGGCTCCGCGACAAACCTCTACGACTGCATGAGAAAGGCCGTCGAATTCGGCATTTCCGTCGATCAGGCCGTCCGTTCAGCGACGATCATCCCCGCGCGCGAACTTGGCTGCGAGACGGAAATCGGCTCAATCGAGGTCGGAAAGCGCGCCGACTTCGTCGTGTGCGACGCACAGCTCAACCGCCGTGCCGTCTATCTTGGCGGCAGTCAGCTGTAACCTCCGAACCGCGCAATCCGACTTTGTTCTGTACGGCACTCCGGCGCCTTTCGCCGGAGTGCCGCGTATTTTCAGTTGTTTTTCCGCGAAAAACGTGCTATGCTGTGCATGAAAATTTCGAAGGGGCGATGTACCGATATGAAATACGCGTTTACAAACGCTGTCATTCTTGACGGCACCGAGCAGATGCAGCCGCAGCGCGGCGTGTGTGTTCTGACCGACGGCGAAGCGATCTGCGATATCGTTCCGGCGGGAAGCGATCTGAGCGGCTATACGCAGATCGATTTACAGGGCCGGTATCTGATGCCCGGCCTGATCAACATGCACGTCCATCTGGCCGGAAGCGGTAAGCCGCAGAAGAAGCAGCGCGACAACAAAAAGCTGGTCCGCACGATCATGTCCGGCGCGCTCACGCGCGCGGTCGCCTACCGGATGGTCTGCGGCTTTGCCCGCGACGAGCTGTACAGCGGCGTGACCACCATCCGCACCATGGGCGGCCTTGGCAGCTTTGACAGCCGCCTCCGCGACGAAATTGCCGCCGGTACGAAAACCGGCCCGCGCATTCTCGCCGCCAATCAGGGCATTTCCGTCCCCGGCGGACACATGGCGGGCTCGGTTGCCATCGCGGCGCACAGCATCGACGAGGCGCTTGCGCATCTGGAGCAGTCCGAGCGCGAGGGCGTCGATCTGGTAAAGCTGATGATCACCGGCGGCGTACTGGACGCAAAGGAAAAGGGCGTTCCGGGCGAGCTGAAAATGAAGCCCGAGATGGTAAAGGCCGTCTGTGACCGCGCCCACGCGGCGGGCTATTCCGTCGCCGCTCACGTTGAATCGCCCGAGGGCGTGCGCGTCGCGCTGGAAAACGGCGTGGACTCCATCGAGCACGGCGCAAAGCCGGATGCGGAAATTCTTTCGCTGTTCCGCAGCCGCGGCGCGTTTCTCTGCACGACCATCTCTCCCGCGCTCCCCTACGCACTGTTTGACCGCTCTGTCTCCAACGCCTCCGAGGTCGAGCAGTTCAACGGCAACGTCGTCTTTGAGGGCATCATCGACTGCGCGAAGGCAGCACTTGCAAACGGCATTCCGGTCGTGCTTGGCAATGACGTCGGCTGTCCGTGGATTACGCAGTACGACTTCTGGCGCGAGCTGTTCTATTTCCACAAATATGTCGGCGTGAGCAACGCGTTCGCGCTCTATACCGCCACGTCGCGCAGCGCGGAGCTGGCCGGCATCGGCGGCGTAACCGGCACGATTGCCGCCGGAAAATGCGCCGACATGATCGTCACCGCGCAAAATCCGCTGGACGATCTGCGCGCGCTGCGCAAGGTCGATATGGTCGTTGCGCGCGGCCGCATTCTTGATCATCCGAAGATCCGGCAGCGCCGCGAGGTTGCCTCGCAGCTGGATAAATACCTGACCGATTGATCTCCGTTCATACAGCATAAGGCCCGTCAGATTGCATCTGACGGGCCTTTTCCTTTCAGTACAAACATAAAAGCACGTCCGCCCCGCGCAGCGCGCGGAGCGGACCTCTGCCGTTCAGTCGTTTATGTATCGCTTCCGGTCTGCACCGCGCTCCCCAGCGCCGTCAGCGGATCGACATATTCCCCGTCAATCCGGACAGCGAGGTGCAGATGCGGTCCCGTCGCCCAGCCGGTCGCACCGACATAGCCGATTACCCCACCCTGCACAACGGTGTCGCCCACCTCGACCGGATAGCTGCTCAGATGCGCATACATGGTCTGCATGCCGTCCGGATGCTCGATTGTCACGTGATAGCCATACGCCTGATCAAATCCGGCGTCAATGACCGTTCCCTCCGCCACGGCAAGGACGCTCTGTCCGTGTGCCGCGTCCAGATCAACGCCCCAGTGAAACGACTCGTGTCCCGTCACCGGATGCACGCTCGCGCCGAAGGCGCGCGAGACTGCCGCGTCATTCTCCAGCGGCCAGACATACGCAGGCAGCTGCTCCGCGTCCATGAGCGCCTTCTCCGGCGCCTGTACCGCTGCCTCCATCCGCGTCTCGCCCTCCTCTGCAGGCTGTACCGTCTCGGGTTCGGTCTGCTGCACGATCTGCTCCCGCTGCGGCGGCTGTGCCTCCGCCGTGCGGAGCGGCGCGGCCTGCGTCGCAAGCGCGCCCGCCGCCATCACAAACGCTAACGCAGCCGCCACGCCGGCACGGACTGGCACACGCCGGAATTTCAATATCGCATGCACGCGCTCCTCCGCGCTGCTTTTTGCAAAGCCGCTGCAAAGCGGCGCCGGCTTTGGATTCCGCTGCGCCATGGCGAGCAGCGTCAGCGCGTATGCCTTTCTGCACTTCGGCCCCAGCGTGCGCAGAACCGCCTCGTCGCACGCAAGCTCCATATCGCGGTTCGCCAGATGTACCATCACCCACACCAGCGGATTCCACCAGTACAGGCACAGACACACCGTCATCAGGACCTTTCGCAGACAGTCCCGCCGCCGGATGTGCGCCAGCTCATGCGCCAGCACCAGCTGAAATTCCGCGTCGCCGACGCGCAGATCGTCCGGCAGGAGCACCGTCGGCCGACGGACGCCGAACGTCAGCGGCGCGCGCCGGTTTTTCGTCGCGCAGATGCGCGGGTCGCTCGGAAAGTGAAACCGGTCCAGCAGCGCGTCAATCGACGGCTGCGGCGCGATGCGCTCGCCGCGGAAGCGGCGGACCATGCACGCATAGCCAATTGCGAAATACGCCGCCAGCAGCGCCGCACAGACCGCCCAGATCAGAAGCAGCCAGTTGGCCTGTACCGCCGTGCCGCTCTGCGTCGGAGCGGCCGGAACCGCCTGCGCCAGCGCCGGAAACGGCGTCAGCGTCTGCGATATCGCGCCGCCGTTCTGTGCCGCGGAGGGTTGGCGCAGCAGATTCCAGACGCTCAGATGCGTCGGGATTTCCACCGGCAGCAGCAGCCGAAGCGCCGCGGCACACCACAGTGCCGGAAAAATCCGACGCGGGAGCTGATTCCTCAGCGTCAGCCGCAGCGCCAGCACCACAAGAATCAGCGCGCTGCCGCCCACAATTGCCGCCTGAATGCCTCTCATTCCTCCTGCGCCTCCACCAGTGCCTTAAGCCGCTCGATCTCCTCGCGTGTGAGCGAACGGTCTGACAGAATCGACGCGAACAGCAGCTCTGCCGAGCCGCCGAACACCTTATCCACCAGTGTGTTGGCCTCCTCCTTCTGCGCCTGACGGCGCGTCAGCGCCGCATGGCAGATAAAATTCGGCTCGCGCCGCTCGATTGCGCCCTTGTCGATACATTTTTTTATGACCGTATAGGTCGTGTTCTTGTTCCAGCCGACACGCTCCGCCAGCCGGAGGGAAATCTCCTTTGCCGTCAGGTCGTTTTCCTGCCACAGGACCTCCATGACCTTCCACTCGGAATCAAACAGCTTCATCGTGTTCCTCCCCTGTTGTTTCTGCATTCAGACTACCACAATCGTCCAAATCTGTCAAGACCGCTTGACATTTTTAGACTATTGTGATAGTTTCTAATTGGACTATTGCAATAGTACCACACAGAAAGGAGGTTTTATCAAAGCCTTTTTACACAACCGGCCACTTCGGAGCGCTGCGCGCGCAGCGCTCCGCACATGGAAAACCACCCGATGGAGGAATTGCTATGAAACATTTCCGGCAGCTTACTGCCGTATTTCTGCTCTTCGCGCTGCTGTGCGGCTGTAGCGTCCAAAAGGACGCACCCGCCACGCTCCCCGCCTCCGGTACGCCGGACGCATCCGGCGAAGCGCCCGCTTCATCCGCGCCCGTCGCGCAGCCGGACACCATTCAGAAGCAGACAGATAACGCCGTCTATCATCTGGAATACCAGACGCTCACGCTGCCTGCGCGGCTTCAGTCCGCGTCGGCCCTGACCGCCTGGAATGACCGCCTTCTTGCCGGTGGTCTCACAGACAGCGGCGCTGTGCTGACATGGATGGCGCCCGACGGCGATAGCGAGACCGTCCCGCTTCCGGACGGCGCAGACTATCTCTATGCGCTCTGTCCCGATGCGGACGGCGGCTTCTGGCTCCTGAACGGAAGCCTGCCTGCCGCATACATCGACGCAGGCGGTTATTTCAGGTTTCTGGACTCCGATCCGGAGAACCGGCTTGCGCTGACGCGCTATGACGAAGCATGCACAATTCAGGAGTCGATTCCACTGACCACACCCTATACCGAGCGCTTTTTCCAGCTTCTTCCGACGGAAAGCGGCTTCTGTCTGCTCGGCTCGTCGCTTCTGGTTCTGCTGGACAGTGCGGGCAACGAGCTTGCGCGGCAGGTCCCCGACGCGGAAAACGGCGAATGGGTGTATCAGTCGATGTGCGAAGCCGATGGCACGCTGTTTGTCCTGAGGCGCAATCTCTATGGCCGCTCGGACGGCGCCGAGCTGCTTGCCTTCGCGCCCGATACGCTTGCGCTCACAAAACCCGAGCCGTATGTCTCCGACGCAACTGGTCTCGGCCTGTGCACGGACGGACGGCTCCTGCTTAACAGCAAAACGGCGCTTTCCGCCCTCGCACCGGATTTTTCGGAAACGGAAACGCTTGTCTCCTGGGCGGAGCTTGGCGTGTCCGATACCTCCGAGCAGCTTTTTCAGACCGGCGACGGATACCTTTTCCATACGCCTGGCACGTCAGAAATTGCGCTTCTACGCTGGGTGGAGGGCGAAGCGCCCGTGCGGACGGTTCTTTCTCTGGCTGTCGCGACAAATTCTGCTTCTGCGCTCAATTTCGAATTTGGGGAAATGATCCGGAGCTTCAACCTCAGTCAGGAGCAGTACCGCATCGACTACACCGTCTATTCTGACGCCAATCATGTGACGGACGCAGAGTCCGCCGACGTTCTGCGCACGCAGATCATGGCCGGACAGGCCCCCGATCTCTATGCGTTTTATACAACTGGCTATGATGCCTTTCCGCTGAATCCCGAGTCGGTCTGCACCGACCTTCTCCCGCTTCTGGGCGGGGATGTCACGGCAGATACGCTGCTTCCGAACCTCTACGGGCTTCTGACCGAGGACGGCGCGCTGTATCAGCTTCCGCTGACCGTTCTGGTCGACACCATGATCGCGCCCTCGCGCCTGATTCCGGAGCCTGGCGTGACGCTTGCGGAGCTGGACGAGGCAAAGGCGCAGATGCCGGAGGGCTGGGTTCCCATCGACTCATGGAACACGCCGGACAATCTGTTCGCCGCGTTCTGCACGGCGTTCTGCATCGGCGAATATGTGGACAGGACCACCGCAACCTGCAATTTTGAGACGCAGGGCTTCTATGACTACCTGAAATGGTGTAAGGAATGGGGCGGCGACGGCTCCACGCCGGACGCGCCGGAGCGGACGCTGATCAAAATTTCCTATGTCGCCGGCGTCGATCAGCTTGCCGGCCGGAGCGAGTTTGTCGAAAACACCTGGTTCGGCGAGCCAGGCTATACCTACGCAGGCTTCCCGAACAATACCGGCAGCAGCGGAAGCGCCTACCGCGTTCTCAGCTCACTCGGCGTCAGCCCGCAATGCCACAATCTGGACGCGGCAAAGGCGTTTTTGAAATACTGCTTCGGGTACAGCGCGCAGAGCTTCGGCCTTCCGGCCAGTTACCCCCTGCTGCAATCGGAAATGGACGACTATATGGCGGGCGGCCGCACGGACTGGCGCGGCGATGTGGAAATAATCAGTCCGGCCGATGCGGAACAGTTCTATGACCTGCTGGACTCCATCACCATTCTCGAGGGGCTGGACGCGTCGCTCGAAACCATTCTCTGCGAGGAGGCGGCCGTCTACTTCTCCGGCGGCTGCACCGCCGAGCAGGCCGCAAAAAATATCCAGTCCCGCGCCAACGTCTACCTCAGCGAGCAGTACGGCTGATATAAATCAGACAGCGCAGAGCATCGTTCCTGCTCTGCGCTGTTTTTCTGTTTATTGGACCGGAAGGCGGCTTGCGTTGGCCGCAATAAACTGTTCCAGATCGGTCTGCGTCCGCGCAATCGCGTCCTCCACGCTGCATTCCTGCCGGATCATCCGGTATGCCCAGCGGCAGACGATTTCGTCGATGGAGTTCGGCGAAATCACCGTCCCATTTTCAAAAAACGCCGGCAGCATCGGCTGCGCGCAGCAATACGCGTCATAATACATCGGCAGCCACGGATACAGCTTGACCAGCTCGTCGTTCGTATAGCTGCTGTTGACGGCGGGCTGTCCGCCCAGAATGGAAAAATAGTTGCTCATCTGGTTGGCACACGCCCACTCAACAAAGCGGAATGCCACGCTGTCATTTTTACAGCGCTTTCCGATTCCAAGACTCCAGCCGCCCAGCAGCGGCTTTCGCCCAGGCACATGCGCGCAGCCGATGGCGCCGGTCATATTGCCCTCCTTCAGGCCGTGAATGTTCGCAAGAAACGACGGATATGACAGAAGCATCGCCGTTTTGCCCTTCATAAAATCATCGACAATGCTGACGTCCGTCGCCGTCTGAAAATCGGGCGCGGACAGATGAATCGCCTGACTGAGATTGATATACGCCTTCAGCGTCTGCGGCGTATCAAAGACCGCGCGTCCGTGTGAATCCAGAACCTGACTGCCATACGCGCGCAGGCGCATGTAAAGCTCCGGCGCGAAGCACTCGTCATACGCGGCGGAAATGGAGAAGCTGTAGTCCACCGAGCTGACATTTTTCGCAAAGAACTTCGCGATAACGTTGAATTCCTTGAACGTCACCGGCGGGCGCAGCCGCACGCCGTAGGTCTTTTCAAACAGCATCTGCAACGGCTGACTGCTGAACAAATCCTTCCGGTAGTAAAGCACCTGCGGCGCGCAGGTAAACGGCAGGCCGTAGAATTCGCCGCGGAACTCGCTGAAATACTCCAACGCGCGCGGGAGAAACACGGACATGTCCATTGCGCGGACAAACGAGGTCAGGTTTTTCAGAATTCCGCCGGCCGCCAGCTGCGGCAGCCATGGCAGATCATACATGACCACGTCGTATCGATCCTCCGGCAGCTCGCTCTGCGCGCTGCGGAGGATTTCGTTATAAATCTGATGATGCGGCAGAATGTGGAACTCGACCCGCACGCCGCCGACAACCTCAAAATTGCGGACCAGTCCGCAGAAGGTATGGACAAACGGCGTATCCGGCATCAGTACCCGCAGCGGCTCGCACTGCGCCGCGCGCTCGGCGAAATTCATGTGAAAATTCCGCAGACGGTCGGATGAGGCCTCGTCTCTTTTCCCGTTTGAAAGGATGATCTGCTCACTCTCCTGAAGCAGCGGCGAACGCAGCTTCTCAATCAGAAGCCCCGCCGCGCGGCTGCCCATTTTCATGGCCGGACGCGCGGTTGAATACGTCGCAAACGAATGCGTAAAGCTGTTCCAGTGCTCCTCGCCCAGCGTCAGCACCTGAATATCACGCTCGGTATAGCCCAGCACGCGCAGGCTTTCAATAATCCCGATGCTCGTAAGCTCGGAGGTCGCGAGAATTACCTCCGGTCTGCGGCGCTTGAGCAGCTCAATCGTCGCATAGAACGCGCTTTCCTTGTCCAGCGGGATGGTATGCACCGAGTCCTCCGGCGGCGTCAGTCCGGCCTCGCTCCACGCGGCCAGATATCCGTCGACACAGTTCTGCTCACAGGTAAATGCGGAGGGGCCCGCCACAAGTTCAAGCCCTCTGCGCCCCGTTTTCAGAAGCTGCTCCGTCATTTTCTGAATACTGGCGCGGTTATCAAATGTAATCAGGCTCGCGTCCAGATTCCGTATGGCACGGTCCAGAAGAATAATCGGCCGGTCATAGCGGTTGAAATTCTCATAATAGAACTTCCACGCCTCCGGCTGGCACGTCACCAGAATCAGTCCGCAGACCTGCTTGCGCAGCATATTGTGCAGCACGTTCTGCTCCAGCTCCGGCAGATCATAGGTAAACGCAAGATTCAGAAAGTAGGGGCTGTTCTGGAACACCGATTCAATTCCCTGAAAAATCTGCACATAGTACGGGTCATTGAAGTTCGGCAGGATGACGCCGACGTCGGTATAGACGTTTGATTTCAGTGTTTTTGCCGAGAAATTCTGCGAATAGTGCAGCACCTCGACCGCCTTCCGGATTTTCTGCTCTGTTTCGCGGCTGACCGGCTTTGTCCGGTTCAGATAGTTGGAGACCGTCGCGATGGACACGCCCGCCAGCTGGGCGACATTCTTGATCGTAGCCATAATCTCTCCTCCATGCAATCGCTGGAAACAATTCCATTTTTTGTAGTATAGCATGGATTTAACAGAGAAACAAGCTTATGTCCGCATTTATGATTGAAACGTTTAACAGTATTTCGGTGAAATTCAGCGCATTATTATTGACGAAAAAAACCCAGCCGGATATAATTTAGTCAAAACCAGCCGCCTGTATCCGGCACATTTGCGTCAATATGCACAATTTCAAGCATTCATTTTCTACACATCAATCGCTTAACACTCACAGAAAGGGCAACCGAACCATGGAACAAAACTACGATTTCAGAAAGCGCCTGCTTCAGCTGCACCGCCCGAATCTTCGCGACGCGGACTACGTCCCACAGGACGGAACCGTCGCGCTCACCGATCAGTTCCGCATTGTGATCTCCCCGTCCGCTGGGCGCGTGATCCGGACGGCTGCGAAAGATTTTCAGGATTATCTTCTGGTCTCAATGGGCATTTCCGTACCGCTTGTGATTGCGGACGCGCAAAGCGTTTCCGGTCCTGTCGTCAGCGTCCGCGTACAACCGGAAAACGGCCCGCTTTCCGTTCCCGCCTCCTATTGCATCCGCACCGGACCGTCGCACATTGAAATTCTCGGTGCGGACGAGCGCGGCTGCGCGCAGGCGCTGTACCAACTGGAGGATCAGATGACGCTCCGGCGTGCACCGTATCTCACATCCGGCGAGCACACATTCGCTCCGGCGTTCTCACCGCGGATGATTCACTCCGGCTATGGCATGGATCAGTTCCCCGACGAGCATCTCGCCGCCATCGCCCGCCGCGGCATGGACGCGATTCTGGTCTTTGTCAAGGACGTGGACCGGACGCCGGCCGGCTATCTGTGCTTCCACGACCTCATCTGGCGCGCGGCAGGCTACGGTCTGGATGTCTACGCCTACAGCTACTTCACAAGTGAGATGCACCCCGACGACGACGGCGCCGAGGCGCATTACGAAAGCACCTACGGCAATCTCTTCCGGCAGTGCCCCGGACTCAAGGGCGTTGTTCTTGTCGGCGAGTCCGTCGAGTTCCCCAGCAAAGACCCGCGCGTCTCCAAATTCAAATACTACAACAATACCATCGACGGCCTGCCAACCGGAAAGCCCACCGCGGGCTGGTTTCCATGCTGTGACTATTACAAATGGGTCAACATGCTGAAAACCGTCATCCGCCGCCATCAGCCGGATGCCGATATCGTATTCTGGACCTACAACTGGGCCAGCAAACCGGAAGAGGACCGTCTGGCACTGATTGACTCGCTTCCCACTGACATTTCCCTCATGGCGACGTTTGAGATGTTCGACCACCACTGGGTCAACGGCCTGAAAATCCGTCCGGCAGACTACACCATCTCGTTCCCAGGCCCGAGTCCATATTTCCTCAGCGAGGCGAAGCGTGCAAAGCAGCGCGGCATCCGCCTCTACACACAGGCAAATTCCGCTGGCCTGACGTGGGACTTCGGCGTTATCCCGTATGAGCCGTTCCCCATGCAATGGGCGAAGCGTTATAACGCCATGCTGGACGCGCACGACAAATACGGTCTGTGCGGCGTAATGGAGTCACACCACTTCGGCTACTGGCCCTCGTTCATCAGCGAGCTGGAAAAGCTGATGTTCACCGAGCCGCGCATGGCGGCAGACGAGGCCATCCGTCTGCTGGCGGTGGAATACTACGGTCCCGCGCTTGCCGACGCCGGCATGGCGGCATGGCGGACGCTCAGCGAGGCGATTACCTTCTATCCCTGCTGTGACGAGGACCAGTACGGTCCGTTCCGTATCGGCCCCGCCTATCCGCTGGTGCTCATGCGCGACGTGCAGATCCCGACCGTCCCCTATGCCCACTTCGGCGGCAACAAAATCTGCTTTACCAATTACGGCTGCGATTATCTCTACGCAATCACCTCCGCGTACAAGACCATCGGCATGCCGAGCCAGCGTATCGCCGGCGAGCTCCGCTGTCTGGAGGACATGCTCCGCCTGCTGCGGCAGGGCCGCGAACAGCTGGAGGCCATCGCGCCGCAGCTGAGCGGGGTCCGCGCAGACGACTGCCGCACGCTGTGCAATCAGCTTCACTTCATGGAGCACTGCATCATCACCACCATGCACGTCAAGCAGTTCGCCATCCGTAAATGGAAGCTCCGCGCCGAACAGGACGTGCCGGTCATGGAGCGGCTTATCACCGAGATGACCGACATTGCCCGAAAGGAAATCGAAAACGCCGAACAGACCATCCCGCTTGTCGAGGCCGATTCCCGTCTCGGCTGGGAGCCGAGCATGGAATATATCGGCGACGCGCGCCACATCCGCTGGAAAATCCGTCAGGTCACGCAGCTGATCGAACAGGAGCTTCCGGAATACCGCAAGGTCATCCACGCCCAGGATGCAAACCCGAATTAGTAAAATGTGCCCCCACATTTTATTAAAATACAAAAAAGGAGAAACAAGATGAAAAAGACACTTTGCCTCGCACTTGCTCTGCTGTTGATCTGCTCGATGTTTGCCGGTTGCAGCACAGCCAAACAGGAAACCCCCGCGCCCGCGGAGACTCCGGCGGCCGATACGCAGCAGTCGGCGCAGAATACCGCGGAGGACCCCGCACCCGCTGAAACCCCTGCCGAAACTTCCGCGTTCACGAAGCTGGATATCGCCTGCTTCACCGGCGGCTACGGCGACATGTGGGCCGAGCTGGTCGATCTGTTCAAGCAGACCTATCCCGATGTTGAGGTCGTCGCCGACCTTTCCAACGACGTGGAAGCCCGTGTCCGCGCCCGTATGCTCACCGACACGCCGCCCGATGTGATCTTCATCTCCGGCTCCGAGGAGTATGACGTCAACACCGCCGCTGCCAGCGGCATGCTGCTTGCTCTGGATGACTGGTTTGCAAACGGCGTCAACGCCGACGGCGACCCCATGTCCGAAGTCATGACCGAGGCCAGACTTGCCAGCGGCATGGTCAACGGCAGCCTCTATCTCCCCTCATGGAGCACCTCCTACGGCGGCTGGTGGTACAACAAGGCCCTGTTCGAGAAGAACGGCTGGACCGTTCCCACCACATGGGAAGAACTGTATGAGATCGCGCCCAAGATCAAGGAGGCCGGCATCATTCCCGTCATGTACCAGTCGATCAACTACGCCATCTGGGGCTATATGTATCAGGCGGTTGCCGCAGCCGGCGGCTATGAGACCTATGCCGACTGCTTCATCAACCTGAAGGAGGGCGCATGGCTCTCCGACGGCGCTCTGACTGCCGCGACGAGCCTTCAGAATCTGGTCAAGGACGGCATTCTCTCCGAGACCTCTGTCGGCGTTGAGTTCACGCAGGCACAGATCGACTTCGTCAACGACCGCGTCGCCATGATCCCCTGCGGCTGCTGGTTCGAAAACGAAATGAAGGACAGCACGCCCGACGGCTTCGAGATGACCTTCATGCCCTTCCCCGCTGTTGACAGCGAGGGCAACCACTATCTGACCGCGTTTGACGCGAACATCGCCGTTCCCGCAAAGTCCAACAACCCCGAAGCTGCAAAGGCATTCCTCGGCATTCTGTACTCTAAGGAGGGGCAGAAGATTGTTGCCAAGTACGGCTCCTACCCCGTCTCCAGCAAGGTCAGCGAGGACGATGTCGCTGAATACATGACCCCCGCCATGTCCTCCGCGCTTGATGCTGCGGCCGACGGCAAGATCAAGTTCGTCAGCAACAACCCCGAAACCTGGTATGCCGGCATGTGGCCCACGCTTCAGGACGGCATCACCAATCTGGTGCTTCAGGATATCACGCCGGAGGACTTCTGCCAGTCCATGGAGGATGCCGCCGCCATGATCCGTGAGGACGACAGCGTGCCCAAGCATTCCACCAACTGATCGCTGCCCCGCTC
>CAKUJN010000026.1 GCA_934661735.1 uncultured Oscillospiraceae bacterium
AGCCTATAGGCTCAGCCCAGGTCATGCCCCAAGGGGGCTAGTGCAAACCACCGGCACGGCCGGTGGTTATGATTTCTGCATGTCCAATTTTTATTCCGCGTGCAGAACCGCGTCGTAAAGTATGTTTTTTGCTACGCCCGTTTCGGCGGAAATCTGCCGGACGGCGTCCTTTTTCGACGCGCCCGCACGAATTGCGTCCAGCGCCATCGCCACCGCGTCGTCCAGCGTCAGCGTCTCCTGCCGCTTGTGCTGCGCGCCCTCGACAATCAGGACAAACTCGCCGCGCGGCGGCGTTTCGGCATACAGCGCGCACGCCTGCGCCAGCGTCGTGCGCACAACCTGCTCATGCAGCTTGGTCAGCTCGCGGCAGAGGCTGATGCGCCGGTCCGGACCGAAGGCCGCGGACAGGTCTGCCAGCGTCCGTGTCAGCTTGTGCGGCGCTTCATAGAAAATCATTGTGCGCGTTTCGTGCGCCAGACCCGACAGGTGCTCCTGCCGGCTTTTTTTATTTGTGGACAAAAAGCCCTCAAAGCAGAACCGTCCGGTCGGAAGGCCCGAAATACTCAGCGCGCTGACTGCGGCGCACGGGCCTGGGATGGCGCTGACGGGAATCTCCGCCTCGGCGCACAGGCGCACCAGATCCTCGCCTGGGTCGGAAATGGCGGGCGAGCCCGCGTCCGAGACCAGCGCGCACGTTTCGCCGGTCAGAATGCGCTCGACGATGCGCGGACCGGATTCCTTTTTGTTGTGCTCATAGTAGCTGACCAGCGGCTTTTTGATTTCCAGAAAGTTCAGCAGCTTCAGCGTCACGCGCGTATCCTCGGCGGCGATGAAATCGGCCTCGGCGAGCGTTTGGCGGCAGCGCGGCGAGATATCGCCCAGATTTCCGATGGGCGTGGGGACAAGATAGAGCATACCGGCCATATTCAGACCTCCTGATGGTAGATTCGGCGGAAATCCGCGCTGGGACTGCCGTCGTCGTGATATAAAATCAGGTCCGGCAGAAAGGTGAGCGCGGGCCTTGCGCCGCGCCGTGCCTCCAGCAGAACGAGGTTGACCTCCGCGGCCGCGCGGTGCCGGACAAAGCGGATACGCTTCGGCTCCAGCGCGTTTTCGCGCAGCGTGCAGATCAGATCCGCCAGCCGTTCGGGCTTGTGCACCAGACAGAACCGCCCGCCGTATTTTAAAAGCCACGCCGCGCAGCGGCACAGATCGTCCAGCGTGCAGGCAAGCTCGCTTCGGGCCAGTGCCAGCGCCTCATTTTCCGCGGCGCGTCCGCTTCCGGCGGGGTAATAGGGGGGATTGGAGATCACGCCGTCAAACGCGCCGTGCGGCAGAAGCGTGCGATGCTCGCGCAGATCGCCGTTTATGACGGCAAAGCGCTCCGTCAGACCGTTGCGTCCGGCGTTCCGCCGCGCGCAGGCGGCGGCGTCCGGCTGAAGCTCCACGCCCGTCAGACGGGCCTGCGCGTCGCCCGCGCACAGCAGAAGCGACAGCGCGCCGCAGCCGCAGCCGAGATCGGCGATTGCCGCGCCGCGCGGAAACGCGGCAAAGTCGGCCAGCACCATCGAGTCGGTGCTCAGACGGAACTGCGCGCCGGCGTATTCCATTGTAAAGCGTCCGGCGAGAAGCTCCTCCATGGCGCGCCTCCTTTCGGCGTGAATGCGCCGTGACAGCAAGCGAGCCTGTGCGGCTGCACAGGCTCGCTGCCATGTACGAAATTACTCCTCGGAGATTGCGTCGTTGGGGCACTCTGCCGCGCAGGTACCACAGCTTACACACTCGTCAGCATTGATGACGTACTTGTCGTCGCCCTCGGTGATGATGCCGAGCGGGCAGGCGTCGGCACAGGCACCGCACTTGACGCACGCGTCGCTAATCACATAAGCCATAATTGCACCTCCATGTTTTTATGCGCCTCTATTCTATCATGCTTTTTGAAAAATGCAAATGATAATTCTGTAAACTCTCCGAAAAAACGCGGATTTTTTGCGGCGCGCTGTATAAAACTCTCCGCCGGAGGTGAGAATTCCCATGACAACTGACAGGGGCGAGGTGATTGGCCGGTGAAAAGAGCGGCGTTTTCCGAGCAGGCGCAGGTCGTTCTCCGGCAGGCGTGCGCGCTGGCAAAGCAGCTGGGGCACAGCTATGTGGGAACGGAGCATCTGCTTTTAAGCATGCTGTCGCAGCGGGAGCTTCCCGCCGCGGCGGTTCTCAGCCGGTGCGGCTGGGAGGCGGGGACGTTTCGCTGCCTGATGCTGGCCGAGACGGGACGCGGCAGCGGACGGCTGCCGCTTTTGCAGGGGCTTTCGCCGCGGGCGAAGAAGATCGTCCGTCAGGCGCGGCGCGAGGCGGCCATGCTGCACGCCGCGCAGATCGCGCCGGAGCATCTGCTTCTGGCCATGGCGCGGGAGGAGAGCTGCACGGCCGCCGCAATCCTGCGGCAGAGCGGCGCGGATCTCAACTGCGTTTTTTCTGACGCCTACCGCGCCGCAATGGGCGGTGCAGCCGCTGTCAACGACAGGAGGGACAACAGTGTGAGACTGCTGGAGCTGTATTGCGAAAACATGCTGGAAAAGGCGGCGCGCATGGACCCAGTCATCGGACGCGAAAATGAAATCGCGTCGGTGGTGCAGGTCCTGTGCCGCAAGAATAAGAACAATCCCGCGCTCATCGGCGAGCCCGGCGTCGGCAAGACGGCCATTGTCGAGGGACTCGCGCAGCGCATCGCGTCCGGCTGCGTGCCCGAGCAGCTGCGCTGCAAGCGGCTGTTCTGCCTGAACATGGCAAGCGTTTTGGCGGGTACGAAATACCGCGGCGAGTTTGAAGAGCGCATCCGCGACATTCTGGCCGAGATCCGCCGCTGCGGCAACATCATATTATTTGTTGACGAGATGCACACCATCGTCGGCGCGGGGAGCGCCGAGGGCGCTATCGACGCGGCAAATCTGCTCAAGCCCGCGCTTGGCCGCAGCGAGCTTCAGATGATCGGCGCGACGACGCTGGAGGAATACCGGCGGCACATCGAAAAGGACGCCGCGCTTGAGCGGCGCTTCCGGCCGGTCATTGTGCGCGAGCCGACGCGCGCCCAGGCAAAAAGCATGCTGATGGGCCTGCGTCCCGGGCTGGAGCAGCACCACCACCTCCGCATCAGCGAGGAGGCCGTGGATGCGGCGGTCGAGCTGTCGTGCCGCTACATCACCGACCGCTTCCTGCCGGACAAGGCGCTGGACCTGCTGGACGAGAGCGCGGCGCGCGTTCTGCTTGCGCAGAGTGAGCATGGCGGCGGGCGGCTGTTTGAAAAGAAGCGGCTGGCGCTGACGCGCGAGCTGGATCAGGCGGTCGCCTGCGGCGAGTTTGAGCGCGCGGCCATGCTGCGCGACAAGCTGCAAAGCCTCATGCGCCAGCAGATGAGCGCCGTGCAGGCGCTGCGCGGCCGGACGCTCGACCGCGCGGACGTCGCAGAGACGGTCTCTGACCGCACGGGCATTCCGGCCGGAAAGCTGACGCAGGACGAGTGCGAGAAGATCCTGACGCTCCGCCAGACGCTGGAGAGCCGCATCATCGGCCAGAGCGGGGCGGTGGAGGCCGTGGCGCGCGCGGTGCTGCGCGGGCGGACGGGTCTGCGCGACGCGGGACGGCCCGCGGCGTCGATGCTGTTCATGGGGCCGTCGGGCGTGGGCAAAACCGAGCTGTGCAAGGCGCTTGCCGACTGTGTCTACGGAAGCCGCGACGCGCTCATCCGCATCGACATGACCGAGTATATGGAGCCGAACTCCGTCACGCGCCTCATCGGCGCGCCGCCCGGCTACGTCGGCCATGAGGAGGGCGGCACGCTGACGGAAAAGGTCCGGCGGCGGCCATACAGCGTCGTGCTGTTCGACGAGCTGGAAAAGGCGCACCGGGACGTATGCGGCCTGCTGCTGCAAATCATGGAGGACGGCATTCTGACCGACTCGGTCGGCCGGACGGTGGACTTCAAGAATACCATGATCGTCATGACCTCCAACCTTGGCAGCGGGCAGACCGGCAAAGGCGGCCTCGGCTTTTCGCCGGACACGGACGATTCGCGCACAAAGGCGCTCCTGCGCCAGTGCTTCAGTGTGGAATTTCTGGGCCGCATCGACTGCATTGCGCAGTTCCGCCGCCTCGGCGAGGCCGAGCTGACGCAGATCGCGCAGCTTCAGCTGCACGCTGTCGCGAAAAAGGCGGCGGAGCAGGGAATCACGCTGGAAATTGCGGACGGCGCGGCGGCGCTTCTTGCGCGCGAGTGCATGCGCGAGGACAGCGGCGCGCGGAGCCTGCGGCACAGGATTCAGGATGCGGTGGAAAGCGAGCTTGCGCAGCGGCTTCTGACGCGGCGTACGGCCGCGCCGCTGATTCTGCGCGATGACGGCGGACGGCTTTCAGTGACGGAAAAGTAACCGGCGCAGACGCCGGATCAAACGCGGGCGGCCGGTTTCGGCAGCCCGCGTTTTTGCGCCTGCGGGGTGAAATCGCCGTCGCACGCGGCCGTGTTCCGACGCCTTTTCTCTGATTATAGAATAAATGTTCTAAAATTGAGAATTGGCAGTGAAATTGCCCAAAAAAGCGGGGAAAATTTGCGTAGAAATTTTTGAAAAAGGGGTTGCAATTTACCGCCCCGAACTATATTATATTATTGAAGTGGAGCAAAGTGGAGTAAAAAAGATTAAAGTGGAGCAAGAAAGGGGCGAGAGGGAATGTACGGCAAATACAAGCACACGGTCGACCCGAAGGGCCGTCTGTTCGTTCCCTCCAAGCTGCGTGAAGAGCTCGGCGAGGTCTTTTATGTCACGGTTGCGCCCGACAAATGCCTGTCCGTCTACACAAGCGAGGGCTGGCAGCAGATCATGGACAAATACAACGCGCTTCCGATTTCTCAGGCGCGGAAAATGCGTTTTCTTTTTGCGAACGCCGCAAAATGCGAGCCGGACAAGCAGGGCCGCTTTCTGATTCCGGCAGAGCTGAGACAGTACGCGGGACTCGACCAGGAGGTCACGTTCATCGGCCAGGGCGGCCGCGCGGAAATCTGGAACAGCGAGACCTATGAGGCACAGGAGCAGGAGATGCTGACGCCCGAAAATCTGGCGGCGACAATGGAGGAGCTTGGCTTCTGATGGAGTTTTCACATAAATCCGTCCTTTTGGACGAGTGCATCGAGGCGCTGAACATCCGTCCGGACGGAATCTATCTGGACGGGACGCTCGGCGGGGCGGGGCATTCGCTGGAAATCTGCCGGCGGCTGATCGGCGGACATCTGATCGGCGTCGACCGCGACACGGTCGCGCTGGAGGCGGCGGCGAAGCGCCTGCGCGCGCACCAGAGCAAAATCACGCTGGTGCACGACAATTTTGCAAATCTGGATCACATTCTGGACAGCCTCGGACTGGAGGCCATCGACGGAATGCTGTTTGATCTCGGCGTGTCGTCGCCGCAGCTGGACGACGGCGCGCGCGGCTTTTCCTACATGACCGACGCGCCGCTGGATATGCGGATGAACCGCGACGATACGCTGACGGCGTATGAGATCGTCAACAACTGGCCGCGCGAGGAGCTGCGCCGGATTCTGTTCGAGTACGGCGAGGAGCGCTACGCGCCGCTGATTGCTGCCGCGATCGAGCGCGTGCGCAGCGACCATCCCATCGACACGACGCAGGAGCTTGTGCGCGTGATCAAAAGCGCAATGCCGCCGCAGGCGCTGCGCGAAAAGCAGCATCCGGCCAAGCGAAGCTTTCAGGCCATCCGCATCGCCGTCAACGACGAGCTGAACGCCGTCAGTCAGATGATGCGCTCGGCCATCGGACGGCTCCGGCCGGGCGGACGGCTGGCGGTCATCACATTCCAGTCGCTTGAGGACCGCATCGTCAAAAACGCCATGGCCGAGGCGGCGAAGGGCTGCATCTGCCCGCCTGGCTTTCCGGTGTGCGTCTGCGGCAGAAAGCCGCAGATCCGGCTTTTAAGCCGGAAGCCAATCCTTCCCAGCCCGCAGGAGCTGGAGGAGAACCCGCGCTCGAGAAGCGCAAAGCTCCGCGCAGCGGAGAAGCTTTGAAATCCTGTTGAAATTTCCGGAAAGGAGTGAACGATAGATGGCGGACGAAAGAAGATACTATAACGGCGCAGCCGCCTATGACGTTTACTCCGGCAGCTATTACAGCAGCGCCGCGCGCGAGCTTCCGCGCCGCGAGCCGCAGCGCCGCGGCCTCCCGCAGGAGCAGCCGCAGCCCCAGCGCCGCCAGCGCGTCCGCGCCAAAACAGCCGTCGCGCCGTTCACGCTGTTCGGAGTGGCGGTCGTCGCGTGTATGCTGGTTCTGGTCGTGTTCGGCTATGTGCAGCTGTTCGAGGCGACCAGCGACGTCAGCGATCTGAAGGCCGAGCTTGCCGCGCTGCGTCAGGAAAAGGTTCAGCTTCAGGCGAAATATGATGCAAAGATCGATCTGCGCACCATTTCACAGCGTGCCGCCGAGCTTGGCCTGTCCGAGCCGAAGGACAAGCAGATCGTCTATGTCAGCCTTGCCGGCAGCGATCGGGCGGAAATTTTTGAAGAGGAACGAACCAACGTGGTCGGGGAGATCATCAGCGCCGTGGAGGAGCGTATTTTCGACCTCGTTGCATATCTGCGTCATGGCGCTGCATAAGCTGGAAGCAGGCAGGACCGCAGGAATAGGGAATTGGCAAGGGCGGTTGAACGAATACGAACCGCCCTTGTTCTGGCAATATGGATGGAAAGGCGCAGTCAATGGCATGGAAAATCATCCGTCCGGACGACGGTAGGCATAAACAGAAAACCGATTCCGCACAGCGCTCGCAGCGCGCAAACCGCACCATTCTGCGGCGAACGCTGGTGTTGATGGCGCTGTGCGGCGTCGTGGCATTTATCCCGCTGATCGCGACGCTGTACAATCTGATGATCAAACAGCACGATTACTATGAGGCGCTTGCCATCAGCAATCAGACGCGCTATACGCCCCTGAGCGCGTCGCGCGGACTGGTCTACGACCGGAACATGAACGTCCTGGCCACCTCGACGACAGTGGAAACGGTGTTCATCGACCCGAACGAAATCGCAAAGGCCATGGAGAAGCCCGAAAACAGCGGCCTTCTGAATCAGATTGCCTCCGGTCTGTCCGAAATTCTGGACGTCACGCCGGACTTCATCCGCGAGCAGGCCGCCGACAAGGCGTACCGCTACAAGGTCATCCGCCGCAAGATTGACGAGGAGCTGGCGGACAGGGTGCGCGCCTTCATCAACGACAACGACATCACCGGCGTATATCTGGAATCGGACGCAAAGCGCGTATATCCGTTTTCGTCGCTGGCCGCGCAGATCATGGGCTTTGTCAGCAACGACAACGTCGGCACCGAGGGCATCGAGGCATACTACAATTCCACGCTGGAGGGCACGGCCGGCAAGGTTGTGACGACCAAGGGCAACTATGGCTCGGAAATGCTGTACACCTATGAAAAATACTACGACGCGTCCGACGGCGACAGTCTGGTGCTGACCATCGACACAACGGTGCAGCAGATGCTGGAAAAGAATCTGCAGGCCGCAATCGACCGCTATGAGATTCAGAACGGCGCGTTCGGCATTGTCATGGACGTAAACACCGGCGCGATTGTGGCCATGGCCACGCTTGGCAGCTACGACCCGAACGACCATCTGGAAATCTACGACCAGCAGACGGCGCAGGCGCTGGAGGAGGAATACCAGCAGCTTCTGACCTATCAAAAGGGCACCGACGAGTTTGAGCAGAAAAAGACCGAGTACAACCAGCACGTCGCGGCCGCGCGGCTCAAGCAGTGGCGCAACCGCTGCGTCTCCGACGGCTACGAGCCAGGCTCGACGTTCAAGGTGGTCACGTTGGCCGAGGCGCTGGACAGCGGCGTCGCCACGCTCAACGACACCTATTTTTGCAGCGGCGAGGAAATGATCGCCGACCGTGACAGGCCCGTCCACTGCTGGAAGGCCGCCGGACACGGCGTGCAGACGACCGCCGAGGCGCTGGGCAACTCCTGCAATATCGCTTTCGGCCACATCGGCGTGAAGCTGGGCGGCACGAAGTATTATGAATACGCCGAGGCGTTCGGCATTACCGAGCGTACAGGCGTGGACCTCCCGGGCGAGGCAAAGGGCTATTTCTTCGATTTTGACACGCTGACAAAGGGCTATGCGTCAGTCATCTCCGGCTCGTTCGGCCAGACGTTCCACGTCACGCCGATTCAGCAGGCGCGTGCCATCGCGGCCGTGGTCAACGGCGGCTATGTGCTTGAACCGTATGTCGTCAGTCAGGTGCTGGATGCCGACGGAAACGTGGTGCAGGAAAACGGCCGCACCGTTCTGCGTCAGGCCATCAGCGAAAGCACCTCCATCACCATGCGCGAGCTTCTGGAAAAGGTCGTCACCGATGGCACGGCGAAAAGCGCCAGAACCCCCGGCTACCGCGTCGGCGGCAAGACCGGCACCTCGGAAAAGACGGATACCTACGACGAGTACGGCAACATGACCGAGGACAAGATCGTCTCCTTCGTCGGCGTCGCGCCGATTGACGATCCGCAGTATGTGGTGCTGGTGGCGCTGGATACGCCGAAGCATCAGGAGGGAAACTACAAGTATACGCCGAACGGCTATTACATTTCCGGCGGCCTGATGGCGGCCCCCACGGTCCGTGATATTTTTCTGGACATCCTGCCGTATCTGGGCATCGAGCCGGACTACAGCGCCGAGGATATCCGCGGCGTGAACGTCACAATGCCCGAGCTTGTCGGCATGACCGAGCAGGAGGCGGCGGACGCGCTCAAGGCGTGCAGCCTGACATACCGGACCATCGGCTCCGGCGCGGTCGTCACCGACCAGATCCCCGCGGCGGGCGCGCTTCTGCCTGGACAGTCCGAGGTCATCCTGTACTTCGGCGCGGAGAAGTCGACCGAGCAGGTCGAGGTTCCGGACTTCGTCGGCTACGGCGTGGCGGATGTGAACTGGCTTGCCAATCAGGCGGGCGTCTATGTGCAGGCCAAGGGCACGGATATGAGCGAAAACTGGGTCAGCGTGACCTATCAGGACATCGAGCCTGGAACCATGGTTGACAGAGGTACTACAATTACAGTAGAATTTACTGACCACTCGTCCCTCGACGACTGACGCGCTGCGTGCCGCGAGGGAAAACGTACACAGTGCGGCCGGCGGGGCGGAGGCTCTGTCCGGCGCGCGGGAATCTGCACGGCAGAGGAAAGGAAGGGTGCGATATGGAGCTGCGGAGACTGCTGGATGGCGTAGAGATTCTGGAAACGAACGCGCCGATGGAGCTGGAGCTCAGCGGCGTCAGCTATGATTCGCGCGCGGTAAAGGCGGGCGAGCTGTTTGTGGCGGTGACGGGCTTTGCCGCCGACGGGCATAAATTCATTCCCATGGCGCTGGAAAAGGGCGCGGCGGCCGTTTTGTGCGAGCGGCGGCCGGCAGCGGATGTTCCGTTCATCCGCGTGGCCTCTACGCGCGCGGCGCTGGCCGCGGTCAGCGCCAACTGGTTCGGCCGTCCGGCAGAGCATATGACGATGATCGGCGTGACGGGCACGAACGGTAAAACCTCGATCACCTATCTGCTGAAAACTGTGCTGGAACGGACGCTCGGCGCAAAGGTCGGGCTGATCGGCACAATTCAGAACATGATCGGCGATGCGGTGCTGGAAACCGAGCGCACCACGCCGGAGAGCTATGAGCTTCAGGCGCTGTTTGCGCGGATGCTGGCTGCCGGCTGCACGCATGTGATCATGGAGGTCTCCTCCCATGCGCTGGCGCTGCACCGGACAGACGGCATTCGCTTCCGCGTCGGAATTTTCACCAACCTGACCGAGGATCATCTGGATTTCCACAAGACCATGACCGAATACTGCGACGCCAAGGCGCAGCTGTTCCGTCAGTGCGATACCGGCGTCATGAATCTGGACGATCTGTATTATGAGCGCATCCGCCGTCAGGCGGACTGCCGCATCCTGACGTATTCCGTCAGGGACAACGCCGCCGACCTTGTGGCAAAGAACATCCAGCTCAAGCCCGACCGGATCGAAACGGATGTTGTCACCGGAAACGAGATCAGCCGCGCGGAGCTTGGCATTCCCGGCGCGTTCAGCGTGTATAACGCGCTGGCCGTGATCGAGGCGGCGCTGGCGCTGGGTATTCCGCTGCATGAAATCACCGCCGCGCTGCGGCAGGCAAAGGGCGTCAAGGGCAGAGTGGAGGTTGTGCCCACCCCTGGGAAGGACTACACCGTCCTGATCGACTACTCCCATACGCCCGACAGTCTGGAAAACGTGCTGAAAACCGTCCGCGGCTTCTGCAAGGGCCGCGTCATTGCGGTGTTCGGCTGCGGCGGCGACCGCGATCCGTTCAAGCGCCCCGTCATGGGGAAAATCGCCGCGGAGCTTGCGGACTACAGCGTCGTCACCTCCGACAATCCCCGCACCGAGGACCCGAACGCCATCATTGAGCAGATTGTGGCCGGCATGAGCGGGGCAAAGGGCTGCTATACCGTGATTGAAAACCGCGTCAGGGCCATCGGCTGGGCCATGGAGCACGCCCGAGCGAACGATATCATCGTTCTGTGCGGCAAGGGCCATGAAACCTATCAGGAAATCGGACACGAGAAACGCCATCTGGACGAGCGCGAGGTTGTGGCCTCGTATTTGGAGAGCGAAGCATGAAGGAACTGACACTGGGACAAATCGCCGCGTGGTGCGGCGCCGAGATCAAAAAAGAGGACTCGCAGATCAATGTGACCGGCGTACAGCCGGATTCGCGGCAGATTCGCGCGGGCGAGCTGTTTGTCGCCATCTGCGGCGAGCGGGTGGACGGCCACGACTATATCGCCGCCGCGGCTGAGCGCGGCGCGTCCGCCGCGCTGGTCAGCCGTCCGGTCGAGGCGGAAATACCCTGCCTGCTGGTGGACGATACGATCAGGGCCTACGGCGCAATTGCCGCGGGCTACCGCCAGCTGTTCCCGCTGCGCGTGGTCGGCGTCACCGGAAGCGTCGGCAAGACCACGACCAAGGAAATGATCGCCTGCGTGCTGAGCACGATGTATCACACGGCAAAGACCGAGGGCAACCACAACAACAGCCTTGGTCTGCCCATGACGATCATGGACATGCCGGAGGGCACGCAGGCCGCCGTTCTGGAGATGGGCATGAACCACTTCGGCGAGATGGCATACCTGACCGCCATCGCGAGACCCGATATCGCCGTCATTACGAATATCGGCACGATGCACATCGAGCACCTTGGCACGCGCGAGGGCATTTTACAGGCAAAGCTGGAAATCATGAAGGGCCTTCCAACGGACGGCATCGGCCTGTTCAACGGCGACGAGCCGCTTCTGTGGAACGTCCGGAACGACGGCGGACACAAAAAATACTATTACGGCATCGAAAACCGTCTTGCCGACGTTGTCGCCACCGATATCGCCGAGCTGGACGACGGCATGCGCTTTCAGGTGACGGGCCTCGGCCACCAGTTTGAGCTGTTCGTGCCGGTCGTCGGCCACCACAGCGTCTATAACGCGCTGTGCGCCACGGCAACGGCGCTTCTGATGGGCGTTCCGCCGGAGAAAATCCAGTCCGCGCTGAGCAGCTTCTGCAACACCGGCATGCGCCAGCGAATCTACGCCAGCAACGGCATGACAATCATCGAGGACTGCTATAACGCCGGACCCGAGTCGACCGAGGCGGCGCTGAACGTGCTGGAGAGCTATAAGACAAAGGGCCGCCGCATCGCGGTGCTGGGCGATATGCTGGAGCTTGGCAACCGTTCCGGCGCCGAGCACTACCGCATCGGCCGTCTGGTTGCGCAGAAGGCGGATATGCTCTTTACCTACGGCACAAACTCCGTCCGCATGGTCACCGGCGCGATTACCGGCGGCATGCCGGCGAAAAACGCCGAACATTTTGACACGCACAAAGATCTTGCGCATGTGCTGAAAACGCGCGCGACCGAGGGCGACGTCATTCTGTTCAAGGGCAGCCGCGGCATGAAGATGGAGCGCGCGCTGCATATGTTCCTCGACGAGGAAGAGAAGTAGAAAATACACCGGAGGAAAATCCGTCATGGAACTGTATACCATTCTTACGCCGGCCTGTGCGGTCGTATCGTTTCTGCTGACGCTGCTGCTGGGCAGATTTGTCATTCCCATGCTCCGCGCGCTCAAGGCGGGGCAGTCCATCCGTGAGGTCGGGCCCAGCTGGCACAACTCCAAGGCCGGCACGCCCACCATGGGCGGCATCATGTTTATCGTAACCGCCATTGTGTGCACCATCGGCTTTGGCTGGACGGCCATGCGCGAAAACGGCAGCTATACGCACCTGTATGTGCTGGCCCTGGCGCTGAGCTACGGCCTCATCGGCTTTGCAGACGACTTTGTCAAGGTCAAGTACAAGCGGAATCTGGGCCTCACGGCCATTCAGAAATTCCTGCTTCAGCTGATCGTCGCGGTCGTATTCCTGCTGATTCTGCGGCGGAGCGGCGTTCTGTCGTGCGATCTGTACATCCCGTTCTGGAATGTGGAGCTTGCGGTTTCTCCCGTCTGGTACATGATTTTCGCGGCGTTCGTGATTGTCGGCTGCGTCAACGCGGTCAACCTGACCGACGGCATCGACGGCCTTTCCAGCAGCGTGACACTCCCCGTCATGGTGTTCTTCTGCGTCGCGTCACTTCTGTGGACGGAGACGGCGCTTTCCGTCCTGCCGGCCTCGCTGGCCGGCGGCCTTGCGGCATTTCTGTGCTATAACTTCCATCCGGCAAAGGTGTTCATGGGCGACACCGGCTCGCTGTTTCTGGGCGGCGCGGTGTGCGGCCTGGCCTTTGCGCTGGATATGCCGCTGATTCTGATTCTGGTGGGCATTATCTACATCACGGAGACGCTGTCGGTCATTCTTCAGGTTACGTATTTCAAGCTGACCCACGGCAAACGCATCTTCCGTATGACGCCGATTCATCATCACTTTGAGATGGGCGGCTGGAGCGAGGAAAAAATTGTCGCCGTATTCGCGGGCATTACCGTTGTGATGTGCGTGCTGGCGTATTTCGGCATTGTGAACCGGTATTGACCGGACAGGGGAAAGGAGCGTTCTTCATGCAGCATTCCGCGGCCGCACAGCCCGCGCCAAAGCTGGTTGACGGCCATCTTGCGCCGCAGCCGGAGCGTAAAAGCAGCGTCGTGCTGGATGAGCGCGGACTGCTGGATGTGCCGTTTCTGGTGCTGACGGTGCTGCTGGTCATCATCGGCGTTGTGATGATGTTTTCGGCCAGCTACGCGCGCGCGTATTACAAAGAGCAGAATTCGACATATTATTTCGCGCGGCAGGCGCTGTTCGCGCTGGTCGGCATCGGCATGATGCTGTTTGTCAGCCGTCTGAACTATCAGATGTGGCGCGGCCTTTCCGTGTTCATTCTGGCGGGCGCGATTTTCTTCCTGATTCTGGTGCCGTTCATCGGCTCGGAGGAGGGCGGCGCAAAGCGCTGGATCAAAATCGGCATTCTGAGCTTCCAGCCCTCCGAGGTGGCAAAGGTCGCGGTCGTCATGTCGTTCGCGTCGCTGATGTCCATCTATCGGGAGAAAATGCAGACGTTCCGCTACGGCGTACTGCCGTTTGCGGTCATTCTGATCGTCGTGTGCGGCCTTGTTGCGCTCGAGCGCCACTTCTCCGGCGTGCTCATCATCCTCGCGCTCGGCGCGGCGATGATGTTCCTCGGCGGTGCGCAGCTCCGCTGGTTTGCCATCGGCGCGGCGGCGGTCGGCATATTCGCGGCCGTCTACCTGACCACCATGGGCTATGCCAGCGCCCGCGTTACGGCGTGGCGCGATCCCATGTCCGACCCGTCGGATACCGGCTATCAGATTTTGCAGTCGCTCTATGCCATCGGCTCCGGCGGCCTGATGGGCCTCGGCTTCGGCCGCAGCCGCCAGAAATACCTCTATCTGCCCGAGGAGCATAACGACTATATCTTCCCCATTGTATGCGAGGAGCTTGGCTTTGTCGGCGCGGTGGCGGTAATTCTGCTGTTTGTGCTGCTCATTGTCCGCGGCTACTGGATTGCGATGCACGCGCGCGACCGCTTCGGCGCGCTGCTGGCGGCGGGACTGACGACGCATCTGGCGCTTCAGACATTCCTGAACATCGGCGTCGTGACCAACTTCCTGCCGTCCACCGGCATATCGCTGCCGTTTTTCTCCTACGGCGGCACAGCGCTGCTGATTCAGCTGTTTGAAATGGGCCTGATTCTGGCCGTATCGCGCCAGAACGACAACAAGCTGCTCTGACGGAGGCGCCTGATGAATGTAATTTTTACCTGCGGCGGCACCGGCGGACACATCTATCCGGCCATTGCCGTGGCAAATCTGCTGCGGCAGCGGAAGCCGGACGCGCAGATCCTGTTTATCGGCGCGGAGGACGGCATGGAGAACAAGCTTGTCCCGCGCGAGGGCTACCGGCTGGAAACGCTGAAAATCTCCAACTACCAGCGAAAGCTCACACCTGCGGCGGTGTGGCACAACCTTGTGACGCTGGTCAATATGAGCGGCTCGCTGCGCAAGGCGCGGCGCGTCATTCGCGACTTCGCGCCCGATGTGATCGTCGGGACCGGCGGCTATGCCAGCTTTCCCGCGCTCAAGGTCGGCGCGCAGCTGGGCGTTCCCACCGCCGTGCATGAGTCCAACGCCGTCCCCGGGCTTACCACGCGGATGGTCGAGCGCTCGGTCGACCGGATCATGGTCTCCTTTGAGGAGAGCCGGAATCACTACGCCGCGCCCGAGCGCGTCGTCGTCACCGGCACGCCGGTCCGCGAGGATTTCATCTACACCGAAAAGCAGGCCGCGCGCGCGGCGCTGGGTCTGGACGACCGGCCCCTGATCGTGTCGTACTGGGGAAGCCTCGGCGCGCGCGAAATGAACAAGAAAATTGCGCAGTTTATCCGGCGCGAGTGCGACGGCGGCGAGCCGTTTCAGCATATCCACGCCACCGGCTCGTTCGGCTGGCGCTGGATGCCGGACTATGTCAGGGAGCTTGGCGTCGATCTGACGAAGCATCCCTCTGTCGACATGCGTGAGTATATCTACGACATGCCCGCGGTCATGGCGGCGGCGGATCTGATCATCTGCCGCGCGGGCGCGGCCACGATCAGTGAGGTCGCGGCCTCCGGCACGCCGTGCATCATGGTGCCGTCGCCGAACGTGACGGACAATCATCAGGAAAAAAACGCCCGCGTGCTGGAGGCGCACGGCGCGGCCGTGGTGGTGCGCGAAAGCGAGTGTGACGGAGACGTGCTGTATGAGACGGCAAAGTCTATCCTCTCCGACCCCGCGCGCCGGCGCGAAATGACACAGGCGGCCCACCGCATGGCGGTTGTGGACGCCGCGGAGCGGATCTATCAGACCGCGATGGAGCTGGCAAAGGCACGATAATGCACAAATCCGCATAGGATGGCGAGAAAAAGCCAATATGCGGAGGAATGAGCATGGAGGTCCTGTCAGTTACGGGCGGTGCGCCGCTTTTCGGGACGATTCCCGTCCACGGTGCGAAAAACAGCATTCTGCCGGTTCTGGCTGCGGCGGTCGTGTGCCGGAGCCGGTGTGTCCTACATAATTGTCCCGATATCGCGGATGTGACAAATACGATTCAGATTCTTGAGCATCTGGGCTGCTCGGTCCGGCGTACAGGGGGTACGCTCCATGTGGATACGCGGAGCGTGACGCGGTGCGACGTGCCGCTTGCGCTGGCCGGACGGATGCGTTCGTCCATTCTGTTTCTTGGCGCGCTGACGGCGCGCACGGGCTGTGCGTCCATTGCGCTGCCGGGCGGCTGTCCGCTCGGCGCGCGGCCGATTGATCTGCATCTGCGCGCGCTGCGCGCCATGGGTGCGGAGGTGACGCCGGAGGACGGACGCATTGACAGCCGCGCAGAGCGCCTGCACGGCGCGTGCATCGCGCTTCCGATACCAAGCGTGGGCGCGACGGAAAATGCGATTCTCACGGCGCTGGCCTGTCCGGAGCCGGTGCGGATCGAAAACGCTGCCATGGAGCCGGAAATTACCGACCTGATCGGCTTTCTGCGCAGCACCGGCGCGCATATTGACGGCGCGGGCACCGCGGAAATCACAGTTCATGGCGGCGCGGCCCTGCACGGCACGACGTATACCATCCTGCCGGACCGGATTGAGACGGCGACATATCTCTGCGCGGCCGCGGCCTGCGGCGGCGACGTGCTGCTCACGCGCACGGAGGAGCGGACGCTTCTTCCGGTGATTGATACGCTCCGCGCGGCGGGCTGTGACATCACCTCCGAGCGCGGCGGCCTTCGTCTCCGGCGGAGCGGCGGCCTGATATCGCCGGGGCGCATTGAAACCGCGCCGTATCCCGCCTTTCCAACCGACGCGCAGGCGCCGGTCATGGCCGCGCTGCTGCGCGCGGCGGGAACGACCGAATTCTGCGAAACCGTTTTTGAAAATCGTCTGCGCCACGCGGCGCAGCTGCGCAAAACGGGCGCGCAGATCACTGTGGACGCGCGCTGCGCGCGGGTGCGCGGCGTCGAGCGCCTGCACGGCGCGGAGCTTCTGGCCGAGGATCTGCGCGGCGGCGCGGCAATGGTCGTCGCGGCGCTGAGCGCGGAGGGAAAATCTTTGATTTTTGGAGTAAAACACATCAAACGTGGCTATGATAATCTGGAGAAAATGCTCCGGAAACTGGGCGCGGAGATAAAATATGTAGAAATCTGATGCCGGATCGTGTATAATCAGGGAATCAAAAGCGCACTCCGAAAAGGAGCATGGATATGAGAACAAAAAAAACAGGGACGCGGCCGCGGAAAAGCGACCGCAGCGCCCGCCGCCGCGAGAATTCCAGCGGCGTCGGCGGACGGCTTCTGATCATGGCGGCCGTCGTGGCGGCAGTCATTTTCGGCGTGGCCATTTTCTTCAAGGTAAACCGCATCGAAGTACAGGGGAACTCTCTGTATTCCGCGCAGGAGATCATCGACGCGTCGCAGATTCAGACCGGCGACAATCTCCTCACGCTCAACAAACCCGAGGCGGCCGGACGCATTCAGGCGGCTCTGCCGTATGTCGAAAGCGTCAGCATCGGCCGCTCCATGCCCGATACGGTCATCATCGACGTCAAGGAAAGCAGCGCCGCGTTTGCCGTTGCGACCGAGACGAATGCCGTCTGGCTGATCAACGGCGTCGGCAAGGCGCTTGAGCAGATCGCAAACGACGCCATGGCCGATCATCCGCAGATTCTCGGCCTGACAATCAGCAGCCCGACCCTCGGCGCGGTCGTCACTTCCTCCAATCCGAACGGACTGAACGCGGCGCTCGCGGTCATCGCGGCGCTGGACGGCACCGGCGTTCTGGAGCATGTGGCCTCGATCAACGTGGAAAAGGACTACGACATTGTCGTCTGGTACGACGAGCAGTATGAAATCCGCCTCGGCGGCACCGACCGGCTGGATTACAAAATTCAGTATCTGGGCGTGATTCTCGACAGCCTGAGCGAATATCAGGCGGGAACCATCGACCTGAGCTTCTCCGTAAGCGAGGACGCGCGCTTCTATTCGCGCGAATGAAGCGTCCGCGGCGGCCGGTATGGCAAAAAAATGACCGAAAACCGCGAAAAATGCAGAATTTCTATTGACCCAGAACGTGTTTCGGTATAGAATAAATTGAATAAACTGCTTCATTATGCGTTTTTACAGATAGATTCGCTGTGATATACATAGGAGGAAGTCAAATGGCAGAGTATGCAGATAAGGTAGTATCGATCAAAGTCATCGGCGTGGGCGGCGCCGGCAATAATGTCATCAACCGCATGATCGGCGCGGGCGTAAACGGCGTCGAGTTTGTCGCGGTCAATACGGATAAACAGGATCTGAACAAGTCCAAGTGCCCGAACAAGGTGCAGATCGGCGAAAAGCTGACCGGCGGCATGGGCGCGGGCTCCAAGCCCGAAATCGGCCAGCGTTCCGCCGAGGAATCCAAGGCTGCCATTTCCCAGGCGCTTGAGGGCGCGGACATGGTGTTCGTTACCGCCGGCATGGGCGGCGGCACCGGCACCGGCGCGGCGCCCATCATTGCGCAGCTGGCGCATGAGGCGGGTATCCTGACGGTCGGCGTCGTGACAAAGCCGTTCCGCTTTGAGGGCGCAAACCGCATGAAGCAGGCCGAAATGGGCATTGCCAATCTTTCGGACAAGGTCGACTCGCTGATCATCATCCCCAACGACCGCCTGAAATTCGTCACTGACCAGAAAATTACGTTTGCCAACGCCTTCGGCATCGCCGACGACGTGCTCAAGCAGGCGGTCAGCTCCATCTCCGAGCTGGTCGCATATTCCGAAAACGTCATCATCAACCTCGACTTCGCCGACGTTTCTGCCATCATGAAGGATGCGGGCCATGCGCACATGGGCGTGGGCGTCGCCTCCGGCCGCGACAAGGCCGAGATGGCCGCCAAGGCTGCTGTTTCCAGCCCGCTGCTGGAAACCTCCATCAATGGCGCGACGGGCGTCCTGATCAACATCACCGGCTCGACCGAAATCGGTCTGGACGACGTGGAAACCGCCGCGAATATCGTCATGGAGGCCGCGAATCCCGACGCGAACATCATCTTCGGCGCGGCGTTCAACGATTCCATGGAGGACGAGATGCGCGTCACCGTCATCGCCACCGGCTTTGACGACAAGCAGCAGCGCCAGACGCAGCAGCCCGCCAACCGCATCGGCGCCTACTCCGCTGCCGGCGAACGTGCAAAGCCGTCCGTCACCGAGGATATCGACGATATCGACGAGATCTTCAAGATTTTCAACAAGGACTGAAATCAGGCCCCACCGCTCCGGCGGCGGGGCTTTGTCAATCGCCGGGAAGAAATCAGAGTCTTTAGGGAGCTGCCATGATACACCTGATTGATGTGGATGAAACCAATTGGCGCATACCCCTGCGCGTGTCGCCCGCGCAGGAGCCGTATGTCGCCGACCGTGTTGTGATGCTGGCGCGTGCCTATGCCTACCGCGCCGCCGGAAGCCGCGCGTTTCTGGCCTGCGATGACCGGACGCCGGTCGGCATGGGCCTGTATTACGACTGTGATGCGCTTTCAGCGTATGTGTTCAGCCAGTTTTTCATTGACGAGCGGTATCAGGGCAGGGGATACGGCCGCGCGGCGACGGCGCTGGTGCTGGATGCAATGCGGCAGGACGGGAAATACGGCAAGGTTGTTTTGTGCTATGTCGAGGGCAACGATGCCGCAAAGCGGTTCTATGAGAGCTTCGGCTTTGTGGAGACCGAGCGCGAGGAGGACGAGATTGCCATGGAGCTGCGGCTGTAGCCGTCATGCCTCCGGCGGAGGCTTGCGCCGTACGCTGTTTCTCTTTTGGATATCCCTGTAGGGGCCGACGACACTGTCGGCCCTTTTCCGGTATTCACCTGACTGCCTCTTTTGTGGCAACGCCGCAACCGTGCCTCCGGCGGCTCGTCCTCACAAACTCCAAGCGACGCTTCGCTCTGCATACGTTCGGCTAAGCCAATCGCGCGGCGCAAAGCTTGCGCTCTTGGAGCCTCACGCAATCCCTCGCCCCGCCGCAAGCGGCAGGTCTCGTCCGTTCCGTTGCTCGTCCTCTCCAAATTGCAAACGCTTCGCTGGTTTGCAATTTGGTTCCGTCTGTCTTGCCAGAAAAAGTAGGCAAAAAGAGACGCTGGATGCGGATCGGGTTGTGCCGCAAGCCACAGAATGAGCCCGTAGAAAAACATTATAGCCAACACACGATAAACTCTCTGCAAATCTACACTACAGCGCCGCCTGCGTGGGGACAACGCTCCCATCGGGAGCAGTTGCCACGCAGGGAGATTGCAAAACACGCTGCCATGGAAATAATTGGACATCTACGTATGCGCCGACGGTGCACAATATTTGCGTTCTATTGTAAACGTTTGTAGGGGCCGATGCCCACATCGGCCCATTTGGGCAATTTCGAATTCGCCGCACAAGGTGCAGTGCATGAACAAGATTGGCCGAGTATTCCGGAAATGAGCAGAACCGAAATTAATGCAGTCTGCCCACATCTGCGTGTAGTACATTGGTCGGAACTATAGGTAAACGAACAATTTTGCGCCCGAATAGGGCGTTAAATAAAAATCGCGCGCGTGAGCGCGCAATATATACGCGTCCTCGGCGCATCTTTTTGCCTACTTTTTCTGGCAAGACAGAAAAAGTAGGCCGCCGGAGGCACAGTTGCGGCGTTGCAGCATCAACGGCACCTCCGGTGAAACCGAAAAAAGGGTGGCCAGCGTCGTCCGCCCCTACAGCTTCTCCCGCGCAGGGAAAGAAAAAGGGACCGCCTCCGGCGGTCCCTTTCTCATTCGCTCCAGATGAAGTTTTCCATTCCCGCGCCAAGCTCGAAATGAAGCTTCGCGATTCCCAGATCGATTTTGCTGCACGGGCCGCCCTTGTTGGTGAGCGCAACACGATTGCCCTCCTGTGCAAAATAGAAGCTCTGCTGGTTGATGGCCGTCGGCGCAAGCATCACGGCCTCCATTCCGGCGCGGAACCAATCCGGCGAGCCGTCCGAGAGGTTGCAGACCTCCTCCACCGGCCGGTTTTTGTGCGGCCGCCCCGGGCTTACGCCGTACCCGACCGCAATGACGCAGACCAGCTTGTCGCCTGGGTTTATGATGACGGGGCACCTGCGCTTGGAATAGGTCAGCGCCACCCAGCAGGTGTTCAGGCCCAGCGCCTGCGCCAGCAGGACCAGCCTTTCGCCGTAGTATCCGGCGACGGTTTCGCGATTTTCTATCTCCGGCGCGACGAGCGCGATATAATTGCGCACGCCGGTGAAGTGTCCGTAATGCGCCATAAAGCCGGAAAACGCCTTCGGCTCGTTCGTGACCAGCTGGATACGCAGGCCGCTTTCCTGATTATACTGCCGGACGGCGGCGCTCAGCTCGCTCAGCGCCGCAGCCTCAATGGGCTTTGCCAGATAGCTGCGCACGGAGTGGCGCTTCTGCATGGCGTTCTGCCACTGCTTTTCGTTCATGATTTCTGCCTCCAAAATATCGTTTCTGGCAGTATAACACATTATAAAGTGAAAAAGAAAGCGATTTTGTAAACTTTTTTCGGAAAAATGTCGAAAAACTGAAAAGCAGCCCGCCGGAGGACTCCGGCGGGCTGTGCTTTACGATTTTCTGTCCAGTGCCGCGCGCACCAGCCCGACAAACAGGGGATGGGGCTTGTTTGGGCGGCTCTTGAACTCGGGGTGGTACTGAACGCCGATGTAGAAATCATTTTCCGGCACCTCAACCGTTTCGACGATATAGCCGTCGGGCGACGTGCCGCTGATGACCAGACCGCAGTCGCTCAGCAGCTGGCGGTAGTCGTTGTTGAATTCATAGCGGTGGCGGTGCCGCTCCCGAATCTCCGTTTTGCCGTAGGCGCGGAACATCTGCGTGCCCTCTTTGATGTGACAGGGATACGCGCCGAGTCGGAGCGTGCCGCCCTTGTTGACCTGATCGTTCTGGTCGGGCAGGAAGTCGATGACCTTGTCGGGGGAGTCGGGGTCAAACTCGCCGGAGTCCGCCTGCGGCAGGCCCGCCGCATAGCGCGCAAACGCAATCACCGCCACCTGCATGCCAAGGCAGATGCCGAGATACGGCAGATTGTGCGTGCGGCAGTATTCGGCGGTGATGATCTTGCCGTCGATGCCGCGGTTGCCGAAGCCGCCTGGGACGATCACGCCGGCGCAGTCGGCAAGTGTTTCTGCGACGTTTTCCCGTGTGATCGTCTCCGAATCGATCCATTTGATATAGACATGCGCGCCCAGCGCGTAGCCCGCGTGGTGCAGCGCCTCGGCGACCGACAGATACGCGTCGTGCAGCTGGACATATTTGCCGACCAGACCGATGGTCACGGCTCTGGTGCGGTTGTGGATGCGCGCAAGCATGTCGTTCCACTCGCTCATGTCAATCTGCGGCGCGTCAATGCCGAGCTCGCGGCAGACGATGGAGGAGAAGCCGCTCTTTTCCAGCATGACGGGCGCCTCGTACAGCACGGGGAGCGTGATATTCTCAATTACGCAGTCGGGCTTGACGTTGCAGAACATCGACACCTTTTTGAAGATTGACTCCTCCAGTGGCTCGTCACAGCGCAGAATGACGATGTTGGGGTTGATGCCCATGCCCTGAAGCTCCTTGACCGAGTGCTGTGTGGGCTTGGTCTTGTGCTCGTCCGAGCCGCGCAGATAGGGGACCAGCGTCACATGAATGAACAGGCTGTTCTCCCGTCCGACCTCAAGTGAGATCTGCCGCACGGCCTCCAGAAACGGCTGCGACTCAATATCGCCGATGGTGCCGCCGATTTCGGTGATTACGACGTCCGCGTCGGTCTTTTTGCCGACGGCGTAGACAAACTGCTTGATTTCATTCGTGATGTGCGGGATGACCTGCACCGTGGAGCCGAGGTATTCGCCGCGCCGCTCCTTGTTCAGGACGTTCCAGTAGACCTTGCCGGTGGTCAGATTGGAGAACTTGTTCAGATCCTCGTCGATGAAGCGCTCGTAGTGTCCGAGGTCCAGATCGGTCTCCGCGCCGTCCTCGGTGACATAGACCTCGCCGTGCTGATACGGGCTCATGGTGCCTGGGTCGACGTTGATGTACGGGTCCAGCTTCTGTGCCGCGACCTTCAGCCCGCGCGACTTGAGCAGACGGCCGAGCGATGCGGCGGTAATGCCCTTTCCAAGGCCCGAAACGACGCCGCCGGTGACGAAAATATACTTGGTTGCTTTCATAAAACACGCTCCTCCAAAAAGTGAGACGCTCAGCACGGAGGCGGCACGCGGCTCCTCCTGATGCTGAGCGTCTTAGCTTGCTGTTGACTTTTTCCTTCTGATCCGTTTTCTCATAAGCGTTTCCGTTCCTGCACCGGAATGTTCCTGTACTGTGGACAACGTTCTTGTGCCAGAGACATCCGGTAAAAAATTACTGTGACATTATATACGCTGGCGATGGGCTTGTCAATGGCGTTTTTCGCCCTTCGGCGAAAAAAACACTGCACAGCTTATGACGGCCATTCGATTTCCGAATCTGCGCGGCGGCGGAAAAGGATTGACAAGGAAATGCGGAAATGCTAACATCAGCGTGAGAATATTTTTGAGCGAGGTTTGAGATGAGTGCTAGAGAATGTGTGATTGTTCTGGACTTCGGCGGACAGTATAACCAGCTGATTGCGCGCCGTGTCCGCGAGGCCAGCGTCTACTGCGAGGTAAAGCCGTGCACCACGCCGCTTGCGGAGCTGATGCAGCTGAAGCCGTCCGGCTTCATCTTCACCGGCGGCCCGCAGAGCGTCTATGCCGAGGGTTCGCCGCAGGTGGATCCGGCGATTTTCACGCTGGGCCTGCCGATTCTGGGCATCTGCTACGGCTGTCAGCTGATTGCGCACACGCTGGGCGGCCGGGTTACCGCTGCGCAGGACGATACTGCGCGCGAGTACGGCAAGACGGAGACGTGGTTTGACACCGCGTGCGAGCTGTTCCACGGCATGAAGGAAAAAAGCGTCACCTGGATGAGCCACGGCGACTACATGGCAAAGGTGCCGGACGGCTTTACCCTGTGCGCGCACTCCGCGGCCTGTCCCACGGTCGGCATCTGCGACGAGCGCCGGAAAATCTACGGCGTACAGTTCCATCCGGAGGTCAATCACACCGAGGAGGGAACGCTGATTCTGCGCAACTTCCTCTACCGCGTCTGTAAGCTGAGCGGAAGTTGGACCATGGCCGACTACCGTCAGACGGCGATCCGTGCCGTTCGCGAAAAGGTCGGCTCCGGCAGGGCGCTTCTGGCGCTTTCTGGCGGCGTGGATTCGTCTGTGGCCGCCGCGCTGATGGCCGAGGCCATCGGAAATCAGCTGACCTGCGTCTTTGTCGACCACGGCCTCATGCGAAAGGATGAGGGCGACGAGGTCGAGGCGGCGTTCTCCAAATGGGATATCAACTTTATCCGTGTCAACGCCGAGGCGCGTTTCCTTGGAAGGCTCGCCGGCGTCAGCGACCCTGAAACAAAGCGCAAGATCATCGGCGAGGAATTCATCCGCGTGTTCGAGGCTGAGGCGAAGAAGATCGGCGCGGTTGATTTCCTTGTGCAGGGCACCATCTATCCGGACGTGATTGAATCCGGTCTCGGGAATTCCGCCGTCATCAAAAGCCACCACAATGTCGGCGGCCTGCCGGACTATGTGGACTTCAAGGAGATCATCGAGCCGCTGCGGATGCTGTTCAAGGACGAGGTGCGCCAGCTCGGCCGAGAGCTCGGCCTGCCGGAGTATCTGGTCATGCGCCAGCCGTTCCCTGGTCCCGGCCTTGCCATCCGCGTGATCGGCGATATCACGAAGGAGAAGCTGGATACTCTGCGCGAGGCGGATTTCATCTTCCGCGACGAGGTCGCGAAAGCGGGCTTCGACCGCCAGATGAACCAGTATTTTGCGGTCCTGACCTCCATGCGCTCGGTCGGCGTCATGGGCGACGGCCGGACATATGACTACACGCTGGCGCTGCGCGGCGTGACGACTTCAGACTTCATGACCGCGGACTGGGCGCGCATCCCGTATGACGTCCTCGACCGCGTCTCCACCCGCATCGTCAACGAGGTCCGCGGCATCAACCGCATCGTGTACGATATCACCAGCAAACCCCCCGCCACCATCGAGTGGGAATGAGAAAAAAGTGAACATGAGGGGCTGCAAAGCCTTGAAAACACTCAATTTTTGAAAATCTCATTTCCTGTTTGATAGCAAAATGATAGCAGATACCAAAGCCATTTTGTTTGTTCTTGTTTTG
>CAKUJN010000027.1 GCA_934661735.1 uncultured Oscillospiraceae bacterium
GTGCACCCGCAAGGGGTGGGCCGCATCCGTAGCGCTCCTTCGTCGCTGACGGCTGCGCTCGCCATCGGCCCCTACAAGGTGCTGTGCAGAATCGTCTGCGAAGCGACGGCTGCGGTGTCACCGCATTCAACAGCACTCCGGCAAAGCCGAAAAAAGCCCGCGCTTTCGCGCGGGCTCTGCCGTTGCTGCGTTTGATTTATGCCATCAGCTGCTCCAGCGCGGCAAGCCGCATGCTGATGCAGAAGATGTCCATCGCCTGCTCCAGCTCCTCAACGGGCGGGAGCGACGGCGCGATGCGGATATTGGAATCCTGCGGGTCTTTTCCATACGGGAACGTTGCGCCCGCGCCGGTCATGACGACGCCGGCCTCCCTGCACAGCGCCAGCGTCCGCTTTGCAAGCCCCGGGGCCGTATTGCAGGAGACAAAGTAGCCGCCCTTCGGGCGCTGCCACGACGCGATGCCCAGCGGTGCAATCTGCTCGTCCAGTTTGCGCAGGACGCACTGGAACTTCGGATTCAGAATCTTCGCATGCTCCTTCATCAGCGCCAGCGTGTGCGCCTTATCCTTGAGATAACGCACATGACGCAGGGCATTGACCTTGTCATAGGAGATGGTCTGGATGCTCAGCAGCTTTTCCATGTACTTCTGGTTGTCCACCGAGGCGGCCATGACGGAGAAGCCCGCGCCTGGGAGCGTAATTTTCGACGTGGAGGCGAATTCAAAGACCATATCGGGGTTGCCCGCCTCACGGCAGAGCGTCAGGATGTCGTCAAACGGCACGAACTCGCCGTCGAACTCATGCACGCAGTAGGCGTTGTCCCACATCAGCGTAAAGTCCGGCGCGGCCGGCTTCAGTGCGGCGATGCGGCGGATGGTCTCATCGGAATAGATAATGCCGTCGGGATTCGAGTATTTCGGCACGCACCACATGCCCTTGACCTCAGGGTCCTTTACCAGCTGCTCCACCAGATCCATGTCGGGGCCGGCGGGCGTCATGGGAACGGTGATCAGCTCGCAGCCGAACGATTCCGTAACCTTGAAATGGCGATCATAGCCAGGCGCGGGGCAGAGCCATTTGACCTTATCCAGCCTGCACCACGGCTTTTCCGAATGCAGCAGGCCGTGCGTAAACGCTTTGGAAATGGTATCGTACATCAGGGTCAGCGACGCGTTGCCGCCGATAAAGCACTCCTCCGGCTTGCAGCCGAGCACGTCGGCCCAGTACACCTTTGCCTCATGCAGGCCGGTCAGCTCGCCATAGTTACGGGCGTCCACGCCCTCGGAAATGCAGTCCTCGGGCTTCGACAGGACCGTCAGGATGCCGGACGTCAGATCCAGCTGCTCCTTTCCCGGCTTGCCGCGCGCCATGTTCAGCTTCAGCTCTTTCGCCTTCAGCGCGTCGTATGCCGCACGAACGGCATCATATTCGGCCTTCAGCTGCGTCGGGGTAAGGTTTTTGTATGCAGTACTCATTTTCTTGCGACCTCACTGTAATTTTTTCTTTCTGCCATACGGACAGCGGTTCTTATCTCAGTATACCATTTCAAGCCGGAAATGCAACCCCATGCAGCTGTTTGCCGAAAAAATTGTGAAATACCCGCCGCAGAGAGCGGCGGGTATTTGTTGAATATGCACAATAAATGCCTGGGTTTTGCCTCCGCTTACTTCGCGGCAGCTTTGGCCTTCTTCTCGCGCTCGATGCGGGAGATGAACAGCGCGCAGGTTGCGTCGCCGGTGATGTTCAGCGTGGTACGGCCCATGTCGAACAGCTTGTCGACGCCCGCGATGATCGCGATGCCCTCGACCGGCAGGCCGACCTGCGTCAGAACCATGGCCAGCATGATCATGCCCGCGCCAGGCGTACCGGCAGTGCCGATGGAAGCCAGCGTCGCGGTGACGACGATCATGGCCATATCGCCGATCGTCAGATCGATGCCGTAGCAGCAGGCGATAAAGACCGCGCAGACCGCCTGATAGATGGCCGTGCCGTCCATGTTGATCGTCGAGCCGAGCGGCAGAACGAAGGAGCTGATTTCCGGCTCCGCGCCCAGCGCGTTGCAGCACTCAATGTTGACCGGCAGGGTCGCGGCGGAGGAGGTCGTCGTGAAAGCGGTGATCATGGCGGGGAAAATGCCCTTGAAGAACTTCACAACGCTCATCTTGGCGAGGAAGCGGACAGACAGGCCATAGACAACGACAACGTGGATGATGTAGCCGATGTAGGCGACGCCGATGATCAGAGCCAGCTTGCCGATGATCTGCGGGCCGTTGACGGCAACAACGTTGGTCATCAGGCAGAAAACGCCGATCGGGGTGAAGCTGATGATCATCATCATGATCTTCATAACGACTTCGAAGCAGCAGTTGATCAGCTCGCCGACCTTCGCACCCTTTTCGCCGGAGGCCAGAACGCCCGCGCCAAGGAAGATGGCGATGACGATGACCGGCAGCATGTCGGCATTGACCATGGGCTTGAAGAAGTTGTCGGGGAAGATGTTCACGATGACCTGCATGATATGGGGCGCTTCCTTGGCCTCATATTCCAGCGTGCCGAGGTCGGCGGAGGGCAGGGGCGTGAACGCGCCCTTGAACAGGTTGACCAGCACAAGGCCGATCACGACGGCGATGGCGGTGGTGCACATGTAGTAGATAAAGGTTTTCAGGCCGACAGAGCCGACGCGCTTGAGATCGTTCAGGGAGATAACGCCGTCTGCGATAGACAGCAGAACCACCGGAACAACCAGGAACTTCAGCAGGTTGACATAGATCGTGCCGACGGGCTTGATCCATGTGGTGGTAAAATCACCCTGTCCGGCAAACGCGAACGCAAGGCCCGCCGCGATACCGGCAAGCATGCCGATAAATATCCATGCCGGCAGACTCAGTTTTTTCTTTTTTTCCATAAATCCTTTCACCTCATAAAATCTCTCATTCCCGTGAAGCTCTCACCCTCCACGGTGCGATTATTATAGCAGGAGGTGTTAAGAAGTGTAAAGAATTTTTTGTGCAGTCAGTATATTTTTGGAGGATTACGAGAAAATCAAACTGTAAATTTTGCTATATTGTCCAATTGACTTTCCCGAAAAACTGGAAAACTCAGTCCACGCATTCATATCCGCAGAAGCGGATGGCCGCGCGCGCCAGCTCCTCGGTCGGGTCGACAAACGGTCCCTCCGCACCGATCTGCTGCGCCGCGATGGGAAGCTCGGTGCATCCCAGAATGAAATAATCCGCGCCGCGCGCACGCATGTCCGCCAGCAGACGCGTCCAGTTTTCCGTCTCCGGCGCAAGCGGCTTCGACGCCTTGACCACATCGTAGATGATGTGCATCAGCATATCCTGCTCCGCCGCGTCGGGAATCAGATATGCAGCGCCCTCCGCCTCCAGCGCGCGGGCATACAGCCCCGTGGCAAGCGTTCCCTTCGTCGCCAGCACCGCCGCGCACTTTCCCGCGTAGCGCTGCGCGCACGCCTTCGCCGTGGAGGCCAGCATGCTGATAAACGGAATCTCCGTCTCGCTTTGCAGCTGCGGCAGGAAATAGTGCGCCGTGTTGCACGGCATGATGATGCAGTCCGCGCCGCACAGCGCCAGCTTGCCCAGCGAATCGCGCATCTGCGGAAGCGGGCTTTCGCCGCCGGACAGAATCGCCGCCGTGCGGTCGGGAATGTTCGGGTTGTCGTCAATATAGATGCGGATGTGGTCGCCGTCCTTTTCCGCCTTTGTCAGCAGGACGATTTTGCGCAGCAGGTCGGCCGTGGCAAGCGGCCCCATGCCGCCGAGGATACCGATGGACTTTTTCATGTTCTTCGTGCTCCTTTCTGTTCCTAACGTCATAACGCCGCAGCGCGGCGGATTATCCCGTGATCAGCTCCTGCACCACCTTGACCGCCAGCAGAAGCAGCACGACAATCACGGTGGGCTTGACGATCTTCGAGCCGTTTTTGATGGCAAGGCCCGCGCCGATGTAGTGTCCGGCGATGGACGTCACCGCGCCGATGAGCCCCAGCGCCAGAAACACCTTCCCGCTCAAAAGCGAGGTGAACAGCGAGGCGATATTGGAGGAAAGATTGACCAGCTTGACATTGCCGCTGGCCGTGCGCACGTCCAGCTTTCCCAGATTGCAGAACACCAGCAGCAGAAACGTGCCGGTCCCGGGACCGTAGAAGCCGTCATATGCACCGATTACCAGCGCCGCCGTCCAGACGATCGCCATCTGCTTTTTCGGGTCGATCTCGCCGCGCTCCTCGGGGAATTTCCGCTGCCGCAGGACGACGAACGCCACCACCGGCAGCACAATCAGAAGCAGATACTTGAGATACACCTCGCTGAGCATCAGCTGGAGCCTCGTGCCGAAATATGAACCAATCAGCGCCAGCACGATGGACGGAATGCCGAGCTTCCAGTCCACACAGCCGTTTTTGATATAACGCGCCGTGGACGCGAACGTACCGATTCCCGCAGAGAGCTTGTTCGTGCCCAGCGCCATGTGCATCGGCAGTCCCGCAATCAGATATGTCGGCACGGAGATGATTCCGCCGCCGCCCGCAATGGCGTCGGTAAACGACGCAAGAAACACGCCGACCGCCACAATCAGCACCATCGGCAGCGTCAGATTTTCAATTCCCATTTCAGATTTCCCCCCGCACGATCATTTCCAGAATATCGGCCACGCCGCCCTTTTCATTCGACGGCGCGATAATATCCGCCGTTTTCTTCAGCGCCTCGCTGCCGTTTTCCATCACCACGGCCGTCCCCGCGTACCGGAGCGTCGCCGCATCGTTGCTGCTGTCGCCGATGGCCATGACCTCCTCGCGCCGGAGGCCGAGCCTCTGCGCCAGCGCCGCCAGCGCGACGCCCTTGTCCGTGTCCGGATTCATGACCTCCAGATCGATGAAGCCCGCCTCGGTCACAAAATACGGAAGCTGGGAGAGGTCCTCCTTTGCGCGGCGGTGCTCGTCCTCGCTTGCGTATTTGACGTAGAACTTTTCCACCGGCGCGTCCCAGCGCGTGATCATGCCGTCCAGATCGTCCACGATTTTGTGCCCGTGCGCAAAGAGCATCCGGACGGACGGGATATAATAGCGGTCAAAATTCTCCATCTGCGGGCCGGAATTGTACACAATTCCGCCGGAGAAGAAATTGACCAGGCCGTCATAGCGCCGCAGACGGCTGTAAATCAGCCTTGCGTCGTCCGCCGAAAGCGGACAGTGGTACAGGCTTTCGCCCGTGCGCAGATCCAGCACCTGCGCGCCGGTGTACGCGACGATATAGCGCAGCTGCGGCAGCGCGTCCAGAATATAATCACACTCACCAGGGCTTCTGCCCGTGCACAGCGCAAGCTCGACTCCGTGCGCCGCCGCGTCGGCCGCGGCCTGCCGCACGCGCGGCAGAATTTCCTGCTTTGCCGTAACCAGCGTGCCGTCGACGTCGACGGCGACCAGACGAATGGACATGATGGGCTTCTCCTTTCACGCGGCGGACGGTCCTGAATTCGACTTCATTTTACAGGCAGGCCGCGCCGAAATCAAGCGTGCGCACGCCGGTAAATTCACAATTTCTTCTTTTTTTACCGCGCCTTGTGTGATATAATTCATCATCAGAATGCAGAATTATACATTGCGCCGGACTGCGGCGCAGGAAGGTATGTAAAATGGGTCTGTTTACAAAACTGTTTGGAACGCGCTCCGAGCGCGAGGTCAAAAAGCTGGAGCCGCTGGTCAGCGCCGTCATGGCGCTGGACGAGCCGTACCGCAAGCTCTCCGACGACGAGCTGAAGGCCAAAACCGCCGAATTCAAAGAGCGGCTTGCAAACGGCGAAACGCTGGACGATCTTCTGGTCGAGGCGTTTGCCGTCTGCCGCGAGGCGGCCGACCGCGTGCTGGGCCTGCGGCCGTACCGCGTACAGGTCGTCGGCGGCATCGTCCTGCATCAGGGCCGCATCGCCGAAATGAAAACCGGCGAGGGCAAAACGCTGGTCGCCATCCTCCCCGCCTATCTCAACGCCCTGACGGGCGAGGGCGTGCACATTGTCACGGTCAACGACTATCTGGCCAAGCGTGACGCCGAGTGGATGGGCAAGGTCTACCGCTTTCTCGGCCTGTCCGTCGGCCTGATCATCCACGATCTGACGCCCGCGCAGCGGCGCGAGTCCTATGCCGCGGATATCACCTACGGCACAAACAACGAATTCGGTTTTGACTATCTGCGCGACAACATGGCCATTTACAAGTCTGAAATGGTCCAGCGCGGGCACAATTTCGTCATCGTCGACGAGGTCGACTCGATTCTCATCGACGAGGCCAGAACGCCGCTGATCATCTCCGGCAGGGGCGAGGAATCGTCCAAGCTGTACGAGATGGCCGACTATTTCGTCTCCCGCCTGAAAAAGCAGGTGTTTGCCTCCACCGACGACAAGGAGCTTCAGGACGACTATGACTGCGACTATGTCGTCGTGGAAAAGGACCGCAGCGTCAGCCTGACGCAGTCCGGTATCAAAAAGGCCGAGGAATTCTTCGGCGTGGAGAATCTTGCGGACGTGGAAAACGCCACGCTTTCGCACCACATCAATCAGGCCATGAAGGCGCGGGGCCTGATGAAGCGCGATATCGACTACGTCGTCAAGGACGGACAGGTCATCATCGTCGACGAGTACACCGGCCGCCTGATGTACGGCCGCCGCTATAACGAGGGCCTGCATCAGGCCATCGAGGCCAAGGAGGGCGTGCAGGTCGCAAGCGAAAACAAGACGCTCGCCACCATCACGTTCCAGAATTTCTTCCGTCTGTACAAAAAGCTCTCCGGCATGACCGGCACGGCCCTGACCGAGGAGGAGGAATTCGAGGGTATCTACAATCTGGACGTTGTGGAAATCCCGACGAACAGGCCCGTTATCCGTATCGACGACCCCGACGTCGTTTACAAGACCGAGGCCGGCAAGTTCCGCGCCGTCATCCGTCAGATCGAGGAATGCCACAAAAGGGGCCAGCCCGTTCTGGTCGGCACCATTTCCATTGAAAAATCCGAGCTGCTCTCGCAGATGCTCCGGCGCGAGGGCATTGCGCACAACGTCCTGAACGCCAAGCACCACGAAAAGGAGGCCGAAATCGTCGCGCAGGCGGGCCACCTTGGCGCCGTCACCATCGCAACGAACATGGCCGGCCGCGGCACGGATATCATGCTGGGCGGCAACGCCGAGTTCATGGCCAAAAGCGATCTGCGCAAAAGCGGCATGGACGAGGCGCTGATTACCGAATGCACCTCGTTTGCCGAAACCGCCGATCCCGAGATTCTGGCCGCGCGCGCGGCCTATGCCGAGGCATATGCCCGCCACAAGCCTGAGGTTGACGCGGAGGCGGACAAGGTCCGCGCGGCGGGCGGTCTGTTCATCGTCGGCACCGAGCGGCATGAGTCCCGCCGGATTGACAACCAGCTGCGCGGCCGCGCCGGCCGTCAGGGCGACCCCGGCGAGACACGCTTCTATCTGTCGATGCAGGACGACGTCATGCGCCTGTTCGGCTCCGAGCGGATGATGAACATGATGGAAACGCTCGGCATCGACGAGGATACGCCCATCGACGCGAAGATTCTCTCTGGTGCAATTGAAAACGCGCAGAAAACTGTGGAAAGCCGCAACTATCAGGTCCGCAAGAGCGTGCTGGAATACGACGACGTGATGAACGTCCAGCGTAAGATCATCTATGAGCAGCGCCAGCAGGTGCTGGACGGCGAGGATCTCCAGCGCAGCATCCACGCCATGATGCAGTTTGTCGTCTCCGGCGCGGTACGCAGCGTATTCGGCGAGCAGACGCATCTGACCGAGCCCCAGCAGCTCCGTGATCTGCTGCGCCGCTTTGAGGGCGTGTATCTTCCGCTCGGCTCGTGGGTCGTGCCGGAGGCGGAGCTTCCGAAGCTCACGCGCGACGGCGCCGAGCAGCATCTGATGGAGCTTCTGACCCGCGCATACGAAAAGAAGGAGCAGCAGTACGGTGCGCCCGTCATGCGCGAGGTTGAACGCGTGATCACGCTGCGCGTCGTGGACGAATACTGGATGGACCACATCGACGCGATGGACGACCTGCGTCAGGGCATCCGTCTGCGCGCCTACGCGCAGGATAACCCCGTCGTGGCGTACAAGCGCGAGGGCTTTGCGATGTTCGAGGCACTCATGTCCACGATCAAGGAGGAAATCGTCCGCCGTCTGTTCGCATTCCGTCTGAAAACCGACGCCGAGATCAAGCGCGAGCGCGTGGCAAAGGTCACCGGCGAGGGCGGCGGCGACCGCACTGTCAAGCGCCAGCCCGTGGTCAAAAAGATCAAGGTCGGCCCGAACGATCCCTGCCCCTGCGGCAGCGGAAAAAAATACAAAAAGTGCTGCCGCGACAAGGACCTGGCGGCCGAGCGCGGCCAGAACTGAGCCGCCGCGCCGTCTGATACGGCAAGGAGCATTATGTTTCACACCATCAAACGCGATACGCTGGAATATCTGACCGCCGACGCGCTTGCCGGAAGCGTCCACTGCTTCTCCACGCGCTTCGGCGGCGTGAGCGAGGGATGTCTTGCCAGCCTGAATCTGGGCACGCACCGCGGCGACCGGCCGGAAAACGTGCTGGAAAACTACCGCATTCTCGGCGAAGCCACGGGCTTCCGTCCGGAGGACACGGTTTTCACGCGCCAGCTGCACACGGATATTGTCCGCCGCGCCGGCCGCGCCGACCGTGGGACGGGCCTGTACCGTCCGCAGGCCGAGGCCTGCGACGGCCTGATCACCGACGAGCCGGACGCGGCGCTGGTCTGCTTCGGCGCGGACTGCGCGACAATCCTGCTGTACGACCCCGTGCGCGGCGCAATCGGCGCGGTGCACTCTGGCTGGCGCGGCACGGCGCAGGGCATCGCGCAGAAGGCTGTGGAGGCCATGACGCGCGAATTCGGCTGTAAGCCGGAGAACATCCGCGCCGCCATCGGCCCGAGCATCGGACAGTGCTGCTTTGAGACGGACGGCGACGTGCCGCAGGCCATGCTGGACGCGCTCGGCCCCGAGGCCGAGGCGTTTATTCAGCGCCGCGGCGAAAAATACCATGTGGACAACAAGCTTTTGTGCCGTCTGTGGCTTCAGCGCGCGGGTGTCCGCCGGATTGATGTGTGCGCCGAATGCACCATGTGCCGGCCGGACCGCTTCTGGTCACACCGCGTGACCGGCGGCGAGCGCGGCTCGCTCGCCGCGGTGATCATGCTCCCGCGTCCGGCACAGGAAAGGAAGCTGCCATGAAAAAACGAATCTGCGCGGCGCTTCTGGCGCTGGCGCTCTGTCTGAGCCTGTGCGGATGCAGCGGCGCGGGCGCGGGCTGGTTCCGCGAGGTGCTGGGCATCTCCACAGATCCGGCGACAGATTCGCCGGACTCATCCGACGGCACGACGGCCTCCACCGCGCCGGAAAATATGGCGCCCATCACCGAAATCTCCCAGGGACTCACCGCCTTCGGCCTTGCGTACCAGCTGAGCTACGGCCTGCATCCGTACCGCTGCGTCAGTCTGAACAATCGTGTAATTCTCTCATTTCTGTATGAGCCGCTGTTCGCCGTGGACAGCAGCTTCTCCCCCGTTCCGGTTCTGGCGGAGAGCTATTTTGTCTCGGACGACGGCATGACGACGACCGTAACCCTGAAATCGGGCGCGCGCTTTTCCGACGGCGCGCCCGTGACCGCCGCCGACGCGGCGTATTCCATCAACTCGGCAAAGGACTCGGACTATTACGGCAACCGCCTCAACTGCATCACCAGCGCCGTGGCGCAGGACGACCGGACGCTGGTTCTGACCACGCGCACGGCCTACGGCGCGCTGCCGGTCCTGCTGGATATCCCCATCATTCCCGTCGATCAGGCGGAGGAGGACGTCCCCCTCGGCTCCGGCCCATATGTTTTCCTCGACAACACCACGCTCGAGCGCAATGAGAGCTGGTGGCAGGATACCGCGCCGCTGGTGGACTTCCCGTTCATCACGCTTACACACGCGACGACCGCCGCCGATATCCGTGACAATTTCGAGTATGAAAACGTCAACATCGTGCTTTCCGACCCGAACTCCGCGGCGTATGTGAACTTCCACAACGACTATGAGCTGTGGACCGGAAACACGACCATCATGCAGTACATCGGCTATAATCTGGGCAGCAACGTCTTTTCCAACTACGGTCTGCGCGGCGCAATCACCTACGCCATCGACCGCGAGACCATCGTCACGGAAAACGCCGGCGGCTTTGCGCAGGCGGCCGTCCTGCCGGCCGCGCCGCAGGCGGACTGCTACGACGTCAAGCTTGCCAACACCTACAGCTACAGCCTGCCGAAATTCTATGACCGGCTGGAAAGCGCCAGCGTGGAGGACATGGACGCCGACGGCGTGCTGGACCTCTATGTCACGTCGCTTGGCTACGCCGTTTCGTGCAGCGGCACAATGATTGTCTGCTCGTCCAGCTATCAGCGTGTGCAGGCCGCCACGGCCGTCGTCAACGCGCTCAACGAGCTTGGCTTCCGCCTGACGCTCAAGTCGCTGGACTATGACGAGTACGCCAGCGCGCTGGCAAACGGAAATTTCGATCTGTACTACGGCGAGGTTCGGCTTTCACCGAACTTTGACCTCAGTCCGTTTTTCCGCAGCGGCGGCTCGCTCAGTTACGGCTATCTCGCTGACAGCACAATGGAAAACCTGTGCAGCCGCGCGCTTTTGAACAGCGGCAACACCTATGACCTGTACAAGCGCCTGTGTGACCGCGGCTATATCACGCCCGTTCTGTTCAAGAACTACGCCGTTTTCACCACGCGCGGCGCGGTACAGAATCCCGTTGAATATCTCGACTGGTTTCTGCCCGCTCCGACGGCAGAGGAATCCCAGTAAAGCGGCGCCGCGCCGCGGCGCGGCATCGCCGCAGAGAAAGAATACATGGAGGCTTTTATGTTTGCACCGCTGCAAAAACTGATGATCGAGCACGCGCTCTATCCCCTGATGGAAAAGCGCAGAGGCAACCATATCCGCGAATACTACCGCGCCCTGCGGCAGACCGAGGCCGCCGCGCCCGAGGCGCTGCATGCGCTTCAGCGCGAACGGCTGGAGGCGCTGCTGCTGGATTGCGTACAGCATGTCCCCGCCTATCAGGGCTGCCTGACTGAGGATGAGATTCACGCCGACCCGTTCGCCGCGCTCCGGCGGCTCCCGCCCGTCCGCAAGACGGACATCCGCGCCAATCCTGACGCGTATCTCAACACGTCGATTCCCGCCGCCGCGCGGATTGCCAATGTCACCGGCGGCTCGACCGGCCAGCCGCTGCGCTTTTTCATGGACCGCGCACAGGTTGAGCAGTATGAGGCCGCGCGCTGGCGCGGACTGAGCTGGTACGGAATCACGTTCGGCAGCCGGAGCGTCATGATCTGGGGCAATCCCATCGAGCTTGGTCAGAACGCGCAGGCAAAGCACGCGGCGCGCGAACGCCTGCTGAAAAACCGCGTCATTCTGTCGGCGTATGAGCTGAACGGGCAGACGCTGCGCGAGCGCATCGATTTTCTCAACCGCTATCAGCCCGAATACCTCTACGGCTATGCCAGCGCGCTGTACGCGTTCGCGCGCCTGCTTCAGCCGCACCGGCAGCTGCTGCGGCTGAAAAAGCTGAAGGCCGTCGTCTCCACCTCCGAAACGCTCCACCCCGAGCAGGCCGAGCTTCTGCGTGAGGTTTTCGGCTGTCCCGTCGCCAATGAATACGGCGCGCGCGACGCCGGCATTCTCGCCTATACCTGTCCCGCCTGCGGAAAGCTGCACATCACGGTGGAAAACGCACTGATCGAGGTTCTGGACCCCGTCACGCTCCAGCCGGTTCCGGACGGGACCGACGGCGTGCTGGCCGTGACCGATCTGTGTAACCACATCATGCCGCGCCCGCGCTATCTGCTGGGCGACACCGGCGCGCGAAGCGCCGCGCCGTGCTCCGGCTGCGCCGTCACGCTGCCAACGCTGGATCAGGTCGGCGGACGCGAGGACGCGCTGTTCCTCCTGCCGGACGGAACGCTGATTCACGGCAATTTTATCGGCCAGCTTGCGCGGCGCTATGCCTCTGTTTTACAGTTCCAGCTGGTCCAGACCGATCCGGCGCATGCCGTTTTGTATCTGGTGCAGCAGCCCGAGCACGACGACGAGCGCGAAGCGCTCCTTGCGGAGGCCCGCGCGGTCCTGACCGGTATTGATCTGCGCTGCGAGCCGGTTGACGAAATCGCGCCGACCGCCTCCGGCAAGCTCCGCTATGCCGTGCGCAGCTTCCCGCTCCCGCAGAAATAATCCCGCTTCGCGGGAAAAGCCGCCGCGCCATTTGCGCGGCGGCTCTGTTTTTTGTCAGAAAATCTCTGAATTCTGAATTCTTTGTGAAGATTTCGTCCGAAAAATTGAATCCGCTCTCCCTCTGTGCTAAAATGCGCTATACGAATTTTCGCATTCCGCACACAGGGAGCATCGCATTTTACCATGAACCAACTCAAGCTTTTCGGCAGCAGCCGCTCGGCGGCGCGTGTGGCGCGCGCCGCGAAAAAGCCGCGCAGGCCGCTCAGAACGCTCGCCATCTGGCTTGCCGTCCTGCTCTGTCTGGAGGGGCTGTATTTCTTCGCCGTCTATACCGATAACGCCTTTGTCTCCTACTGGCGCACGGCCTATATCAACACCGCGCTTTCCACCATGCGGCACCAGTGGCTGGCCACGGCGCTGCTGCCGAAGGACGTGATACAGGCCGTCGTCGACGAAAACGCAAAGGTAACGGAGATCATGGACACCCCCGCCGCCACAACCAGCTGGGACCGCACGGACACCGTGCCGGACACGCCGGACGTACCAGCCTCACAGCCGGACGTGCCCGAAGCGCCGGAGGCGCCGGCGCAGCCAACCGAGGCCGAGCTTCAATCCCGTGCCCGCGAGGAATTCTACGCGCTGTTCTGGGAGATCGACGAGACGTCGATGGAGGCGTATCTGGCCGAGCATCCCGAGGCGCTGGAAAACGGCTGGGCGGGCATCAACATCAACGAGGCCGGTCTGGACGACAGCGGCACCTCCATCACCAGCATCTACGGCGAGCAGGTGCTTGCAATCAACGTTCCGGACAAAATTCTCCTGCTGCGCGTGGAGGGCTCCGGCTGGCGCGGCGTGCTGGCCGTGGGCAAGGAGCCGTCACAGCTGAGCCTCGAGGCCTCCGAGGGTCTTGGCAGCTATGGTCAGACCTGCGGTGAAATCGCACAGCGGACAAATACGATTCTGGCCATGACGGCCAGCGGCTTTATCGACATTGACGCGCAGGGCAACTGGGGCGCCGGAAACGGCGGCCGTCTGGCCGGCTATATGATGAGCAGCGGCACGCCCTACGGCGAGCACTACTATAACTACGGCAACAACAAGTATAAGCGCCTTGAGCTGCGCGAAAACGACCTGTTCTATATCGTCGACACCAGCGCGCCGGTGGACGAGGCGTGCACCGACGCCATGGAATTCCAGCCCGCCATGATCGTCGATGGCGAGGTTCTGGTCTCCGACTGGTGGATTGAGACCAATCCGCGCGCATGCATCGGCCAGTCGGACAAATACGAGATTCTGATGCTGGTCGTCGAGGGCCGCCGCCCGCTGGACGGCATTCTCGGCACCGACGTCAACACCTGCGCACAGCTGCTCAAACAGCATGGCTGCATGCAGGCGCTGAATGTCGACGGCGGCACCAGCGCCATCATGTGGTACGACGGCGAGGTCGTCACGCGCTGCTCCAACACGGCAATACCGGAGGGACGCGGCCTGCCGAACATCTGGGCGTATCACCCCGCCGCGGCCGCGGCGGAATAGACCCGCGCAGGCGGACACCGGCGGGACAGAGCGTCTGCTCTGCCCCGCTTTTCTGCCGCCGTCCGGCGGATGGAAAGTTTTTGCTGAAATTTGCATTTTTCCGCGGCCTGTGGTATAATTTGAAAGATAAGCCGCCTTTTGGCGGACACTGCATCGCAAAACCGCATATTCCTCGGGGAGCGTCCCGTCTCCTGCCCTCCGGCAGAACGGAATTTCCCGTTTTCCCGCCATCCTTCAGAATCGGAGCCGCAAAAGCATGAGCAATCAGGTCAAACTGTTCGGCAGCTCGCGCACCGGCGCGCGCATCGCCAAAAACAAAAAGCCCAAAAAGCAGAAAAAACCGCTCAAGGTGCTTGCCATCTGGCTGGCAGTCATTCTGTGCCTTGAGGGTCTGTACTTCTTCGCCGTCTATACCGACAATTCCTTCGTCTCCTACTGGCGCACCACCTATATCAACACCGCGCTTTCCACCATGCGGCACCAGTGGCTGGCCACGGCGCTGCTGCCGAAGGATGTGGTGCAGGCCGTCGTCGACCGCAACACAAAGGCCGCCGAGAGCTTTGAAATCAAATCCTCCACCTGGGGCACGGAAACACCGGACAATACAGACTCTCCTGCCGTCACCCCCTCCGACCAGCCGGACTCCGACGGTCCGCGCGAGATTGAGGTGGAAATCACGCCGCCCAGAGAGCTGACGCCCGAGGAAATCGAGGCGCAGGAGCGCGAGGCGTTCTATGAGCTGTACTGGGAGCTGGACCGCGACAGCATGGAGTCGTGGGTGCTGGAGCATCCCGAGGCGCTTGCAAACGGCTGGAGCGGTATTTACATCAACGAAGCCGGTCTGGACGACAACGGCACCACCATCTACACCACCATGGGTGAGCAGGTTCTGGCCGTCGACGTACCAAACAAGATTCTTCTGGTGCGCGTCACCGGCTCGGGCTACCGCGGCGTGCTTGCCGTCGGCAAGGACCCGTCCCGCTTCTGCATCGGCACCTCCAGCCAGATTGAGGAAGGCCCCGACCCGTTCGGCGTGGGCTGCGGCGAGCGCGTCGGTGAAATCGTCCAGAACGTCGAGGACGGCATTCTGGGCATTCCGGCCAACGGCTTTATCGACGTGGACAAATATGGCAATCAGGGCGCCGGAAACGGCGGCCGCCTGTCCGGCTACTGCATGGCGCAGGGCGTGGAGTACAACGTCGATTATCACGCCAAAAACACCAGCTGGCACAAGTTTGCCCGCATGGAGTTCCATGAGGACAACCTGATGTACATCCGCCAGACCACCGATCCGGTCAGCGAAAACTGCACCGACGCGCTGGAATTCGAGCCGCCCATGATCGTCGACGGCGAAATCCTCGTCACCGACTGGTGGACGGAGATCAATCCCCGCGCCTGCGTCGGTCAGAGCGACCGGTATGAAATCCTGATGCTGATGATCGAGGGCCGCGGCGCCTCCGGCAGCGCGGGCACGGACATCAACGTCTGCGCACAGATTCTGGCGCGGCACAACTGCGCCCAGGCCATCAACGTCGACGGCGGCACCAGCGGCATGATGTGGTATAACGGCGAGTATGTCACCCGCTGCTCCAACGCCGGTACGCCCGACGGCCGCACCATTCCCAACGCCTGCGTCTACCGCGCGGCAGCATCGTCGCAGAACTGAAGCTGAATATGCAATCAGAGCCGCCCGTTCGGGCGGCTCACTTTTTGCGCCGCCATCTGTCGGCGCTTTTGTCCGTTTGCACCGAACTGCCGTGCGTGCAGTAACACCGCAACTGTGTCTCCGACGGCCTGCTTTTTCTGTTGCGCCAGAAAAAGTAGGCAAAAAGATGCGCTTGGAGATGCGCCATATTGCGCGCTGACGCGCGCGATTTTTTGGCCGCTCCGCGGCCTGAACGCCCTCTTCGGGCGCAGAATTGCTATTTTCCCGATAGCTTTCGCTTCCGACAAATGTACTACACACAGTTGTCGATAAACTGCATCAATTTCGGTTCTGCTCATTTCCGGAATACCCAACCAGCTAATATCCATGCACAGCATGTTGTAGGGGCCGATGCCCACATCGGCCCTTTTTCTGGTTTCACCGGACTGCCTCTTTTGTGGTAACACCGCAACTGTGTCTCCGACGGCCTGCTTTTTCTGCTGCGCCAGAAAAAGTAGGCAAAAAGAGGCGCTTGGGACGCGTTATATTGCGCGCTGAGGCGCGCGATTTTTTGGCCGCTCCGCGGCCTGAACGCCCTCTTCGGGCGCAAAACCGTAATTTTTCCTATTGCTTTTGGTTCTGATATTGCTTACGGGTTTGTAGGGGCCGATGCCCACATCAGCCCAATGGGAACCGACAGATTCGCCGCAGATTTTCGTAAGAACGGTGCGCACTGCGCGGGCCGATGTGGGCATCGGCCCCTACAACCTGCTGTGCAGAATTCTAACTGCCGAGTATTCCGGAAATGAGCAGAACCAAGACCCGCTGTCAACTATCCGCGACTGCGTGTGGTACATTTGTCGGAACCATAAGCTATTGGAAAGGTATCGGCCTTGCGCCCGAACAGGGCGCTGAAAAATCTGCGCGTAAGCGCCATAAATCGTTCTCCAGCGCCTCTTTTTGCCCACTTTTTCTGGCAAGGCAGAAAAAGTGGGTCTGCGAAGCAACAGTTGCGGCTTTGCCGCATTCAACGGCACCTCCGGTGCCAACCGGACAAAAATTCCCTCTACTCCTGCATCGCCAGCGCCAGCAGGCGCTCGTTTTCCCCGCACAGCTGCTCCAGCTGCGAAAGCGGAAGCGGATTTTCGCCAAGCCCCGCCTCAATGGTAAAGCCAGGCCGGCGGAAGCGCTGGATAAACCAGTCCTTATAGCCGCCGTTTGCCGACTCCGGCGGCACGTCCTCCAGCGCATAGCCGGACACGGCCGAAAACGCCGCGGCCAGCTGCTCGCCCCTGGGCAGGCGCAGTGCGCCGAAGCGGTGATAAATGACGCGTCCCTGCGTGTGCCACGCCAGCACCAGATCGGGGTGCACACAGCAGGTATAGCCCGCCAGCGCCATCGTCTCCGGCTCGCTCAGCGGGCGCGGCCCTGGGTAATCGCGCGGCGCCGGCGCGCTTATGCCAAGCTCTGCCTTGATCCGCCGCGCATCGTCCCATCCGGCCGGATAGTTCAGATTCAGATCCGTTCCGTCCAGATTCGCTTTCCAGCCGGACGGAAACGGAATATCCGGATACCGCGCGGCAATCTCCCGCGCGGCGCGGTATTCCGCCGAATCCGTTGCAATCGCGCCCGTGACCAGATCAACGCCGTCCGGATTGACCATCGGAACGGCGTAGATCATGGCGTTGTGATACAGCTCTCCGGCCGGAACGCCGCCGAATGTGCCGCCGCAGCACAGTGCGCGGCAGTAGCGCTCAATCAGCTCCCACAGCATCATGCTGGTGATGTACTCGTTGGCGTGGTGCCCCGCCGTCAGCAGGAGCTTGGTGTCGCCCTGCCCGATCTGAAGCGCCTCGACAGCCCGTCCGTGCGCCGTTTTCGTCAGCGTTTTGGAATAGACGAACGGATACTCCGCACGAAGGCGGCGCAGCCGTGCGGTCTGTAATCCTGATGTCAGCGGCTGAAGCCGCCAGAACTGTTCCATAAGAAATCCCCTCCGGCATACAGTATGCCAGAGGGGATTTGCATATGCAGTCGGAAGCGCGCACCCGCCGTCCGGAGTTTTCAGCCCGCTGGAACGTGCCTCTCCCGTCTCCATTCGGCGCGAGATTTTCCGGCAGAAGAAGGCGCAAGGACGAAGGCGTACCGCGTGTACGTCGAGTCCGAAGCAACGCACTTATGCCGGAGAAGATCCGCCAGCCTTACATGGATTCAAAAATCGCCTTCATGCAGCGATACGTCATATAACAGTCCAGCTTCGCCACCGTCTCGAACGGCGCGTGCATCGACAGGACCGGCACGCCCGCGTCAAGCGTATCGATGTTGCGTTTGGCCATGAATTTGGCGACGGTACCGCCGCCGCCGGCGTCGGTTTTGCCGAGCTCGGCCATCTGCCACATGACGCCGTTGTCGTTGAGGAGCTTGCGGACCTTTCCGACAACCTCGGCAGAGGCGTCGGACGCGCCGCCCTTGCCGCCGGCGCCGGTGTACTTGCAGAGGCCCACGCCATAGTTGACATAGGCGCTGTTGCGGCGCTCATAGACCTCGGCAAAGTTCGGGTCATAGGCGGCCGTCACGTCGGCGGAAAGGCAGAACGAACGCTCAAGGCACTCGCGCAGGTCGACGTTCTGGGTGCGGCACAGGTCCGCCATGAAGGTCTCAAAGGCCTCGCCCTGCATGCCGGAAACGCCCTCGGAGCCGATTTCCTCCTTGTCGGCGAAGATGCACACGGCGGTCTTTGCCGGATGCTCCACGGCAAACAGGGCGGCAAGCTCGGCATAGGCGCAGACGCGGTCGTCGTGGCCATACGCGCCGATGAAGCTGCGGTCAAGGCCGATGTCGCGCGCGTTGGCGGCGGGGACGGCTTCCAACTCGGCGGAGATGAAGTCCTCCTCGGTGATGCCGTATTTCTCATGCAGCAGGCGCATGACGGCCAGCTTTACGCGGTCGGAGCCCTCGTCGTCTGCCTCGGGACGGCCGCCGATGAGAATGTTCAGCGATTCGGACGGGATGGCCTCATTGAGGGGCTTTTTGCCCTGCTCGCGGCCCAGATGCGGCAGAAGGTCGTTGATCACCAGCTGTGGGTCGGCGGGGTCGGAGCCGATGTTGACAAACACCTCGCTGCCGTCGCGGCGGACGACCTTGCCGTGCAGCTCCAGCGGGACAGTGACCCACTGATACTTGCGGATGCCGCCGTAGTGGTGCGTCTTGAAATAGGCCATCTCTGCGTCCTCATACAGCGGATTGGGCTTGAGGTCCAGACGCGGGGCGTCGGTATGGGCCGCGCCGATGTTCGCGCCGCTGCTCAGCGGCTCGCTGCCGATGACAGCCAGCATGATCGCCTTGCCGCGGTTGTTGCAGTAGACCTTGTCGCCGGCCTTCAGCGCCATGCCGCGCTGAAACTCAACGAAGCCGCGCGCCTCCGCCAGCCGGATGGCGGAAAAAACGCACTCACGCTCGGTCTTGGAGGCGTCGAGGAATTTTTTATAGTCCTCGCAGTACGCGTTCATTTCCTGTTCTTCCTGCGCCGTCAGGCGGTCATAGCCGTTCTTCGGCTGATAGAGCAGCTTTGCACGTTCTTCTTTTGTCATGGCTGATTCTCCTTTACAATCTGATCAATCAGTTGATTTGCATGTATGGAAAACTCCTCTGGGGAGATTTCTCCGTTTTCCAGAATATAGCGGCAGTGTTCGCGGTAAAACGCGTCCGGCTTCTGCGCATGGATGCGCATGGCGGCATAGCGCTCATCGATTCCGTCGCGCGCCATGATGCGCCGCAGGCGCACCGACTCGGGCGCAAGGACGGCAACCGTGACGCTGCACAGCGCCGCAAGCCCGCTTTCCATCAGGTTGATTGCGTCGACGGCGAAAAGCGTGCATCCCGCCGTGCTCGCACGCGACTGGATTTCCCGAACGGCACGGCAGACGTGGAAAAAAACAATCCGGTTAAGCCGCTCCAGCTGCTTTTCGTCGGAAAAGACGCGCGCGCCAAGCGCTTTTCGGTCCAGACTCCCGTCGGGGAGAAACACTGCGCCGAACGCGTCCGTCAACGCAGCGCGCAGTGCGCCGTCCGTGCGCAGCAGGTCATAGTACAGCGCGTCACAGTCCACAACCTCGCCGCCGCGGGCCTCGATCCGGCGCAAAAACGCCGTTTTACCGCAGCCGGTGCCGCCGGTCACGCCGATGGTCAGCATTCCCCCGCCTCCACCACATGAAAGCCCGCCGCCTTTTTCAGGCGGTTGCCGATGGCAAGGCCAAGTCCCGCGTCGTCGGGGCACTGGGCGTAGATTTCCGAAACCGCCGTCGCGTCAAACGCGCGCAGCGCGTCAAAAACGCGGCGCGCCTGCTCGGACTTGTCCCCCTCAGGGCCAAGGTCGTGGACGACCTGCTCGGGAAACAGCGCCGCAAACTCGGAAAAGCAGATCACGCCCGCGCCTGCCGGCGCGTGCGCGCGGATATATCCGGCGCTCTTTACGCCGTCGCCGGTCACAACCGTGACAGGCGCCTTCGGCGCATAGTGGCGGTATTTCATGCCCGGCGCCTTCGGGCGCTCGTCGCCGGTCATCAGCTGGGTGATGCACCTGTCCACAATCACCTCGCCAAGGACGCTTTGCAGCGCCTCCAGCGGAAGCCCGCCCGCCCGCAGCAGGCGCGGCGGCGTACACGTCAGGTCGATAATCGTGGACTCCACGCCCACGCGGCACGGCCCTCCGTCAAACACGCCGTCGATTTTTCCGTCCATGTCCTCCATCATGTCCGCAGCCGTGGTGGGGCTGGGACGGCCGGAGGTATTGCCCGATGGCGCAGCGACAGGCACGTCTGCCGCGCGGATGAGCGCCAGCGTGACCGGATGGTTCGGACAGCGCACGCCGACCGTATCCAGCCCGCCGGTTGTGCGCGCCGGCACAATTTCCCGCTTCGGCAGGATCATGGTCAGCGGCCCCGGCCAGAATGCCTCCGCCAGCCGGTAGGCGCTTTCCGGCACCTCGCGGCAGTAGCGCGGAAGCCAGCTGCTGTCCGGCACATGGATGATCAGCGGATTGTCCTGCGGACGGCCCTTGGCCTCATAGATGCGGCGGCAGGCGTCGGCGTCCAGCGCATTTGCGCCCAGACCGTAGACCGTCTCGGTGGGAATGCCGAGCAGGCCGCCGTTTTTCAGAATCTGTGCGCCGCGCGCGATATTTTCATCGGAAAATTCCGTAAAAAGCGTGGTTTTCAAAGAAACATCCTCTTTCATTGCTCCGAATGCTGAAGCTTTTCGGCCTGATCGGCCGTGACCAGCGCGTCGATCAGCTCGTCCAGATTGCCGTCCATGATCGAATCGATCTTATACAGCGTCAGTCCGATGCGGTGATCGGTCACGCGGCCCTGCGGGAAATTATACGTCCGGATGCGCTCGTTGCGCATGCCGGTGCCGACCTGACTGCGCCGCTCGCTGGTCACGGCGGAGCTGATGCGCTCCTGCTCGATCTGATAGAGCTTGGAGGCCAGCATCTGCATACAGCGTTCGCGGTTCTGCACCTGCGAGCGCTCCTCCTGACACGAGACGACAATGCCGCTGGGCTTGTGAATCAGACGCACGGCGGATGAGGTCTTGTTGATGTGCTGGCCGCCTGCGCCGGACGAGCGGAACACCTGCATCTCGATGTCCTCGGGCCGGATATCGACCTCCGCCTCCTCCATCTCGGGCAGAACCGCGACCGTCGCGGTGGAGGTGTGGACGCGCCCGCCGGATTCGGTCTCGGGCACGCGCTGGACGCGGTGGACGCCGGATTCAAATTTCAGGCGCGAATACGCGCCGTCGCCGTGAATCATGAAGTCGGCCTCCTTCACGCCGCCAAGCTCCGTCTCGTTATAGTTGAGCAGCTCGACCGTCCATCGCCGCGAATCGGCGTACATCGTGTACATGCGGAACAGACTGTGCGCAAACAGCGCGCTCTCCTCGCCGCCAACGCCGCCGCGGATCTCCATGATAACGCTTTTTTCATCGTTCGGGTCGCGCGGCAGAAGCAGCAGCTTCAGCTCCTGCTCCAGCTGCTCAAGCCGCGTCTTTGCCTCGGAGAATTCCTCCTGACACAGCTGCTTCATCTCCGCATCCAGCGGCGAGGCCATCATCTCCCGCAGATCGGCAAGCTCCTGTTCGGTTTTTCGGTAGCTGCGGTAGGCGGTGATGATCGGCTCCAGCTGCTTCTGCTCCTTCATCAGCCGCGCCGCGGCTTTCGGGTCGTTGTAAAATTCCGGCTGCGCCATGCGTTCGGCAGCCTCCAGATATCGTTCCTCAACCAGTTTCAGTTTGTCCAGCATAAAAACCTCGGCGCCACGTCAAAAATATGCCCGTACAGGCAGAAAATCACATTGCTGATATTGTAACCGATTTTCGATGCAACGTCAAATCTTCCGCAGAAAAATGCGCATACTAATCGTGAATACGGAAAGGACGATGCGATATGAAACGGCGGTTTGCCGCGATTTTTTTCTGCTTTCTGATGCTTCCGGCCTTGACGGCGGGTGCCGCCACGTCCGACCGGCCAAAGGGCTATATGGCGCTGACCTTTGACGACGGTCCCTCCGGCCCGATTACCGAGGCGCTTCTGGACGGCCTGCGCAGCCGCGGTGTGAAGGCGACGTTTTTTGTCTGCGCCTATCGCGTGGCGCGTTATCCGCAGGCGCTGTGCCGCGCCGCGGCCGAGGGCCATGAAATCGGCCTGCACAGCTGCTGTCACGACTATATGCACCAGCTGCCGCGCGAGGTGGTATACGACGACCTGTGCGAAAATATCGAGGCGGTGCGCGAATGCTGCGGCGTGACGCCGCGCCTGTTCCGGCCGCCGGGCGGGCTGTACTCCGAAGCGCTGACACAGGCGGCAAAGGACGCCGGTCAGGCAGTGATTCTGTGGTCGGTCGACCCGCGCGACTGGGACAAAGAGGCCAGCCGCCACAGCCTCAGCGCCATTTTGCAGCACGCCGAGGACGGCTCGGTGATTCTGATGCACGAGCTTTCCATGCGCTCGGTGGAGACGGCGCTGGCCGCGGTCGACGCACTGCAGGCGCAGGGCTATGAATTCTGCACCGTGTCCGAGCTGGCGCGCGCCGCCGGAATCGTGCCGGAGGCCGGAGCGGTTTATTCCAGCTTCCCGACACAGCAGACAGACCCGTGCAAATAAGCGGCCGGCCGGCGCATTTTGCGCCGGCCGGCAGTTCTGTATGAAAAGCAGTATTACATATGCACGGCCGTGCCGGTTTTGCCGGCAATGCCGTCCTTTGCCTTCTCCAGCAGGGTGATCAGCGCCGTGCGGCCTGCCTTGGACTCGGCAAACGAAACGGCAGCCTGCACCTTGGGCAGCATCGAGCCAGGCGCGAACTGACCCTCGTTGGCGTATTTACGCGCCTCGTCGGGTGTCAGGTCAGACAGCCACCGCTCGTTTTCCTTGCGGAAGTTGATGGCGACCTTTTCCACAGCGGTCAGAATGATCAGCATGTCGGCGTCCAGCAGCTCGGCCAGCTTTGCCGACGCAAAGTCCTTGTCGATGACAGCGGGCGTACCATAGAGTTTGCCGTCTCTGCGCACGACGGGAATGCCGCCGCCGCCGACCGTGATGACGACCGTACCGGCATTGACCAGCGCCTGCACCGTGTTCTTTTCGATGACGTCGATGGGCTTCGGCGAGGGAACGACCTGACGATAGCCGCGGCCGGCGTCCTCAACCATGGTATAGCCCTTTTCCTTTGCGATGCGCTCGGCGGTCTCCTTGTCATAGAACGCGCCGACGGGCTTGGTGGGCTTCTGGAAGGCGGGGTCGTCCTCGGAAACCAGCACCTGCGTCACAACGGTGGCCACGTCCTTGACCATGCCGCGCGCAGCAAGCTCGTTGCCGATGGCGTTTTGCAGATGATAGCCGATGTAGCCCTGGCTCATTGCGCCGCACTCGGGGAACGGCATATCGGACTTGATCGCGCCGGCCTCGGCGGCGGTGGACATGCCCAGATTGATCATGCCGACCTGCGGACCGTTGCCGTGGGCGATAATGACCTCGTTGCCCTCGGCGATCAGATCGACGATGGGCTTCGCGGTCTCACGGACCAGCGCCAGCTGCTCGGCCGGCGTGTTGCCCAGGGCGTTGCCGCCCAGAGCGATAACGATGCGTTTTGCCATAACGAAATACCTCTTATTGTGGAATGGCGGGAGCATGCGCTCCCGCCATATTGTTTTGTGCAGTTTTGTGGAATTCTATCAGAACATCTTGCGCTTGTTGTCGGCAGCATCCAGATCCATCAGCGTGCGGACCGGATCCTTGACCTGTGCGAGGAAGATCATCGCGGCGATGATGTACGGCTTGTAGGAAGCCTGCTTGTACAGAGGCACCAGATAGCGGTCGAACACGGAGTTGTCCACCTCGCCCTCGGCGCAGCTCAGGCCGGAGATGTCGGCGGGCAGGCAGTGCAGATACAGAGCCTTGCCGTCCTTCGTGAGCTTCATCATTTCCTCGGAGCAGGTCCAGTCCTTATGCTGCGCGTTCTGTGCC
>CAKUJN010000028.1 GCA_934661735.1 uncultured Oscillospiraceae bacterium
GCACGGCCCACTCAGCCACCTGCGGTGACAGCTCTCCCAACGGGAGAGCCAGGGGTCTGTACCCCGCTGCATAGCATGTTGGCATGAGAAATGGCGCATATCTGTACGATATGCGCCATTAACTGTTTTACGACCGCCCATCAAAACAGGGCGGCGGTTTATTTTTCCTCTGTTTTCCGGAACGTCAAAAACCGCTGCGACAGGTAATTGAGCGCCACAAATACGCACGAGCCGAACAGCATCGCCGCGTTGTCGATGGTCCTCTGTGAAAGCCCGCGCAGGACCCAGCGGACAAAGGGCCGCGCCAGCCCGTAGGCCACGGCGTAGCACGCCGCGATATTCACCGCAAAGCGCAGCACCGTTTTCCAGTCGCGGCTTTTGTCCTGAAACGTGAAATGCTTGTTCAGAAAAAAGCTCAGAATACTGCCGAAAACGTAATTCGCCGCCGAGGAAATCCAGTAGTCCAGATGCAGCAGGTTGTAAAACCCGAACATAATCGCGTAGCCGAACAGCGTATTGACCACGCCCACCAGCACAAAGCGCAGGAATGTCCGGTCAAACAGCTTCTTCGCGAGTGCCTTGAGCCTGTTCATTGCCGTCCTCCAGTCCCAGCGTCCGGCGCGCCAGATAAATCGGCCGCTTTTTGCTTTCCATATAGATTTTTCCGATATACTCGCCGATTACGCCGAGGCCCATCAGCTGAAGCCCGCCGAGAAACAGCAGCAGCACCACAATCGTCGCATAGCCCGGCACGTCGATGCCGGCCGTCAGCTTCTGCACAATCACGACGATCAGATACACAAACGCGGCCAGCGCGCTCACGCCGCCCAGCACCGTCACCGCGCGCAGCGGCGCGGTGGAAAACGACAAAATGCCCTCGAAGGCGTAGCGGAACAGCTTTCCAACCGTCCACTTTGACTCGCCGCTGACGCGCGGCTGGACGGTATAGGGAATGTATTTCGTGTGAAAGCCGACCCAGGCAAAAATTCCTTTGGAGAAGCGCTGATACTCGCCCATGCTCAAAATCGCGTCGATCACCGGCCTGCGGAAGCAGCGGAAATCGCTGGCGTTTTCGTGAAACGGCACGTCGGCCAGCCGGTCGATTGTGCGGTAGAAGCCCTTTTTCAGCGCTGTCATCAGTCCGCTTTCCCGCCGCTTTTCCTGACAGGCGACCACACAGTCGCAGTCCGGCTCCGCCGCCAGAATCTCCATCATCTGCACCACGACCTCCGGCCGCTGCTGAAGATCGGCGTCAATCAGCGCCGCGCATTCGCCGCGCGCGGCCTGAAGGCCCGCGTAGATGGCCGACTCCTTGCCGAAATTGCGCGAGAAGCTGACCACGCGCACGCGCGCCGCGTCCATGGCGTACAGCGCCTCCAGCTCGCGCATCGTGCCGTCGCGGCTTCCGTCGTCGATGAAAATCAGCTCATAGGAAAACGGCCGGTTTTCAAACGCGGCCACGGCCGCGTCGTAAAACGCGCGGACGTTTCCCTCCTCGTTATAGCAGGGGATGACCAGCGATAGCTGCATGTTTGCGCCTCCCATCATTCCGCGCGGAGCGAATAGAGCTTCTGCGCCGCGTCATACGTCCACGTGATGCCCAGATACTGCGTCAGCTGCTCGGCGCGCGTGTACAAAAGGGTGTATGTCTCGGAAAACGGCAGCAGAATCACAAAATCATCGCCCAGCGTCCGCCATGTGCCGTCCGCCGTCTGCTCCGTCACCACGCCGTCCGCCGTAATGTGCCGGCGCACGCCGTCAAGCGTAATGTCATAGCTGTGGTCGCGCCAGGAATAGACCGTCGTCCCGCCCACGGCGGTGACCGCCTGCTCAATCGGGAAATACAGGCCCGTCCCATCCTCCAGCGTCGGGAACACGCACGTCCCGCCCTCCGCCGTTTCCAGCCAGCCGAGATTCCATCGCTCGCTGGTGAACACCAGCTTTGTCTCCGGCGCCATGCGGTAGTATTTGCGGAACATGTTGTAGAAATAATTGCCCTCAAACGGCATGGTAAAGCGGTAGCGCGGGTCGATATCGATATTGAACTCAGCCACGCCCGTTTCGCGGCTGCGCTCGACCGAGGCAAGGTTTTCGTCCACAATTTTCTTCGCGTCCGCATAGCCCTTCAGCGTCGGAACATACGCCGCGACGCAGATTACCGCCAGCATGCACAGGCACACGCACGCGCCGCGCGGGCGCATATACCGCGCCAGCCGGAACAGCAGGCTCAGCATCACCAGAATCAGCGTCACCATGCCGATCATGGCCGTGCGCTCGGAGTTGAGCGTGGTGATGATCAGCATCATGTTCGACGCCAGCGAGCCCAGCAGCATCAGTCCCGTCGTCCAGTACTCCCGCCGCAGCAGGAACAGCACCGCCAGCGTCAGCAGGCTCACCGCGTACACCACACATGCCGGCCAGTACCAGTCCAGCGCGTAGAACAGCAGCTGAAGCGCGGCAAAGCCGAAGCCGGACAGCAGTCCGCGGCTGAGCTGCCGCTCCTTCAGACACAGCAGCCCCGCCGTCACATCCGTCAGCACCAGCAGAACAACGGACGAGGGATATTTGACCACATAGATCATCGCGTCGTAGAAGCGCTTTACAAACACGCTCGGAATCAGGCAGCTGAGAATGCCGCCGTCCACGCCGCGTCCGACGCGCGCCCACGAGCCCGGCGCGCACAGAATCGTCAGAAAGCCCAGCAGCACAAACGCCGGATAGCCCCAGCAGCGCCTGCGCTCCACGCCGCCCCAGATGCGGCTGAGAATCGCGTAGCCCCACACGACGACCAGCGACACAATGCCGCACTGCTCGGTGGACGCGCCCGCCAGAAGCGCGAAAATCAGTCCGAACACATGTCCGGTCCTGGACTGCGTTCCCGCGTACCACCGGCGCTGGAACAGCACGGCGGCAGCCGTCATGCACGCAGGGAAAATATAGTTGAAGTACGCGGCAATCCACAAAAGGCTCATGCGCAGATACTGCACATCGCACGCCAGCGTGCACAGAATGCCAAACGCCGCCGACAGCATCACGCCGCCGCGGTCCAGCCGTTCGTTGAGCGCCTTCGCGCCCAGCGCGTACAGCGCCGCCAGCAGCACGGGACTGAGTATCATGAACAGCTTTGTGTCAAACAGCAGCACCACGGGGATAATCAGATGGACATACAGCCGCCCGTTCGTCTCCAGATAGTGGTGGTACATCTCCCTGAGGAAGCCGACGAAGCCGTTCTGAAAGAACGTGCCGTACCAGTAATCGTCGGAGTACAGCGTGATCTGGCTGTTGAGCGCCGTCAGAAGCGCCATCGCCGCCACCAGCACCGCCGCGCAGAGCCACTGCCTTTTTTGATCGGAACGCGGCGCATCCGGCCGCAGAGAAGTCTGCTTCACAAAACTCTCTCCCTTGTACACATATGTTTTTATATTTTATCATACCGCCCGCTTTTTGTAAACAAGCGCGGCGCCCTGCCGCGCATTTGTTGCGCCGCGCGCCGATTTGTGCTATACTTTTTACGGCGGCACCGCACAATTGCGCCGGCACGCTTCGACGGATCGTGCGCTGCTGTCCTATCTTTTCTGTCAGGAGGCCGCGCCGTCATGCTTGCCATTGTCACCGACGCGCATTACCGCATGTCCGTCGCGCTGATCCGCGACCTGTCCGAGGCCGGCGTCACGGTTGTCGCCTGCGAATCGGACGCATATCCCGCACCGGCCGGCTTCGCCTCGCGCGGCGCGGCGCGGTGCGTCACGCTGCCGCAGAGCGGCTTTCCCGACGCGCTGTTTGCGCTGTGCCGGTCGCTCTCGGAGGAATCCGGCGAAAAGCCGGCGCTGCTGCCCGTGGGCGCGGCGACGCTTGCCATGCTCAGCGCGCAGCGCGCGCGCTTTGACGCGGTCTGCGGTCTGTGCATTCCAACGCCGGAGCAGCTGGCGCTTCTGAACGATAAAAACGCGCTCTGCGCGCTTGGCGCGCGGCTCGGACTGCCGGTCCCGCAGAGCTTTTCTCCGGAAGCGGACGAAAGCGACGCGCAGTTCTGCGCGCGCGTACCGCTTCCGTGCGTGGTCAAGCCCGCGTGCGGCGAAAAATTCGGCCTGCACGCCGAGGCCCGCTACCGCATCGCGCGCACCGCGGCGGAGCTTTCCGCGGCCGTCGCGCATTTCCGCGCGCTCACGGGCGAAACGCCCATTGTCCAGGAATATCTGCCTGGCGGCGGCACGGGCTGCTCGGTTCTGGCCGACCACGGCGAGGTGGTCTATGCCATCTGTCACCGGCGCGTGCGCGAATATCCCATCTCCGGCGGACCGTCCAGCTGCTGTGACTGCATCGACGCACCGGAGCTGGTCGATGCGGCGCGGGCGCTGGTCCGCGAAACCGGCTATACGGGCCTTGCCATGTTTGAATTCAAGGCGGACGCCTCCGGCGCGCCGCGTCTGCTGGAGTGCAATCCCCGCATATGGGGCACCTACCCGCTGACGCGCGCAGCAAAGACGACGTTTGCGCTGTGCTGGTGCTGTCTCGCGCTGGGAAGGCCGCTGCCCGAGCGGCCCGCGCCGCAGCCGGTCAGGATGGCCTTTTATCCCTCCGACTACGCCGCCGCGCTGGGCTATCTCCGGCGCGGCGAGGTAAAAAAATTCTTCGCCGCCCTGTGCGACCGCCTGAATCCGTCGGTCCGCGACGGGCTGGATGAGCGCGGCGACCCCGCGCCCGCGCGCGTCTACCGGCGCAGCCTTCTGGAAAGGAAACACAAAGCATGATTCAAGCCGACCTGCATGTCCACAGCGCCGCCTCCGCCGACGGCAGAAGCTCCCTTGACGAGCTGATCGCCGCCGCGCGGCAGAACGGGCTGAACGCCATCGCCGTCACCGACCACGACCTGTGCACGCCGCTTCCGGCGTGTGCGGACGTGCTGCTGATTCCCGCCGTGGAGATTACCACCACCGCCGGTCATATTCTCGGCCTGTTTCTTGAGCGGCCGGTCGACCTCGCGTCGCTGACGGCGGGCGGAACGCCCACCGTCAAAGCCGCCGTCACGGCCATCCGCGCGTGCGGTGGGCTTTCCGTGCTGGCGCACCCGTTCGCGCCGCAGAAGGCGCCCGTCGAGGAGCTGGCGCGCTTCCCCGTCGACCTGATCGAGGGCTGCAACGCGCGCGCCGCGCTCAAGCGGAACCACGCCAACGAGCAGGCGCAGGCGCTTGCCGCGCAGACAGGGCGGCCCATGACGGCCGGAAGCGACGCGCACTGCGCCGACGAGCTTGGCGGCGCGGTGACAAAGATCGACTGTGAGGCGTGCGAGCTGTCCGCACTGAAAGCGGCGCTGAAAGCGGGAAAGACACAGCCGGAGCTGGTGCACGCGTGCCGCTGGCGCTATAAGGGTCTTTCGCGTCTGGAGCGTGACCGGCGGCAGAAGCAGGTCACCGCTGGGACGTATCTGTATCTGATCTATACGCTGCTGCGCGGTCTGGCGCAGCGATAGGAGGACGCCATGTCTGTTGTTACCAAAGCCATCGGCTGCGCAAAAAAGCTGAAGCACCGCTTTGCCGATGAAATCCGCGCGCGCACGCCGGTCTATCTCTCTCCGGTCCGTCGCATCGAGCGCGTCGCCCTGCACGAGCGCGTGTGCGCCATGACCTTTGACGACGGCCCGTGCCGTCTGCCCGCCAATCCCTCGCAGAGCGGGAAGCCCCTGACGGTCGATCTGCTGGAAACGCTCGAGCGCTTCGGCGCAAAGGGCACGTTTGACATCGTCGGCGACACATCCGGCAACTATCCCGATCGGCCCGGCAGGGAGGGGAGCGCCTACTGGGGCGGCGTGGCCTACGACCACTATCCCGACTTCGGCAAAGACACCGACGGCGGCGCGGCACACTGCCCCGAGCTGGTCGGGCGCATTCTCTCCGCCGGGCACGAGATCACCAGCCACACATGGTCGCATGTGCTCTACGGTCCGAAGCCGCTGGTCTACGGCAACCGCCGTCCGCTGGAAAATCTGGACGCCGTGACCGAGGACCTGCGCCGGCTTGACCGCTTCATGCAGGAAAACTACGGCTATCAGATCCGCCTGTCGCGCCCGCCGCACTATGTGGACAATACAAAGGACGGCTTTTCCGCCTATGACGCGCATGCGCGCATGGGCTATCAGTATATGGCCGCGAGCTTCGACGGCGCAGGCTGGCTCCCGCTTGCCGGCTATGAAGCCGAGGTCGAGGCGACATGGCGGCCGGTCGAGCGGGCGCTGGAAGCCGATCCGGACGCGCTCTGCGGCCAGATCATCTTCCAGAAGGACGGATACAACATGGCCCGCCGTTCGCCGGTGGCCGACGGCCTTGCAAAGCAGCTTCAGCTGCTGGAACAGCACGGCTACCGCGTTGTGACGGTTTCCGAGCTGCTTTCCATGTGCCCGTTTCTCGATCTGCCGGTCGAGGACGCGTGCTATCCGGCGGCAAAGGCGCTTCTGGACGCGGGCTGGTGCGTGTGCTATCGCGACAATTCCGTCCGCCCCGACGCGCCGCTGACGCGCGGCGAGCTTGCCATGATGGCCTACGGCGGCAGAACGGTCGAGCGCCGCATTGAAATGGTCCGCGGCAGAACCGCCGCCGCAAAGGACGCACCCTGCCGCCATCCCTACGCCGCCGCCATCGAGGCGGCCCTGCGCGCGGGGACGATGACGGCGGAGGGCGGCCGCTTCTGTCCGGACGCGCCGGTCACGCCGGAGGCGTTCGACGCCTTCGCGCACGCGTATTTTGGCCGCGGAGCGCAGCCCACCGCCCCTGTCACGCACGGCGCGGCATTGCAGGCGCTGGCAGAGCTTCTCTAGTCTGAGCAGATATAACAAGGACGCGGCGATGCCGCGTCCTGTCTGCTTTTCGGATATCTCTGTAGAGGATGAATAACCCCTGTCCGTCTGCTTGTCCGGATTCACCGGAACTGCCATTTTCGCGGCAAGGCCGCAACTGTTGCTTCGCAGACCCACTTTTTCTGTCTTGCCAGAAAAAGTGGGCAAAAAGAGGCGCTGGATGCGAATCGGATTGTACCGCAAGCCACAGAATCACCCCATCGAAGAAGGCTGCGGCCAGCACACGGAAATCTCTCTGCAAATCTATACTACAGCGCCGCCTGCGCGGTGACAACGCTCCCATCGGGAGCAGTTGCCGCGCAGGGAAAGAGCAAAACACGCTGCTGTAGAAATAATGGGCCATCTACGTATGCGCCGATGGTGCAGAATCGTTGCGCTCCATTGTAAATCTTTGTAGGGGCCGATACCTACAACATGCTGTGCAATATCGTAATCGGTCGAGTATTCCGGAAATGAGCAGAACCGAAATTGATGCAATCTGTCCGCATCTACGTGTAGTACATTCGTCGGAAGTATAAGCTATCGGGAAAATAGCAATTCTGCGCCCGAAGAGGGCGTTCAGGCCGCGGAGCGGCCAAAAATTCGCGCGCGTCAGCGCGCAATATGATGCGTCTCCAAGCGCCTCTTTTTGCCCACTTTTTCTGGCAAGACAGAAAAAGTGGGTCTGCGAAGCAACAGTTGCAGCCTCATTGAAAATTCGGCACCTCCGGTGAATCCGGACAAGCGGGCCGATGTGCACCCGCAAGGGGTGGGCCGCATCCGTAGCGCTCCTTCGTCGCTGACGGCTGCGCTCGCCATCGGCCCCTACGGAAGGCGGGAGTTCTGGCACAGCAGAAAAAGTAAGCCGCCGGAGGCACGGTTGCGGCCTCGCCGCAAATTCGGCACTTCGGCGTCAAAAGGCCGCGATGCTCTGCATCGCGGCCTTTTCGTACTCATCCGACCGGTTCGGTCTGCATATAGGGCGTGACGGTCTTGTCCTCACGCTCCATGTTGTCATAGTGCCTGCGCAAAAACGGCGTAACGCCGTAGTACAGCAGCTTGCCGTCCAGATCAAAGTAGAACACGGCAAACAGCGCCGCGTACACCGCGGCCAGAATCCCCGCGGTTTTCAGCAGCACACGGAAAATCGTCCCGATCAGCGTGCGGTTTTTCTTTTTCATGCGATTTCCTCCTGTTACCACGACATCGAGTCGTCGAATTCCACCAGCGACGGGTCCAGCGGCTCCTCCTGCATGACGGTGGTCATATAGTCGCTGATGATGCGCCGGATTTCCATTCTGGAAACCGTGCGCTTGTCCGGCAGCGCGTGCGGGACCCAGATTGCGTGAATGCCGCGCGCACGGAACTCATCCTCGAACATGCCGTGAATGCCCTGCATGCCCTTGCATTGCAGCTGGTCGTACATGATGACCATGTCGCAGTGGAAGCGCTCCATATACTCCCACAGCTGGAAAATGTGCTTATAGCCGCCGACTGCCATCGCGCGCATGGGCGCGTGCTCGTTGAATGTAGCCAGATCCTCCAGCGCGTGCTCATAGGTATCCGTGCGCAGCATCTGGTCAAACATCAGCGAGTCCATATTCATGACCGTGTTGATGCCCCAGCAGTTGTACGCCCATGTGCACCAGTGCGAATAGTACAGCGGCGCGCACGACCACGCGATGGTGCGGTGGCGCGTATTGGGGAACGTGACGATCTGCTCACGCACGCATCTGTCCATGATCCGGCGCACCTTTCTGTCCGTCTCATGCCAGATGTCGCGGTCGCCGTCCTGCGAATAATAGATGCGGTACAGCGCCTGCGCCACGCCGTTGACGGGATAATACGGCGTATTGGCCGCCACATCCCACTTCTCATGCTCAAACTCGGTCAGCTGATTATAGCGCTCGGCGTACTTGACATACTGCTCCCAGCTGAACGGCACGCCCATTTCCTTTTCCACAAACCGCCAGCATTCCTCAATCTCTCTGGCGCAGTGCTCCTGCACCAGCGGATCGTCAAACTGCATCGGCTGCGGCATGGCGAACAGCGGCCGGTTCAGGAACCAGTCCTGAAGCACCGACGTCGCGACCGAGCCGTCGCACGCCTCGTTGGAGGTGATCATGATCGGGCTGAAATCGGGATAGTCGTCCTGCACGAAGATGCCGGACTCGGCCTGACACATGGGGCAGGGGTCGGCCGGCAGGCCGATGGACTGCACCGCGTCGATATAGTTCAGAACCGTGTCGGAATTGACGTGGCAGGTGACGAAGTACGGCACCATTTCCAGCGGCACGTCATCAAACTGATCGCGCCACGGGTAGAAGATGCAGCCGCTGACCGTCTCGTTGTGCGCGATGGTCCTGTGCCACAGCTCGTTCTGCTTTCCGCCGTGAAGCTTTGTGTCGCAGGCGAACATCCGCTGGAACTGGCGGATGGTCTCGTTGGTCATGGCGCGGTAGTGCCATGCCGAGGCCTTCAGCGCCTCGCCGCGCAGGCCCTCCATGCCGCGGTCAAACCAGTGCATGACGGTCAGATACGTCTGTCCCACCCAGCGATAGCGCCACACGCCCTTGAAAAACGCCAGCGGCTCATCGGATTTCAGAATATCCGTCACCATGTGCGCATAGTTATACAGCCAGATGTTGTTGAAGTAGTAGAACGTATCCTTTACGCCGCGCCATTCGCGGTGCCTGTACAGGCCGGTCTTGTCCATGTACAGCTCGCCCAGACGGCGTTCGCCGTGGGGCTTGCCGTACCAGAAGTCCTTCGCGGCCTTGCGGATGCGCTCGCGCGCGGGAAGCGCCGGCGCGGCGCCCTTCTTCACGCCGAACAGCTCCTTCAGCTTTTTCATACCGGTACACCCCCCTGAAGCTTCTTGATCTCAATGCTCTCGACAAACGCCTGGAAGCGCGTGCGGAGCTGTCCGGATGCGCCGTTGACGTATTCCTTTTCAATCGAGCACACCGGCAGGCCATAGTCGCGCGGCAGCACCAGCGTGTCGATGCAGCGCTCATAGCTCCAGTATTCACAGAACTTCATCTGCTCCAGCACCACGCCGTCGGCGTGATATTCCTTTGCCAGATCGGCGATATACTGCTTGCGGCGGCGCATGACGTGCTGCTCCATAAAGCGCGGGCACATCTCCTCGCGCAGATAGTGGCGCGCCACCGCCTCCAGCGCCGACTCTCCGGCGTGGACGACGATCTCCTCGCGCCCCGGCAGGCTTCCATAGCAGTGCCGGTCGGCCACGACCAGCGCGCCGCAGTCCTCCACCAGCTTTGTGAAGTACGGGTCGTCGTTTTCCGAGCCCGCCATCACAACCTTGCACCGCCACGCGGGCTTTTCATCCGGCTCGCGCGTTTTCAGATCCTCCAGAATCTCGCGCAGATCGTCCAGAATCAGATACTTCGGACAGCACAGGCTGACCAGCTGAATCAGCTGGAACTCAAATCCGGTAATCGTCGGCTTTTCCAGCTTGCGGTATTCGCCGATTTCGCGGATGATGCGGCAGACCTCGTTGTGCTCGTCAATCGCCTGCCGGATGGCCTGCTCGGACACATCCACGCCGTAATGCTCGTGCAGCTTGTCCAGCACATGCGCCTGAAGCTGCTTTTTATAATGCTGTACGGAGTTTTCCGTCTTTTTGAACGGCACGTCGATGAACTCGCAGAAGAAATTCGGATTCTGCACGATGTTCATCATCTGCAAATGCTCCTGAAAACGGCAGGTGACGGTGCACGTCTCCGTTGCAAACTGCGCGTCGAGGAAGTTGAACCCTCCCTCCAGCGCCCGCTCCAGCAGGCACCGGCCGTACAGACAGGTGCGGTTGGTCATGTAATAGGTTGCCATATCCGGCGTACCGCTGCGCGGCGCGCGCAGGCGGACGGAAAAGCAGCCCGGCAGATCCAGCAGCACCTCGGGCATGTACGAGCAGGTGTAGCCAAGGGCGATTTTTCCGTCCTCCTTACCTCTGCGCACCAGCTCGTTGTTCGCCTCCAGCAGAAGCTGCTCGAACCGGATCATGTGTTTCAGATCTCTCATGGATACTTCCTTTCTCTCTTCTCGGATCGCTTTTTATGCCTCGCGGCGGCTCTGATACCAGCTTGCGACCGGCTGGATATTCTCGCGGCACACGCAGCTGTACGCGCCCTGCGCCATCCTCAGCGTCGCCTGCTCGCCCTCGGTCAGATCGTCCCGCTTTGCCAGATCGCGGCGCAGCTGCGCGCAGATCAGCTTCATGACGGTCCGGTACGGCACGTTCAGCTTCGCGGGGTCATAGCCGCCCTGCAAATAGAACAGCTGGTCGGTGCCCAGCACGCGGTTGTCCAGACGGAGCTTTCGCTCCAGCGCCTCGGTCGCGGGGCTCATGCCCACGCCGCAGACGCACGGGGCGGTAAAGCGCCTGCGCGCCTCGCGCAGACCCTGGATTTTTCCGGCCATCAGCCAGCCCAGATAGATAATCTCGCGCCCCGCAGCCAGTCCCGCGCTGTCCTTCAGCGAATAGACCGGCAGGCCGGTCGCCTCGCCCAGCAGCTCGGCATACTGCCTTGTGTGACCGGTTTCGGACGTATAAACGATTGCGGTAACCATATGCTCCCCTCCCTGAAATTTGAAACGGCTTCAAAAAAGGTCCGGCATCTGTCGGACCTTTTTGAATCATCGCGGAGAATCAGATCTCCTTTGCCAGATTATACGCAGCGCGGTTCGCCTCAAGAACGCGTCCGGCGTTGAACGAGTCGCCGATGTTGTACACCTCGGGCGCGACGTTCGCCTGCTGCGCGGAGAGGAACATGCGGTCGTCCGCGCGGCCGCCCATGGCCAGCACAACCAGATCGCAGTGCAGCTCCTGCACGTACGTCTCGGGGCCGATCTTCTTTGCCAGCGGGTTTTCAATGTTCTTCGGCAGGACCGGCGCCCATGTGCAGTAGGGATCGGGCACGCCGGCGGAAATGTTGCGGCTGATGCGGACGGTGCCCTCGTCAAATTCGACGACCTTGGCGCAGTTGATCAGCTCGCCGCCGTTCTCCTCAAGATAGTGAATCAGGTGGCCGCGGTTTGCGGTGCATGCGCCGTCGATGAAATACGGCAGCATTTCCACGACCTTGACCTTGCAGCCCTTTTCATAGCTCAGGAAGTACGCCGTCTCCACGCCGACCGCGCCGCCGCCGACCACGACGACCTCCTTCGCCTCGCCCAGCAGCTCGGGCCTGACCAGCAGGTCGGTCGCCTGTACATAGCGCACCTTGTCGATGCCCTTGATGGGCGGCACGCCCTCGCGCGTGCCGTTGCAGAACACGACCGCGTCATAGTGCTCGTCCTTCAGCATCTCGTTCGTCACCGCGCAGTCCAGCCGGACGGTGATATTCTTCTCGTTTTCAATCTGCTTCTTCAGCCACTTGTTGTAGTTGTCCAGATCATATTTGACCATCGGTGCGCCCGCGGGATTCAGCTTGCCGCCCAGAACCGGCGCCTTTTCCAGAATCTCGACCCTGTGGCCCTTCTGCGCCGCCAGCAGCGCGAAGTTCATGCCCGCGCAGCCGCCGCCGACCACGCCGATGCGCTTGGGCGTCTCGGTTTTCGGGAACGCCTTGGGATACAGCTCTTCAAAGCCGGTGCGGCCGTTGACGGCGCACTGCGGATGGCCGCCCTCGACGAACTCGTTGACGCAGCCCTCCTGACAGCCGATGCACGGCCGGATCTCGTCGACCTTGCCGGCGTAGGCCTTGTTGCACCAGTCGGGGTCGGCCAGCACGGGACGGCCCAGCATGATCATGTCGGCGCGGCCGTCGCGCAGCGCCTGCTCGGCGATATCGGGATAGCCCAGCTTGCCGACGGCAACGATGGGAACCTCCACGCCCACGTTCGACTTCACGCCGCGCGCGGCGAAGTATTCCTTCGCAACCTTCGACACATCCAGGAAGCAGCCCGCCGGCATGCCCGCGGGCGGATGCGGCAGCCACCAGTTGTCATAGCAGCCCAGATCCACGTCGAACATGTCGACGCCGGCCTTGACCAGATTCTCCATATAATCCAGCGTATCGGCGATGGAGCGGCCGTTCTTGAAGCCCTTGAGGCTCTTGACCTTGTCCATGCGCTCGCCATAGGTCTCCTCCAGCGCCAGCGACAGGTCGATGCGGTACATGATGGGGTAGTACGGGCCGACCTTTTTGCGCATCGCCTTGACCAGATCGATGCCGAAGCGCTGCCAGTCGGCATATTTGCCGAGCTTTCTGTGGTTGAAGGCGGGACTGGTCAGCTGGTCGAGCAGATAGCCCTCGTGGCCGTGCAGATACACGCCGTCCAGGCCCATCTGCTTGGCGTCCATCGACGCCTGCGCCGCATTGCGGATGATTTTGTCACATTCCAGATCCGTCAGCGGACGGCACGGAACGTCGGGCAGATAGAAGTTCGGATTCCACGACGCGGAAACCGGCAGCTGAAGCTTCGTCAGCAGGCACTGCGGATTGCCCACGCGGCCGAGGCCCGGGGTCAGCTGGATAAAGATGCGCGAGCCGCGCGCGTGCACGCCCTGCGCCAGATCGCGCCAGCCCATGAAATTCGTGCGCGTGCCGTCGATGCGCGGGAAGTAGGAATAGTTGCCCTTTTCGGTGACGGACGAGTCCACACCGTGGCTGATGGGGATCAGGCCCGTCGTGATCAGGCCGATGCCGCCCTCTGCGCGCGCAAAGAAATATTGCAGCATCTTGTCGTTGGGACGGCCGGATTCCTCGGCCATCTGGCAGTTGCCCATCGGCGCCATGACCAGACGGTTCTTGACGGTCAGGCGGTTGATCTGGATCGGGGAGAACAGCTTCTCATACGGATAAAGCTCCTGCGTCATGCGGCCCGTGCCGCCGGCTCTGTTCTCGTTCCCCTCTTTCAGGAACCAGTTGCCATAGCTGTCCACCAGCTGTTGGATCAGTTCGTCTTTCTTCAATGCTACGTCCTCTCTTTCTTCCTGTTTGACAGTCGTGCCCCGCATCGCGGCGCGTGATGATCTGTTGTGTATATACATTTTTGTAAAAACAGCCCTTCATCTTTTTCATACTAACACGTTTTTTGTCAACATTCAACTGGAAAAGTCGCAAATTCAACAAAAAGAAACAGAATAGCAGAAAATGCGCTTGTAAAATAGTAACGAATATGATAGCATGATATCGATAACACGCAACGGATATATATGTATGATAATCCGATATACGGGTGATGATATGGCACATTCTGCAAAAGTAATCGCGCTGTCCGGCAAGGGCGGCGTCGGCAAAACCTCCATTTCCGCCGCGGCGGTCCGTCTGCTGTGCAGCCGGCGGCCCGACGCGCGCATTCTTGCCATCGACGCCGACCCTGCGGTCGGCCTTTCCACGGCGCTGGGCGTCGAGGTGACGGAAACGCTTGACGACATCCGCAAGCGCGTCGCCAGCGACGTGACCGGCAAGCTCCGCGACACACAGGACATTCTCGCCGAGGCGCGCTTCCGGCTGTTCGAGGCCATGCGCGAGCAGCGCGGCTTCGCGTTCCTTGCCATCGGCCGGCCCGAGGCCGCGGGCTGCTACTGCGCCGTCAACACCTATCTGCGGCAGGTCATCAGCATGCTGGTGAACGATTTTGACTACGTCGTCATCGACGGCGAGGCCGGCATCGAGCAGATCAACCGCCGCGTCATGGAAAAGGTCACGCATCTGATCTTCGTCTCCGATCAGAGCAAAAAGGGCCTCGGCGTCGTGCGGACAATCAAAAACGTCGCCGACGAGCTGGTCATGTACGACCGCGCGGGCCTGATTCTCAACCGCGTCACGCATCCCGAGCGCATCGATTTCACAGAGGCCGAGGGCGTTCCGCTGCTGGCCGCCATCGGCCCCGACGAGGCGCACGCCGCCGACGATATCGAGGGACTGAGCATTTTTGAGCTTCCGGAGGCTTCGCTTCTGCTGCGCGGCGTGCAGACCGCGCTGGAAAAGCTGGAGCTTCTTTAAGCCGCCGCAGGGCAATCTGGAGGAAAAGAAAAAACAGACACCGCTGCGCACCGCGCACCGCTGTCGGGAAAGAAAAAGAGGTGTACACAATTTGAAGGATCTCAAGCATCTGATCTACTTTGAGGACCTGCTGGAGAACGCCGACAATGAGCTGGTACAACAGGCAAAGGACGAGGGAAAGCTGGCAATCGGCTATACCTGCTTCCACATCCCCGAGGTACTGCTCAACGTCGACAACTGCTTCTCCGTCCGTCTGCGCGCCCCGCGCACCGGCTCCATCGACATCGCGACCTACTACATGTCCAACTATACCTGTGAGTTCGCCCGCGCGCTGACCGAGCGCGGCATCGAGGGCGGCTACAACTTCCTGGACGGACTGGCCGGCGTGGACGCGTGCTCGATGATGAACCGCTTCTACGAGCATTTCGAGCTGCTCAAGATGAACGAAAAGCCGAATTTCTTCGTCACGCACACCGACATGCCCTACAAGGTCGAGGATTACTCCGTGCGCCAGTATGTCAAGCAGATGCGCATCCGCCTGCTCGACGTGATGGAAAAGAGCTACGGCGTGGACACCTCCGACGCGGCCATCCGCGACGCGGTGGCGCGCCACAACGAGGTCTGCCGCATTCTGACCGAAATCGGCCAGCTGCGCAAGCTGGACAATCCGCCGCTGACGGGCTATGAATACCATATTCTCAATCTGGTCTCCTACTGCTGCCCGAAGCATCTGATTCTGCCGTACCTGCGCGAGACGCTGGAGGAGCTGAAAACGCGCCAGCCCGACCCGAAGCCGTGGTATCGCGCGCGCGTTGCCATCGTCGGCTCCGAGATCGACGATCCCAGCCTGACGAAGCTGATCGAGGACTCCGGCGCGTTCGTCGTCTCCGACCGCTACTGCTTCGGCTCCACGCCCGGCCGCGAGGTCATCGAGCTGACCGACGACGAGGACGCGCTGACGCAGATCTGCCGCCACTACATGCGCGTTTCCGAGTGCGCGCGCTACATCTCCGACGACAAGGTTCAGCAGCGCCGCGACACCGCCGACCGCCTCGCGCGCGAATTCCGCGCCGACGGCATCATCTACGAGCAGATGAAGTTCTGCGACTTCTGGGGCTTCGAGCGCGCGCTGGTCAGCCACATCATGAAAGAGGAAAAGGGCTGGCCCGTCCTGTCGATCGACCGGCCGTACAACGCCCGCTCCTCCGGCCAGCTCCGCACGCGCTTCCAGGCGTTCGTCGAGTCGCTTGAGATCAAGCGCATCCAAAAGGGCGAGGAGGTACACGCATGAGCAGAAAGCAGAAATTCCCCAACCCGAAATTCTGGCGTTTCAAAGACAACATCAACTGGAAGGCACAGGGTGAAAACCTGAAAGCCGTCTGTGGCATCTTTGCCGACATGGCAAAGGAGACCGACTGGAAGGCGTTCGGCAGAAAGCAGCTGGAAAACGTCCGGCAGACCGGCAAACGCCTCGCCTCCGAGGCCGCGCTGCTCAAGGGCATGACCTCCGCCGAAATTCTGGACGTGGCGCTCAACGGCGAAAAGCAGCTCGGCAAGCTCTACCGCGCCGACTCCATGGCCACCGTCCGCCGCGAATGGCGCGGCGTGGGCGATACGGCGTATGATTTCTACGAGTGGCTGCGCATGTGGGGCATGCTGCTGGCGACATTCTCAAAGGACCTCGTTCCGGCGCTCAACAGCGCGCTGTACTACCGCTGGGTCATCTCCTATTTCTGCTGCCACTCCTTCATGGACAAAAATACGCTCGGCCAGCGCGGCTCCGCGCTCCGCATGAGCCACGCGCTGATTTACGATATCTTCCGCTACGTCGCGGAAAACATGGTGTTCCTCGCCAAGTGCGACCGCCGCAACGGCAACTGCGAGGGCCTGAACAAAAAGGTCGTCCTGTTCGACGAAATGACCATGGGCCAGATCATGGCGGGCTTCCCCGACCTGCTGGGCATTCCGTACCAGCTGCTGCCCGTGTTCCTCGTCTCCGAAATCGACCAGCTGACGTGCGTGCCGTATATCGACGCCGTCGAATCCTTCGGCCTGCCGGCCGACACCTGCCCCGTCCCGTCGTCCGAGTGCGGCGCGCTGGTGCTGGACGCGCTGCCCCATATGGGCACCTGCTTCATCTCCAGCTCCATGCCCTGCGACGGCTCGGTCATGGCCTCGTCCTATATGAGCCGCCGCTTCCCCGACCTGCCCGTGTTCCACCTGACGTTCCCCGTCCGGTACGAATACGAGGAGACCGTCTCCGACGCGGCCGAGGACGTCAAGGCGTGCATCCGCTTCATCGAGGAGCAGACCGGCGCCAAGTGGAGCTGGGACGCCTACTTCACCGCCATGAAGCGCTTCAACGTCGAAACGTCGTACGAGCTTCAGAAGTGGGAGGTCAACCGCACGAAGAATCCGCAGCTCATCGGCCCGTGCTATGAGCTGTTCCGCAAATGGAACTATGAGATGGACGGCGGCAGCGACCCGCGCGTCATGAAAACCTGCAAAAAGGTCAACCGCCTGATGCTCAAGGCGTATGAGCGCCGCGAGGAGCCGTGGCGCGGCAAGATGAAATACCGCGGCATCGTCTGGTCGTGTCCGGCGCACTATTACGCCAACTTCTCCAACTGGCTGGCAAACTGCTGGGGCGTGGACATCCTTGTCGAGATGGAAAGCCTCAACTTCACCCGTCCGCTTGAGACCGAGGACCCCGAAAAGGCGCTTCAGGATCTCGCCCGTCTGTACGAGCGCATGGTCATGCGCCGTCACACAAACGGCGGCTATCAGAACGTCGTCGACGAGCTGTGGAAGCAGTGCGAGCTGTGGGATATCGACATCATCATCATGTACCAGAACGTCGCGTGCAAGAACATGTCCACGCTTCAGGGCATTCTGGACGAGCAGGCGCGCGAAAAGGGCTATCACATGATCTGGATCGAGCACGATCTGATGGACCCGCGCACCGTCTCCCGCAAGACCATGCGCAGCAAGGTCAACGAGTACATGCGCACCGTCATGCGCGCCGAGCCGGTCGACCCGTCGCTCGTCGACTTCGAGGACGATATCACGTGGTAAGCGCCCGTGATCTGCGTCAAAACTGAATTGAGAGAAATAAATTGGAGGAAATAGAAATGAAATACTTTGGTGGATGCGACGTAGGCTCTACTTATACAAAAGCGGTCATTCTGGATGAGAACGGCAAAATGGTTGCCGACACCACCATCCGCAGCAAGATCAACGCCGAAATTTCGGCCCGTCAGGCCATGGACGAGGTCGTGGCAAAGGTTGAGGGTCTGAACAGCCCGCAGGATCTGGCCTACCTCATCGGCACCGGCTACGGCCGCAACAAGGTTCCGTTCGCCGACGAAAACATCTCCGAAATCTCCTGCCACGCCATGGGCGTGCACATCACCAACCCGTCCGTCAAGGCGATCATCGACATCGGCGGCCAGGACGTCAAGGGCATCTCCATTGACACCGACGGCACCGTCAAAAACTTCGCCATGAACGACAAATGCGCCGCCGGCACGGGCCGCTTCTATGAGGCCATGGCGCGCAGCTTCGAAATGACCCTGCCCGAGTTCTCCAAGCTGTCCCTGACGGCAAAGAACGTCATTCCCATCACCGCGCAGTGCACCGTTTTCGCCGAGTCCGAGGTCATCACGCTTGTCGGCGAGGGCAAGCCCATGGACGAAATCGCCGCCGGCATCCAGATGGCGGTTGCCAAGCGCTGCTTCGTCATGGCCAAGAAGGCCGGCGCGACCGATTCGATCACGCTGACCGGCGGCTGCGCCAAGAACGACGGCCTGAAGGCCGCCATCGAACGCGTGCTGAAGCTCAAGGTCGTTGAGCTGTCCACCGACCCGCAGCTGATGGGCGCGCTGGGCGCGGCGGAATACGCCCGCCAGAAGGGACTTGCCAGAGCCTGATTTCGGCCGGAAAGGAGCGTTTAGCCGATGAAATTTCTCAAATCTCTGTTGAAAATCGTCTCCATCGTCACCGGCATTCTGTTTGCGGTGTATTTCTGGAACCTTGATCAGAAGCTGATGGCGTGGGCCTACACCATGGTCAACCGCATGTTTGACCGCAAGGACGTGGATGTGAAGTTCTGATGAAGCTCTATGACAACATCATAAAGCAGACGCTGGACGCGCTGGGCACGCCGGATCGGGTCTATGCCTATGATCCGGCCTGCGCGTGGCGCGACCGCGGCGAAAGCGAGCTGGTCATGCAGCGCGACGCCGCGCTGGAGCTTGGCGGCTCCGGCCGCAAATCGGTCAATTTCACCTGCGTCACCTCCACGCCTGAGCTGGTGACAAACGACGAAATCTGGCTGTACGGGAGCGAAATTGCACAGCTGCGCGGCGATGTGCCGTTTGCGCGCATCGCGCTTCTGGAGGTTGACGACCTCGGCGGCGACGAGGAGGCGTACAACGCCATCCGCCGGATGGAATTTGTCCGCTATCATGTGTTCCCCGAGGGCTATATGGTCCGCGTCTCCTCCGAAAGCAATCAGGAGCAGGTGCGCCTGAGCAAAGCCGCCGTCAAGGCCGGCATCAGCTTCCGCTCGGTCGGCGCGGCGTATATCCGCAAATACCGCGAGCTGGCCGGCGTGCGCCATGTGCGCCTGATCTTCTGCACCGGCCATCCGGCCATGGACGCGTTCATCGACGCCGCGAAGAAAACGGACGCGATCACGCAGACGCTGACGCATATTCTCGACGGTCTGCCCACCGACTGCGGCCACTGTACGCTCAAGCCCGTCTGCGACGAGGTCGAGGGCATGCGCGAGCTGCACCTCGGGAAAAACCGGAAAAAATAAGCGCAAAAACGTCCTCCGGCGACGCCGGAGGACGTTTTTTCTGCGAAAAAATCATGAAATTTTTCATTTTCTCCGCGAAATTTTGAAAAAAATCAGCGTTTTTTCGCAAAATTTCAGCGGAATTTCAGCCGAAAACCGCGCGCTATTCGCGAATCAGCGCCGTGAAAACGGCGTCGCGGTCAAAGCTGCCGTCGACAAAGCCGTCGATTTCCTTGATGGCCTTGCAGACGCTGACGCTGAAGCCGGTCAGAATCGCGCCAAGCTCCTGATCGGAATACGGACACGCGCCGGTCACAATCAGCGTGGCCAGACTGTGCACCACCAGCCACAGATCGCGGAAGTATCGGTCGGCGGTCAGCGCGTCCATGTGATAGATGCGCATGAGCGACTCGCGCACCTGCGCCTGCGAATGCTCCATCGCGGCCATCGCGCCGCTTTTCCCGTCCGGCCCCTGCGTCAGAAACAGCAGGCGGTAGAGCTCCGGCTCCCGCTTTGCAAAGCGCAGATACTGGATCCCGAAGCCGTGGAACGGCACCGGCATCCGCAGGCCCTCGGCGGCGTATTCGTCATAGACGGCCTGCGCAGCCAGACGCACCTCGGCGTGCACCTCGTCCATGGATTTGAAATAGGTAAAGATCGGGCGCGTGGAGACGCCAAGCTCCGCGGCGATATCCCGTGTCGTCACGCCCTGCGCGCCCTTTGCGCGCGCCACATTCAGCGCGGCGTTGACAATTTCCTCTTTTGTGAACTTGACCTTCGGCGGCATGCGGCCCACCCTTTCTGTGTCCGTTATTTTTCGGATGTGTTGCACATCAATTGTAATTTTACGAGATTCCATCGTTTCTGTCAAGCCCCGCGGGGGATATTTCCGCGCACGCCTGCGGGTTGACAGGAAAAGGAAGGCAGCTTATAATAGGGTCGGACAGGCGCGGACTGCCGCAAACAAGCCGCCGGAGGCGGCTTTTCAAAGACGCGCTGGTTAGATTTGACTAACCGTTTTTGGCAGCACATCCGCGCACTGCGGCGAGCGCCGCGAAACAGACAACGCCTGATACGGGAGGGTATGCAGCATGAGAGATTCTGAATCTGAAGCGGCTCGTTCCGGACGGCGGAACGCGCGGCGGCTCCGGCCCGTGGGACCGATCCATTGCGGAAGGGAGATGCCGGAATGAGCGTATGTGCCTCGCTGCTGCGCACGGTATACCGGCTTTCCGGCGCGAAAAAGGCGTTTGCCCTGCCGGAGGATGCACTTCTGGAGGCCATCCGGAAGGCGAACCGAGGCCGCGGCTTCTTTATGCCGACGGACCACAAGGCGCACTATGAAAAGAAAATGATCAACGGTTTTCCGTGTCTGGTCGTCCGCGCGGCCGAAACGCCCGCGAAGCGTGCGATTCTGTTCTTCTTCGGCGGCGGGATGGTCATCGGACCGGACAGAGGCGACGCAGCTGTACTGCGCAGACTCTGCTACGGAACGGATTCCGACGTGTGGTTCCCGATCTATCCGCTCTGCACGGAGCACTGCATCACGGAGAGCTATGACATGGCGTTTGAATGCTACCGGCAGATGATCGGGATGTACGGCGGCGGAAACGTGAGCACCTGCGGCTTTTCCTCCGGCGCGGCGCTGGCGCTGGGCATGGCGGCGCACAACCGCGCACTGGGCGCGCCGCTCCCGCAGCCGAGGCACATCATTGCCGTCGCGCCGGGCGAAGTGCCGTGGAACGACGAGGAGCTGGCGCGGATGCAGGCGCTCAACCCGACGGACGTCGCCATCGACTACGCGTTCATGGCCAAAGGCGAAAAGCTGATGCGCCACGGGCGGGACGATGTGCCGGATTACACGCTTGCGCCGTCGCTGGGCGACTATACGGGCGTGGGCGATATCCACTTCTATTACAGCACGGACGAGGTGCTCTACGGCGCGCTGCCGGAATTCCGAGCCGCGTGTGAGCGGGCGAATGTGCCGTACACCGTGACCGCACGCGCCGGAATGACGCACTGCTACTGCATGCTGCCGTATTATAAGGAGGCGAAGGAGGACTTCGCCGGAATTGTGGAACAATTGAAGCAATAGGAGGAACAAAGCATGGTCTGGAAAGTGCTTTTGGAGGGAATCGGACTCGGGGCGCTGATGGCGCTGGTCTGCGCCATCGGAATCCGGAACGGCGCGGTGGGTATGGTGCATCTCTACAGCCCCGAGGTGCAGGAGCGCTGCATCTCGACGGGTCTGACGACGCGGGATGAGATCAACCGCCGCCGCACGTCCTTCAAGCTGCTGTGTCTCCCCGTCTACATCGCCTACGTGCTGGTGTGCGTGTACGCCGCCAATGGCGCACGGGGCTTTGTGTCCGGCTTCTGGCAGCTGCTGGTCATTCTGTCGGTGATGAATCTCATCGACCGCTTTCTGATCGACGACTTCTGGGTCGGGCACACAAAGGCATGGACCATCCCGAACACGGAGGATCTGAAGCCGTATATTCCGGCCGCCGCCAAACGCAGAAAGTGGCTTTTCGGCACGGCGGGCGTGGCGGTCATCGCCGCGGCGCTTTCGGGAATCATGACAATCTTCATCCGCTGAGAGGGGAAAGGCCGGCATGGATATGAAAGGAAGCTATCTTGCCAGAGATTTTCGGGCGACTGCCGCGCAGCAGTTTCCGGCGCAGACCGAGGCGCTGAACCGTGCGTTTGACGCGCGGCTGGCGGCGCTCCGCCGCGAAAACGCGGACGCGTCCAGAGAGAAGCTGTGGCATCTGGAGGGGCAGATTCTGCCGGGAATTGCGGCGTATGAGACGCTCCAGACGGTCATGCCGAAGGATGCCGCACTGCAAACCGTCCACGGCTATGTAGAGGCGCGCGCGTGGCGGCTGAAAGGGATTTTCGTCCGGCTGATGCGCATTCCGCGGCTCTACCGGCGTGTGCCTGACATCTTTGCCAGACAGACGCCGAAGCTGTTCGGCGAGGCGGCGGGCTTTGCGGCGACGGAAATCCAGACAACAGGCGGCGTGTGGCGCATCGACATGACGCGCTGTCCTTATCACGACGCATGCGTGCGGTACGGCTGTCCGGAGCTGTGCCCATCGTTCTGCGACAGCGACGATATTACATACGACGGCCTGCATCCGCAGCTTTTCTGGCGCAGGACGAAAACGCTGGGCCGCGGCGGAGACTGCTGTGACTTCTGTTTGAAAATCCGCGGGCGGTAAATTGCACAGCGCGCAGTTGGTTCTTTCCGGCCGGCGCCGGAGGTGCCGCCGAATGCGGCGAAGCCGCAACCATTGCTTCGCAGCCCCACTTTTTCTGCCTTGCCAGAAAAAGTGGGCAAAAAGAGGCGCTGGAGGCGGATCGGATTGTACCGCAGTGCCACAGAAGAACCCCGTAGAAGGACATTGCGGCCAACACACGGGAATCTCTCTACAAAACTGGACTACAGCGCCGCCTGCGTGGAGACAACGCTCCCATCGGGAGCAGTTGCCGCGCAGGAAGATGGTAAAACACGCTGCCGTGGAATGCAGAACGCATCTACGTGTTCGCCGGTGGTGCAGAATCGTAACCGGCTGAGTATTCCGGAAATGAGTAGTACCGAAGCTGATGTCGTTTGCCAGTAACTGCGTGTAGTACATTTATCCGCACCGAAAACCATCGGCATGGTTGCAAATTTGCGCCCGAAGAGGGCGTAAAAAAATTCTCGCGCGTCAGCGCGCAATATAAGAACCGAATTGCAAACCAGCGAAGCGTTTGCAATTCGGAGAGGACGAGCAGCGCA
>CAKUJN010000029.1 GCA_934661735.1 uncultured Oscillospiraceae bacterium
AAGGGGCCGCCGGAGGCACGGTTGCGGCCGCGCCGCAAAGAGGCAGTTCTGGTGAAACCGGACAAGCAGGCCGGCAGCGTCGTCCGCCCCTACAGCCTTTCCCGCACTGGGAAAAAAATCGCCCCGCCTCCGGCGCAGAAAGAGCCGGACATCCGTCCGGCTCTATCCCGCCGCCTCCGGCGGCCTATCGAATTTTAATCCGGAACTTCCGGAACAGCTCCCACAGAATGACCAGCACCTGCACGGCCGCGCAGATGATGAACAGCAGCGACATGTTCGGCAGCGGCAGCGACAGATCCAGGCACGCGCCCAGCGACCAGATCAGAACCGAAATGGACACGCCCTGCTGCCAGATGCCCCACCACAGACTGGTAAAGACGATGCACACAATCGCAGCCACCGGAATGGAGTAGACGAAGAACAGCCACGCGCGGAACGGCACCTCCGCGATCAGGAACGCCGTAAACAGCACCGCCGCGATGGCGAACACCAGCGTCACCGAAAGCGCCAGAATGAACAGATGATAATACGGCTTGTTCTTTTTCGGCGGCTCCACCTCGCCGATGAGGTTGCTGACCGTAATGCCGTACAGATCGGCAATCTGCGTCAGAATATAGATATCCGGAAGGCTCTCTCCGCGCTCCCATTTGGAGACGGATTTGTCGGAGTAGTTGAGCTTGTTGGCCAGATCCAGCTGCGTATCCTTGTGCGCCTTGCGGTACGAGGCAATATTTCTGGAAATGGTGCGGCGCAGAACGCTTTCTTCGACTTTCACGGCGGGACTCCTTTCAAACGGGCAAAAACGCTGAAAACACAGGGAATTCTACTGTCGGTAGAGTGCCTCTCTACGGACGATTCCCCGCGTGGAACAGGCGGTAGGGTGACGAACGGCACATCCGGCTGTATATTAAATACAGGAAAAAGGCGCACCCGTCATCCGGTGTGCAAATTCTATCCCAGTATAACACATCTTTTTCCCTTTCGCAAGCAGGCGCAAAAGGCTTCCGGTTTCACACACACCACTCCGGAAGCATTTTTGCGCCGCTTTGCTGTCTTGACGCGGCGCGGCCGCGGCGGTTACAATAGAAACAGCGGACACGCAGACAGGAGGCGGGAATATGCTGGATCGCGAAGCGCTGGAGCGGCAGCTGGCCGAGCTGCCCCTGTATCAGTATGCGTTTTTGAACACGGACGATCTGATTTTTACCGAACGGGTGCGGGCCATCTGTGAAAACGAGTGCCCGATGTACAATAAAAGCTGGGCCTGTCCGCCTGCTGTCGGGACGGTGGCGGAATGCCGCGCGCGCTGCCTGCGCTACCGGCAGGCGCTGATGATCTCCTCGGTCAGCGAGGTCAGCGATATTGCGAATATCGACGAGACGCTCGCCACCCGCGCGCCGCATGAGGCGCTGACGCGGCAGGTGACGCAGCTGGTGCGCGCGCAGTGTCCGGATACCCTGACGCTTTCCACCGAATCGTGCGTCCACTGCAAGAAATGCACCTGGCCGGACGCGCCGTGCCGCTTTCCGGATAAAATGTACCCGTGCGTCGAAAGCTATGGCATTCTGGCGACGGATATCGCCGAAAAATGCGGTATGGATTTCTTCAATGGCAACATCGTGACGTGGTTTTCACTCATTTTCTTCAAAGAAGAAACGGCGGCGGACACAGCTGCTCCGGCCTGAACCGGTTCCACGGGAACCGGTCCGGCGGCTGCGCGGTGAATTCCATTGTCCGCCCGTCCGCCGGATGCGGGAAGCGCAGCCGCGCCGACCACAGCGCCGCCGGACAGTCGATACGGCTTCCGTATTTCCCGTCGCCCAGAAGCGGCAGCCGCCGCGAGGCAAACTGCACGCGGATCTGGTGCGTCCGTCCGGTGTGCAGACGGACCTGCACCAGACAGAGCGCGTCCGCACCGTCCAGCACGCGGTAGGAAAGCGACGCCTCCTTTACGCCCGCGCGCATCCGCGCTGCGGGAAAGCTTTTGCTCCGCTTCCGGTCATAGAACAGCAGATCGCGCAGCGTGCCGGCATCTTCGTCCGGCCGCGCGGGGAGCACGGCGAGGTATTCCTTTTCAAACGCGCCCGTCTGAACGGCGCGGCTGAGCGCCGCGGCGGCTTTCTGCGTCCGTGCATAGACCATCACGCCGCCCACCGGCTGATCAAGCCGGTGCACGGGGAAAAACGTCCCGCCCAGCTGCGCGGACAGCAGCGCGGGCATTGCCTGCGGCCCTTCGCCCTCCGAGGGCGCGCCCTCGGGCTTGATGCAGACGGCAAGCGCTCCGTCCTGAAACAGAATTTCCGGCATGCTGCGGACCTCCCTTTACGCGGATTCTGACACAGATTCTATCACATCCGGCGCGCCGCGGCAATACGGCCATGCGGGACTTGCAAAAGCTGTCCGGATTCTTTATAATATTCCCCGCGCCTGCGCGCGGAGAAAGCTTCACCGGAGGAACGACATGACGACGAAGGACTATCAGAAAAAAAGCACAATAGGGATTTTCCTCTCCTTTTTCCGGCCGCACCGCGGGCTGTTCATTCTGGACATGTTCTGCGCGTTGCTGGTGTCGCTGGTCGATCTGGCCTATCCGCTGATTTCGCGCAGGGCGCTGTACGAGCTGCTCCCGCAGAACGCCTACCGGACGTTCTTTCTGGTCATGGGCGTGGTGGTGCTGGCCTACATTCTGCGCTCCGCGCTGTATTTTGTCATCACCTACTGGGGCCACACCTTCGGCATCCGTGTCGAGGCGGACATCCGCGAGGCCCTTTTTACGCATATGCAGGAGCTTGGCTTTGATTTTTACGACCACAACCGTACCGGCCAGCTCATCAGCCGCCTGACCAGCGACCTGTTCGAAATCACCGAGCTTGCCCATCACGGCCCCGAGGACCTGTTCATTTCCCTCGTGACCATTGCCGGCGCGCTGATTGTCATGTACCGCACCGAGTGGCGGCTGGCGCTGGTGGTCAGCATCATCATCCCGCTGTTTCTGATCTTCGCCATGAGCCGCCGCCGCCAGATGTCCGGCGCGTCGCGCGCCGTCAAGCAGCGCATCGGCCACATCAACGCCGATATCGAATCCGGCCTGTCCGGCATGCGCACGGCGAAGGCGTTTGCCAACGAGCGTCTGGAGGGCGAAAAATTCCGCCGCTCGAACGACGCGTTCAAAACCTCCAAGAAGAGCTTCCACCGCGAGATGGGCATCTTCATGGCCACGATGGAGCTGTTTGTCAGCCTCCTGTCGGTGTCGGTCATCGCGGTCGGCGGCTATCTGATCATGCGCGGCGAGATGAACTACGCTGATCTTTTGATGTTCAGCCTGTATATCACGACCTTTGTCAACCCCATCCGCAAGCTTGCGAATTTCTCCGAGCTGTTCGCCAACGGCACGGCGGGCCTCGGCCGCTTTGTCGATATCATGCGCACCGAGCCCGCGCTTCAGGATAAGCCCGATGCGAAAACGCTTCAGAACGTGCGCGGCGCGATCGAGATCGACCATGTCGGCTTTGCCTATGAGGGCGACCTCGCCGTCCTGCACGATATCAGCCTGAGCGTCCGGCCAGGCGAGACGATTGCGGTGGTCGGCCCGTCCGGCGGCGGCAAATCCACCCTGTGCCAGCTGATTCCGCGTTTTTACGACGTCACCTCCGGCGCCATCCGTGTCGACGGCCTGGACGTGCGCGATGTGACGCAGAAAAGCCTGCGCCGGAACATCGGCGTGGTGCAGCAGGACGTGTTCCTGTTTGCCGACTCCATCCTTGAAAACATCCGCTACGGCAGACCCGACGCGACGGACGAGGAGATTGCCGAGGCCGCAAAGCGCGCGGAGATCTACGATGACATCATGGCCATGCCCGACGGCTTTGACACCTACGTCGGCGAGCGCGGCACGCTTCTGTCCGGCGGCCAGAAGCAGCGCATCTCCATCGCGCGCATTTTCCTGAAAAACCCGCCCATCCTGATTCTGGACGAGGCGACCAGCGCGCTGGACTCTCTGACCGAGTCCAGAATCCAGAGCGCCTTTGACGAGCTGGCCAGAGACCGCACGACGCTGATCATCGCGCACCGCCTGTCCACCATCCGTGCGGCGCACCGGGTTCTGGTCATCGCCGACGGCCGTATTGCCGAGCAGGGGACCCATGCGGAGCTGATGGCCCGCGGCGGCATCTACGCCGACCTCTACCGCACGCAGAATATGCAGGCGCAGACCTGACACCCGAAGCCTCCGGCGCTTTTGCGCCGGAGGCTTTCTGCGCGCAATTGTGTCTGCCGCGCGGGAAAAGGATTGTTTTCATCCGCGGATTGTGGTAAAATAACACAAAACAGAGCGCGGCGGCGCAGAAATGCCCGCCGGTGCAAACCCTTTGGTAACCGGCAATAAAATCGTCTGCGGTTGTCGGCGGTTACCTGGAACGTGAGAGAAGCTGTACAATGAAAATCATGGACATCCACTGCCACATATTTCCCGACCGGCTGGCAGAGAAGGCCGAGCATTCCATCGGCGCGTTTTACGGCGCGCCCATGTACTGCGCGGCAAGCGTGGACAATCTGCTCAAGGAGCACCGGCAGGCGGGCATCACGCGCTGCGTGGTCAGCAATTCCGCCGTCAACCCCGCGCAGGTGCACAACATCAACAGCTTTCTGGCGCAAAGCTGCGCCGAGCATGAAAGCTTCATCGGCTTTGGCTCGATTTACCCCGGCATGGACGGCTGGGACGAGGAGCTGGACCGGATGCAGGCCCTCGGCCTGCGCGGCCTGAAAATCCATCCGGATTTTCAGCATCTGAACATCGACGACCCCTGCGGGATTGAAATGTACCGTTCGGTTGCGCGGCGCGGCATGCCGGTGCTGTTCCACATGGGCGACAGCCGCTACAACTTTTCCACGCCCGAGCGGCTGATCAACCTCCTGCGTCAGGTTCCAGACCTGCGGGTCATCGCCGCGCATTTCGGCGGCTGGAACGCGTGGGAGCATTCCTACGAGCACCCGCTTCCGGAAAACGTGCTCTATGACACGTCCAGCACCACGCCCATGATTCCGTGTGATTTTGTGCTGCGGATGCTCGACCGCTTCGGCCCCGAGCGCTTCCTGTTCGGGACGGATTTTCCCATGTGGAAGCCCGCGGACATGGTGTCGCAGTTTTTGCAGCTGGGTCTGGACGCGGATACGACCGAGCGGATTTTCAGCGGGAATTTCATCCGTCTGCTGGGCCTCGCGGACGACGCGGCGCCGCAGGCGTGAAACAGGATTTCAGGAAAAGAGGAGCATATATGTATCAAATCGGTGTGGATATCGGCGGGACGAACATCAAAATCGGCCTGATCGACGAAAATCTGAACATCACCGCGCGGACGATGACGCCCTTTCCGCACGGCGGCGGCGAGCGCGTAGCGCGCGAAATGGCACGTGCGATTGATGAAATGCTGCGTGATGCGGGCGTGCAGCGCGACACGGTGCAGAGTCTCGGCATCGTGATCCCGGGTAGCATCGACCCCGCGGGCGAGATTGTAATCGACGCGTACAATCTGGGCTTCCACAACGAGCCGTTCCGCGCCGTGTGTGAGCGCGTGTTTCCCGACCTTCCGGTCCGCATGGCGAACGACGCCGACGGCGCGGCGCTGGCCGAGCTGTACTGCGGCGCGTTTACCGGCTGCCGGACGGCGGTCCTCATGACGCTTGGCACGGGCCTCGGCGGCGGCGTGATTCTGAACGGGCGGCTGTTTCACGGCGGCCGCGGACAGGGCGTCGAGCTGGGCCACATGATTCTGGTCGACGGCGGCGAGCCGTGCACCTGCGGAAACGCCGGCTGCATCGAGGCATACTGCGCCGCAAGCGCCCTTGCGCGCGAGGGTGTGCGCGAGCTCCGCGCCCATCCCGAAAGCCTTCTGGCCGCGCGCTCCGGCGGCGACGAGTCGCTTGTGGACGCGCGCATGGTGACCGACTGCGCCAAAGCGGGCGACGAGGCCGCAAACACCGCGTTTTCGCGCTATGTGGGCCATCTCAGCTCCGCCTGCGCCTCGGTCTGCAACATTCTGGACCCCGAGGTTCTGGCGCTGGGCGGCGGCCTGAGCGCCGCGGGCGACTTCCTGTTCCGTCCGCTCATCGAGCAGGTCGGGGAAAAGTGCTTCTTCCCCACGCACGGCAGAATCGTGCCCGCAATGCTGGGAAACGATGCCGGCATGATCGGCGCGGCCATGCTCTACCGGCACGAAACCGGACATCAGGCTTAATCCATACGCGCCGGCGCGTCCGCGCCGCGCGCAGACGCTATATTTTTGCAGGAGGTATCATTATGGTTAGAATGGACATGACCGGAACGGAACGCTTCGTACAGCCGCACACGCTGGATCGGGCCGCGTGCCGCCTGGCAATCGATACGCTGGTAAACGGCACCGGCGCGGGCAGTGATTTCACCGGCTGGGTCAATCTGCCGGTCAATTATGACCGGGACGAATTCGCCCGCATCCGGAAGGCTGCCGCGAGGATTCAGCGCGACTCCAAAGCGCTGGTCGTCATCGGCATCGGCGGTTCGTATCTGGGTGCGCGCGCCGTGGTCGAGCTTCTGAAAAGCCCCAATTATAACGCCCTGACAAAAGACATGCCGGATATCTACTTCGCGGGCAACGGCATTTCCGCCGACGCGCTGGCAGAGACCATCGCCATGATCGGCGACCGCGATTTTTCCGTCAACGTCATCTCCAAATCCGGCACCACCACCGAGCCTGCCATCGCATTCCGTATTTTCAAGGAGCTTCTGGAAAAGAAATACGGCCGCGAGGGCGCGCGTGCGCGCATCTACGCCACCACCGACAAGGCCCGCGGCGCGCTGAAAACGCTGGCGGACAAAGAGGGCTATGAGAGCTTCGTCGTGCCCGACGACGTCGGCGGCCGCTACAGCGTCTTGACGGCGGTCGGCCTGCTGCCCATCGCCTGCTGCGGCATCGATATCGAAAAGCTGATGCAGGGTGCTGCGGAAGAGCGTGAGACGATTCTGAAAGAGGGCGTCGAGAGCGCCGCGGCGCAGTACGCCATGCAGCGGCAGTATCTGTACAAGACCGGCCGTCACGTCGAAATCCTCGCGGCCTATGAGCCGGCGTTCCGCTTCATGGCCGAGTGGTGGAAGCAGCTCTACGGCGAGTCCGAGGGCAAGGACAAGCTGGGCATTTTCCCCGCCTCCGTCGACCTAACGCCCGATCTGCACTCGATGGGCCAGTACATGCAGGACGGCCTGCGCATGCTTCAGGAGACGGTCGTGTTCTTCGATGAGGCGCGCACATCCGTTCAGGTCCCGTCCGACGCGGAAAATCTGGACGGCCTGAACTATCTTGCCGGCCGCGAGCTGAGCTATATCAACGAAAAGGCCATGGAGGCCACGCGTGCGGCGCACATCGACGGCGGCGTGCCGGTGACGATTCTCCGCCTGCCGAAAATCACGGAGGAGGCCGTCGGCGCACTGATCTACTTCTTCGAGTTTGCCTGCGGCGTGTCGGGCTACATGTCCGGCGTCAACCCCTTCAACCAGCCGGGCGTCGAGGCGTACAAGAAAAACATGTTCCATCTGCTGGGCAAGCCTGGCTATTGATCGAACGACAGCTGCGGCGGCTTTCTGCCGTCCGGCCAAGATACACAGACGCGCCGGAATCTCCGCGATTCCGGCGCGTTTCTGCTGTGAGAAAGGAATAACGGGAAGAAAAATGATCAGAGAGCTTACCGGCGTGGACCGGCATATGGCGTTTATCCGCCGCCTGTGCGCCCATCCGGATTTCCGCGATCCGATGCTGTGCCGCGAGGCGCAGCTGCGCCGCAATCTGCTGGACGCGCACCTCGATCCGGCCAACCGGATTCTCGGCGTCTTTGACGGCGAACGCCTGACGGGCCTGTTCGTCTTTCTGGTGCTGGAGGACGAGCGCTACGCCGAAATGCTGGCGGGCCTGTCCGATTGTCCCGACGCGTATGCGCAGCTGCTGCCGTATCTGCGCGGGCATTACGCCGGATATCAGGCCGACTTTGTCTACAATCCGAGAAATAATCTGCTGCACGGCGTATTGGAGCAGGCGGGCGCGGAATTCGAGCCGGAGCAGCAGAAGCTGGTCCTGCAAAACGACGTGCCCTGCCCGCCAGACAGCCGCGTCGTGCCGTACAGTCCCGTCTGGCGGCCGGCGTATCTGGCGATGCACACCGTCGACCGATACTGGACCGGCGAACGTGTCCTTGCCGCGCCGGAGCGGTTCCATGTCCTGCTGGCCATGGAGGACGGCGCGCCTGCGGGCTATCTGGACCTGTCGTATGGACAGCCGGAGAACGAGCCGTATGACCTGTTCGTGCGGGAGACCAGCCGCCGCAGGGGCCTTGGACGGGCGCTTCTGGCCCGCGCCGTCGCGCTGAACCGTCCGAACGCGATGTCGCTTCTGGTGGACATCGACAACACCGCGGCCATCGCCCTGTATGAATCGCTGGGCTTCGTCAAGGCAGATGATGAGAATAATATCACCGCGTCGCTGCTTCTTTGATGCCTGCCCGTTGCCCTTTTGTCCGGTTTCACCGGACTACCTCTTTTGCAGAAACGCCGCAACTGTCGCTCCGCGGGCCTACTTTTTCTGTCTTGCCAGAAAAAGTAGGCAAAAAGAGGCGCAGGAGACGCGTTATATTGCGCGCTGACGCGCGCGATTTTTTGGCCGCTCCGCGGCCTGAACGCCCTATTCGGGCGCAAAACTATAACTTTTCCGATAGCTTATTGTTCCGATATTGCTTACAGGTCTGTAGGGGCCGATGCCCACATCGGCCCGTTGGAAACCGACGAATTCGCCACAGATTTCTGTGAAACCGGCGTGCACCGTGCGGGCCGATGTGGGCATCGGCCCCTACAAATATGTACAATAGAACGCAAATATTGAGGCACCATCGGCGCATACGTAGATGGCCTGCCATTTCCACGGCAACGTGTTTTGCCATCTCCTTACGTGGCAACTGCTATCGATGGGAGTGTTGTCTCCACGCAGGCGGCGCTGTAGTCCAGATTTGCAAACAGTTTATCGTGTGCTGGCCGCAATGTTCTTCTACGGGGCTCTTCTGTGGCTTGCGGTACAATCCGATTCGTTTCCGGCGCTTCTTTTTGCCTACTTTTTCTGGCAAGACAGAAAAAGTAGGTCTGCGAAGCAACAGTTGCGGTGTCGCCGCATGCAACGGTAGTCCGGTGAAACCGGACAAACAGGCCGACAGCGTCGTCCGCCCCTGGATTTTTCTGTACACATTATTCATTCTGATACAGCGTAAACTCCGCACGCTCTGTGCGCAGCAGCCCCTCGCGCTGCATTTTTTGCAGTTCGACGGTCATGGCGCTGCGGTTGACGGACAGAAAGTCCGCCAGCTGCTGGCGGTCGAACGGAATGCGGAAGCTGGCGCTTCCGGCACGGCGCGCCTGTGCGGAGAGGTAGCACAGCAGCTTTTCTCTTGTCGTGCGCTGCGACAGATACCACGTTTTTTCGTTCAGCAGCAGGTTTTTCTGCGCCAGAACATGAATCAGATTCTGCATCAGCCGCATGTGCTGCGCGCAGACCTGCTCGCAGGGCGAAAAAACAGCGGCAATATCCAGATACAGCACCTCGCCGCCGGTCCGGCAGAGCGCGCTGACGGGCGCGGGCACGCCCGCGCAGGCAAACACCTCGCCGAACAGCTCGCCCGCGGCGACCGCGGCCAGCAGATTGCGGTTTCCCCAGAAATCCTCCTGCAAAAGCTCGACCTCGCCGGAGAGCACGATGCCGGAGGTAAGCGATGCGTCGCCCGCGCGCAGCAGAAACTGTCCCTTGCGAAACGCTGCGCGCCGCGCGGACAGACACGGCAGAATTTCTGCGATTTCCTGTCCGGAGAGTCCGTCAAACAGCGCGCATTCGCTCAAAATTTCTAAATTTTCCATATTCTTTTGCTCCTTTGTTGGAAAAACAACATACTTATCATGCCCAGTATCCTATACTGTGGCCAGAAAGTCAAGAGGAGGCGACGCAAATGATTATGGACGGCTGTCAGGGAAAGCCGCGCACGCCGACAATTGAGGAGCGGACCTGCCCGAACTGCGGCAATACCGTCGAGCTGTTTTCCACCGACACGGAAATGGCCTGCGACCGCTGCGGCTTTGTGATCTACAATGACAAGCTCAGCTGTGTGCAGTGGTGCAAATACGCAAAGCAGTGTGTCGGAGAGGAGACGTACAACAGCCTGATGGAGATTGCGCGGCGCAATCAGGCGAAAATCGACGCCGAGCGAAAGGCAAAGCGCGAGGCAAAGCTCCGCGAACAGGGGGAAGCGACATGAAACGAACGATCATTGAAATTGACGAAGCCGCCTGCACCGGCTGCGGCCTGTGCGCGGAGGCGTGCCATGAGGGCGCGATTGCAATCGTGGACGGCAAGGCGAAGCTGCTGCGCGACGATTACTGCGACGGGCTTGGAAACTGTCTGCCGGTCTGTCCGGCTGACGCGATTCACTTTGTCGAGCGCGAGGCCGCGGCCTATGACGAGGCGGCGGTAAAGCGGGCAAAGCTGGAGCGGCTGACGGCAGAAGCCGTGGAAGGCGTCCGGCAGACGAAGAGTCCGGACGCGCCCGCGCCGCAAAGGACGGCATGCGGCTGTCCTGGCTCGGCCGTCAGGACGCTTGCACATGCGCGCGGAGAGAATCTGCCGGATATCGCCGGACAGCTGCAAAACTGGCCGGTGCAGCTGAAGCTGGTTCCGGTGGAGGCGCCGTATTTTAACGGCTGCGACCTGCTGATTGCCGCCGACTGTACGGCCTATGCCTATGGCGGCTTCCACCGTGATTTCATCCGCGGACGCGTGACGCTGATCGGTTGTCCGAAGCTTGACCATGCGGAATACGCGGAAAAGCTTGCGGATATTCTGACGTATAACGACGTGAAAAGCGTCACGCTCACGCGCATGGAGGTCCCGTGCTGCGGCGGTCTGGAATTTGCCGCGCGGCAGGCGCTGGAGGCGAGCGGAAAGCAGCTCCCATTCCGTGTCGTGACCATTTCCGCCGACGGCAGAATCCTGAAAACGGAATAAGCGCAAAAAACAGAGGCTCCGGCTTTATCAGCCGGAGCCTCTGTAATTCATAATGCGTTACTGCCGCGAGCCGATGCTGCTGACGGCCAGAATCACGCAGTCCACACCCAGCAGAATCAGATAGAAGCTGATGATATACTGGATGGAGAGCAGCGAAAGCCACGGCCGGACCAGCATCATCATGCCGAGAATCAGACCCAGCACATTCATGACCAGCGTGAAGTAATAGGTGAACCGGCCCGAAAGGAACCGGATCATATTCAGACTGGCAAGGCGCGAGATGCAGTGCGCAAGGAACCAGAGCGGGAAAAGCAGGCTCATGATCCACTTGCCGGCGTTGGGATAGACCAGCAGCATCAGGCCGGTCATGACGCTCAGCATGCCGGAGATCAGCGCAAGCACCGGTCCGAAGCCGGTATAGCGCTCGGCGCGGATGTAGAGCAGGATATCTGCAACGCCCATGATCACGGCGAATGCGCCGTAAATCATGATCAGCGCCGTCAGCGCGTGATTCGGCCGCAGAAGCGTGTATCCGCCCAGCAGAATCAGCAGAACGCCCTCGATAAATTCCAGCCAGCCAAATCCGGAACGCTTTTTCATTGTACGCCGCCTCCCTGTTTCAGAATCGTCATGAATTCGTTGCCGGTGATGGTTTCCTTTTCGTAGAGATAGCTCGCCAGCGCGTCCAGCCGCTCGCGGTTCGCAAGCAGAAGCTGCTTCGCCTTTTCATGCTGTGTCTTGACAAGCTCCACGACCTTTTCGTCGATGCGCTTCTGTGTGTCAGCAGAACAGGCAAGGGAGGTATCGCCGCCGAGATACTGGTTCGTGACCGTCTCCATGGCGACCATATCAAATTCCTCGCTCATGCCGTAGCGGGTGATCATCGCTCTCGCCAGCTTGGTGGCCTGCTCAATGTCGTTGGATGCGCCGGTGGTGATCTCGCCGAATACGACCTCCTCAGCGGCACGTCCGCCGGTAAAGGTAGCGATTTTGTTTTCGATCTCCTGTCTGGTCATAAGATATTTGTCGCCAGTGTCCACCTGCATGGTGTAGCCCAGCGCGCCGGAGGTGCGGGGAATGATGGTGATCTTCTGCACCGGCGCAGAGTGCGTTTGCAGCGCGGCAACCAGCGCGTGGCCGATTTCATGATACGCGACGACACGCTTTTCCTGATCGGACAGCACGGCGCTCTTTTTCTGATAGCCCGCGATGACCACCTCGATGCTTTCTTCAAGATCGGCTTCGGTGACAATCACGCGGCCGTTGCGCACGGCGCGCAGCGCCGCCTCGTTGATAATATTGGCAAGCTCCGCGCCGGACGCGCCGGAGGCCATGCGCGCAATGGTGTGGAAGTCTACATCCTCGGCGGTTTTGATCTTCTTCGCGTGAACCTTCAGAATCGCTTCGCGGCCCGCAAGGTCGGGCAGCTCCACGGGCACGCGGCGGTCAAAGCGTCCGGGGCGCGTCAGCGCGGGGTCAAGCGACTCGGGGCGGTTCGTCGCAGCAAGGATAATGACGCCGTTGTTGCCGTCAAAGCCGTCCATCTCGGTCAGCAGCTGATTGAGCGTCTGCTCGCGCTCGTCATTGCCGCCCATGTTGCCGCCGCTGCGCTTCTGGCCGATGGCGTCGATCTCGTCGATGAACACGATGCAGGGGGCCTTTTCCTTTGCCTGACTGAACAGGTCGCGCACCTTGCTTGCGCCCATGCCGACGAACATCTCCACGAACTCCGAGCCGGAGATGGAGAAAAACGGCACGTTGGCTTCACCGGCCACGGCTTTGGCCAGCATCGTTTTACCGGTGCCCGGAGGGCCGACCAGCAGCAGGCCCTTCGGCATGGAGGCGCCCGCCTCCGTATATTTCTGGGGGTTGTGCAGGTAGTCGACGATCTCCTGCAAATTTTCCTTGGCCTCATCTTCGCCGGCCACGTCGGAGAAATGAATGCCCTGCGTGGACTGGACATAGACTCTGGCGCTGGACTTGCCCGCGCCGCCAAACATCATGGAGTTCTTGCCGCCGACGCTTTCCATCAGCTTCCGGCTCAGATACTGGCCGATACCGATGAAGATGAGCATCGGCAGAATTGTCGTCAGCAGCAGACTCAGCAGGGGAGAGGTCTGCTCCTGCACCTGACGGGTAAACTCCGCGCCCGCGTCATAAAGGCGCTGGGTCAGCGTGGGGTCGTCCATCGCGCCGGTGGAATAGACGGTGGTTTCGTCCTTATCGGTGAAAATGATTTCATCCGTGTCCACCTGCACCTTGCCAATGTTTTTCTCCTCGATCATGCGCATAAAGGTGCCGTAATCCACCTCTTCCACCTGATGCTGCATCAGCAGCGGCGAGACGATCAGGTTGAACAGCAGGATCACCAGCAGGGTGATGCCGTAGTAGAAATACAGCGGCTTTTTCGGGGATTTCACTTCTTTCATGTTCATGCTCCTGTCCGGATGTGTTTTCGGCCTCCGCGTCCGTGCGGAGCGCCGTCTGTTACCAGATATCATAGCACGCGCCCGCGGCAGTTTTGTGAATTAGAGATGAAATTTTTACCGGAATTCGCGGATATTTCCTCTCAATCCGCCGCGTGGATTCCCGATCTGCGCGGCGGCGCGCTTTTTGCTTGACGGGGGAGGGGAAACGTACTATATTTTACTCAGATTCCGCACGAAAATGGAAGGAGTGACAGTATGGGCAGACAGGAGGCGCTGGATCAATACCGGCTGGCGCTGAAAGCAGGTCAGAAGTGCTATCGCGACTGCGTCCACCGCGGCCGCAGCCCGTATCCGCCGGTGCTTGAGGATCTGCTGCGCGACGTCATGGTTGCGGGGCGGGTCGATCTGGGCGTGATGGAGATTCCAACGGAGCTGATTGCCGGCACGAATACGGCGGGACGGCAGGCGGCCTTTGCCGCAAATTTCATGCCGCTGCTGGAGGTCGGGTCGGAGTTTGCCGTCAAATGGGCCTCGCTGTGCGAGGCGCATTTAAGCGACACCGGCATCACCGACCCCATCCGCTGCTTTGAATACATGGGGAAATTCTATGTGCAGGAGGGCAACAAGCGCGTCAGCGTTTTGAAAAGCTTCCACGCGCCTGCCATCAGCGCCTATGTCACCCGCGTGCTGCCGGTCTGCTCTGATGAGCCGGCGGTCCGTGTCTACTATGAGTTTCTGCATTTTTACAAGCTGTGCGGCCTGTATCAGGTGCAGCTGACGCAGGTCGGCGATTATCCGAAGCTTCAGGCGGCGCTGGGCTTTGACGCAGACCATGTCTGGACGGACCGCGAAAAGCGCGCGTTTTTGTCCGCATTCTATACCTTCCAGACGGCGTATGAACGACTTGCCCAGCCCGAGCCGCCCGTTCCGGCGGCAAAGGCGCTGCTGCTCTGGCTGCACGCCTACACGCTGGGCGACCTGCGGCTTATGACGCAGGCCGAGCTGGAAAAATCCCTCCGCGCCGTCTGGCCGGAGGTGCTTGGCGCGGCGCGCGGCGATCAGATTGCCATGCAGACCGACGCCGTACCCGAAACGTCGGGCGGTATTTTCGGACGCTATGCCGGACGCGTGCTTCAGGGCGGCGTGCTGCGCATTGCCTTTGTCCACGAGTGCGCGCCGGAGCAAAGCCCGTGGATTGCGGCGCATGACCGCGGTCAGCAGCAGCTTGCCGCCGAGCTTGGCGCAGCCATCGCAGTGCGCACCTATCTGGCGGACGCGTTCGCGCGGCCGGAAAATGCAATCACACAGGCAATCGAGGACGGCGCGCAGGTCGTGTTCACTACGACTGTGCCGCTGATTTTCGCCTGCCGCCGTCTGGCGGCAAAATACCCGCATGTGCGGTTTTTCAACTGCTCGGTGGACATGCCCTACCCTGGCGTGCGCACCTATTACGGCCGGATCTACGAGGCAAAGTTCCTCATGGGCGTGCTGGCGGGCATTCTGACGGATGAGCCGCGGATCGGCTACATCGCCGACAGCCCGATTTTCGGAACGCCCGCGTCGATCAATGCCTTCGCGCTCGGCGCTCGGCTGACGCGGCCGGACGCCGAGATCGTGCTCAGCTGGTCGTGCTGTGAGCCGGAACCGGCCGGCGTGCTGCGGGCACAGGGCCTGCGCGTGATCTGCGGCCGCGACCTGCCGCGCGCGGGGGAAGAGCAGAACTGCCGCGGCCTTTGTACGGTCGCGGACGACGGGAGCATGACGTGCGCGGCGCGCCCGCTGTGGGACTGGGGCAATTTCTATGTGCGTCTGGTGCGCAGCATCCTGCGCGGCGGCTGGGACGAGCTGAGCGCCGTGAGCGCCGGAAAGGCGGTCAACTACTGGTGGGGCTTTGCCAGCGGCGCGGTGGATATCGAGCTGTCGCAGACGCTTCCCGACGGACCGCGCGAGCTGCTGAGCGTCCTGCGCGAGGCGATGGTCCACGGCGAAATGATGGCGTTTCACCGACGGATCGTGTCGCAGGACGGCACGCTGCGCAACGACGGCGGACAGTGGCTGACGCCGGAGGCGGTTCTGCATATGGACTGGCTCTGCGAAAATGTGCGCGGCGGAATTCCGCCGTATGAAGCGCTTCTGCCGATGGCGCGTGAGCTTGTGCGGCTGCTGGGCGTCTACCGTGACGCGCTTCAGCCGGAGAAAAGGGGGCCGGTACTGTGAAGCTTCTGCTGCTTGCGGACAAGGAGAGCCGTTATCTCTGGGACTACTACCGTCCGGATATGCTCCGGCCATATGACCTGATGCTGTCCTGCGGCGATCTGAAGGCCGAATATCTGACATTTCTGGCGACAATGGGCCGCTCGCCGCTTCTGTATGTGCGCGGAAACCATGACGACAATTACGCCGTCCGGCCGCCGGAGGGCTGTGAGTGCATCGAGGACCGGCTCGTGGTCTATAACGGACTGCGCATCATCGGCCTTGGCGGGAGCCGCATGTATTCCGGCGGAAAAAATCAGTATACCGAACGCCAGATGCAAAAGCGCATCCGGCGGCTGGAATGGAAAATCCGCCGTGCCGGCGGCGTGGATCTGGTGTTGACGCACAGCCCCGCGCGCGGCTACGGCGACGCGGAGGACTACGCGCACATCGGCTTTGAGGCGTTTCTGCCGCTTCTGGACCGGTATCAGCCGCGCTGGCTGATTCACGGCCATGTGCATACCGAATACGGGCGCGAGATTCCGCGCGTTGTGGAATATGGAAACACAAAGATCATCAACGCCTGCGAGCGCTATGAGCTGGAGCTGTAGCGCGGCCGCGGGCAATACCGGAAAGGAGCGTTCCCCCTATGCTGCAATACCCGAAAGACGGCCGCTGTGACTGCGGCCGCGTCCATCAGGCGGCAATCGACGAGGTCGTGTCCGGAAGCGGCTCGCTGCTGCGCCTGCCGGAGCTGATTGCCCGCTGCGGCGCGAAAAAGCCTTTTGTTCTGTCCGATGAAAGCACGTTTGCCGCCGCGGGTGGGCGCGTGTGCCGGATTCTGCGCGACGCCGGCGTCGAATATGTCAGCTATGTTCTGCCGCAGGCCCGTCCCGAGCCGGACGAGCACGCCGTCGGTGCTTGCGTAATGCACTTTGACGACAGCTGTGACCTGATTCTGGGCGTCGGCTCGGGCGTTGTCAACGATCTGGGAAAGATTCTCAGCCGTATCAGCGGCAGAAAATACATCATCGCCGGAACCGCACCGTCCATGGACGGCTATGCCAGCGCCACGTCGTCCATGTCGCGCGACGGCCTGAAAATCTCGCTGCCCACGCGCTGCGCGGACATCATCGTCGGCGACACGGACGTTCTGAAGCAGGCGCCGGAGCAGCTTCTGCGTGCGGGTCTGGGTGACATGCTGGCAAAATACGTCAGCATTGCCGAATGGCGGATTGCGCATCTCATCACCGGCGAATACTACTGCGAGCATGTGGCACAGCTGGTGCGCGGTGCGCTGCGCCGCTGCACGGACAATGCCGAGGGGCTTCTGCGGCGCGAGGACGGCGCGGTGCAGGCTGTATTTGACGGGCTTGTCACCGGCGGCGTGGCCATGGCCTACGCGGGCGTTTCGCGGCCCGCCTCGGGTGTGGAGCACTATTTTTCGCACGTATGGGACATGCGCGCGCTGGAATTCGGCACGCCGTGCGAGCTGCACGGCATTCAGTGTGCCGTTGGCACGCTGACGGCGGTGCGGCTGTATGAGACGCTCCGGACGATGAAGCCGGACGCGGCAAGGGCGGAGGCATACGCCGCAGCCTTTGACTATGCCGACTGGGCGGCGCAGCTGCGCGGCTTCCTCGGCAAGAGCGCGCAGAGCATGATCGAACTGGAAAAGACCGAGAAGAAGTACGACCGTCAGACGCATGCGGCCAGATTCCGGACAATCTGCGCGCACTGGGACGATATTCTGAGAATTCTGGACGAGGAGCTGCCGCGCTCGGAGGAGCTGGAGCAGCTGATGCGCAGTGTCGGTCTGCCGCTCAGCTGCGCGGAGCTTGGCGTGGATTCGCAGTGCGCCAGAATGACCTTCAAGGCCACAAAGGATATCCGCGACAAGTATGTGCTCTCCCGCCTCGCGTGGGACCTGGGCGTGCTCGACGAGCTGTGTGAGCAGCTGTAAAGAAAATTGCTGTAGGGACGGACAGATGTCCGTCCCTTTTTGCGCCGCACTTTGTAGGGGCCGACGACTCTATCGGCACGCTTGTCCGGATTCACCGGACTGCCGTTAATGCGGTGAAACCGCTACCGTGTCTCCGACGGCCTACTTTTTCTGTCTTGCCAGAAAAAGTAGGCAAAAAGATGCGCTTGGAGACGCGTTATATTGCGCGCTGACGCGCGCGATTTTTTGGCTGCTCCGCGGCCTGAACGCCCTATTCGGGCGCAGAATTGCCATTTTCCCGATAGCTTTTGGTTCCGATGAATGTACCACACGCGTTTGCGGGCAGACTGAATCAATTCCGTTTCTACTCATTTTCGGAATACTTGGCCGATTACGATATTGCACAGCATGTTGTAGGGGCCGATGTGGGCATCGGCCCCTACAAACATTTACAATAGAACGCAAGAATTGTGCACCATCGGCGCATACGTAGATGGCCTGCCATTTCCACGGCAACGTGTTTTGCCATCTCCCTGCGTGGCAACTGCTATCGATGGGAGTGTTGTCTCCACGCAGGCGGCGCTGTAGTCCAGATTTGCAAACAGTTTATCGTGTGCTGGCCGCAATGTCCTTCTGCGGGCTCTTCTGTGGCTTGCGGTACAATCCGATTCGTTTCCAGCGTCTCTTTTTGCATACTTTTTCTGACAAGCCAGAAAAAGTATGCCCGCGGAGCGACGGTTACAGTGTTGCTGTTAAAAACGGCAGTTCCGGTGAATTCGGACAAGCGGGCCGATGTGCACCCGCAAGGGGTGGGCCGCATCCGTAGCGCTCCTTCGTCGCTGACGGCTGCGCTCGCCATCGGCCCCTACAAACTGCTGTGCAGAATCGTCTGCGAAGCAACAGCTGCGATTTCACCGCAAAAGAGGCAGTCCGGCGAAACCGGACAAGCGGGCGAACCGCTTCTGTGTTCTGCGCGCAGAATGCGTGTTTCAGCGCGAAAGCCTGCTTCCACCCCATTCCACAGCTGTAAAGCCCCGCCGCTCGGGGGCGGTAAGCGTCTGCGGCGGAAGCTCGACCGGCGCGTCCAGCGGCTTCCACGCCATGAAAACACGGATCAGAGTGTCCGGTTCCGGCGTGATGATCAGCCGTGCAGCCTCGGTGTACGCGTCCGACTGGAAGGCGATCAGATTCCAGTCGTTTTCCTGCATCTGCGGCAGCCAGTAGATGATAAACTCGTTGGCTTCCGCCCGTGTCAGACCAAGCTCGGCCAGCGCCTGCTCCAGAAACGCGGCGGTGTCGCTGCCTCTGACGCAGAAGCCGCTGGAAAGATCGTATTCCGCGTCCGTCACACCCTCCCAGTAGAGATAGCGGTATGTCTGGCCGGCTGTGTCCGTCAGCGTGCCGTCCGGCGCAGCATGGACATGCCAGCCGTCGTCATAGGCGGGGTAGGTGCAGGTGAGCGTACCGGCGTAGTCCAGCTGCACGGTCACGTCCAGACTGCGCTCCGGCGTGAGATACAGCACAGGCTTTGCGTCTGTTGTTTCATCCGCACAGCTTTCATCCTCCGGATAGAGGTAGATGACCGGCTTGGCGCTGTAGCTTTGTTCGCGCTCCGGCGTGCAGGCGGCAAGCATCGGCGTCAGCAGACAGGCAAGCAGGAGCAGAAATATCTGTTTTCGATTCATGACAGTGGTGCCTCCCTTTCTGTTCTGCTGTAAAAGACGCGTTTTGACGTGAAAAATTACAGAAAAAAACGTAAAAATTACGCGTAAATCGCGAAAAATTTCGCAATTTACGCGTTTTTTTGCTCGATTTTTTGATGTGTTTCAGCGGAAAACGCTTCCGTCGGCGTCCAGAACCTCCACGCGCCGGACGGTGGAGAAGTCCGGCTTCAGCTGCGGCAGGTGCGTCTCAATCGCCGTGACCAGCAGCTGCGGGTTCAGACCAGGGTTCTGTGCCTGAACGGTCACGTCCATACAGAGCTCCTGCGCCGACAGTCTGCGCAGCTGCATCGAAAGCAGCATCGGACGGATATCCACATCTGCCTCGCCGCGCTTGGTATGCTTGCGCACGATCACGCTTCCGGCGGAGAAGAGCTTCGCAATGGATTCCTGCGCGCCGTCCGGCACGCCGCCGTCGTATTCCAGACACACCTGCGCCTGAAGCTGGGAGAGATGCTTGATTTTCCGGTCGCTGGTATAGGCGCGCAGCACGCGGATGCCCTCGGGCATCGTCCGGTTCAGCTTTTCCGGCAGGGTTTGCAGATCGACCGAGCCGTCCTCCACATCAAAATCAAGGATTTCGCAGCTGCTGGACGCGCCGACCGAAAGCGGCAGCGCGATGGACACATACGCGCGGGGGCTGAAGCCCTGCGAGTGCCAGATCATGATATCGGCGCGCTTGAACGCGCGCTGGAACACGCGCATCAGGTCCAGATGTGACAGGTAGACCGCGTCGCCGGTCTTTTCAAACAGAAGCCTATTCATCGCATACACCTCGTTCGCTCAGGCGGTTTGCGCCGCAGCCGCCGCATTTTGTGCGGCAGTCGGGCGTCGTCTCCGAGGCATAGGCCCGCTTGCGCTCATGCCGCAAAAACGCGTCGCTTACGCCGACGGAGATCGTGTGCCACGGCAGAAGCTCGTTTTCGCCGAAGCCGCGCGTTGTGTAGTATGCCGGATCGACGCCGCAGTGTTCAAAGGCCTGCATCCACAGGTCATGGCGGAAATATTCGTCCCAGCCGTCCAGGCGGCAGCCGAGGCGCACCGCCTCCAGCAGCACCGGCCCGAGCCGGCGGTCGCCGCGTGCCAGCACAGCCTCCAGCTGGCTGAGCTGCGGCTCGTGATAGCGGTAGTCCACCGTCCGCGAGTGCAGCGCGCTCTGGAGCAGGCGCACGCGCCGCAGATACTCCTCCGGTGTGATCTGGGCCTCCCACTGGAACGGGGTAAAGGGCTTCGGCACAAAGTAGGCCGTGGCCAGATTGATCGACAAGCCGCGCTTGCGGTTGGAGGCTGTCATGCGCCATGTGTGGATGATTTTCTCAACCAGCGCCGCAATGCCGAGAACGTCCTCGTCCGTTTCCGTCGGCAGGCCCAGCATGAAATAGAGCTTCACATTGCTCCAGCCGCCGGAAAACGCAGTGGCGCAGGTGTCCAGAATCTCCTGCTCGGTGACGTTTTTGTTGATTGCGTCGCGCAGACGCTGTGTTCCGGCCTCCGGTGCGAAGGTCAGGCCGCTCTTGCGCACCTTCTGAACCTTCATCATCAGATCGCGGGAGAAATTGTCCGCGCGCAGGCTGGGAAGCGAAAGGTTGATCTTGCGCGGCTCGCAGTAGTCCAGCAGACGGTCGGCAAGCTCGGGCAGGTGCCGGTAGTCCGAGGTGGAGAGGCTTGCCATGGTGATCTCGCTGTTGCCGGAGTCCTCAAGCTCATGCACGGCTTGCCGGCAGAGCGTATCGGGGCTTTTCGCGCGCACGGGGCGGTAGCAGAAGCCCGCCTGACAGAAGCGGCAGCCGCGGATGCAGCCGCGGAAAATCTCAAGATTGGAGCGGTCATGGACGATCTCGGTCGAGGGAACGATGTTCTTTTCCGGCCAGTAGGACCGGTCCATGTCCTGAATAATCCGTTTGGTGACGGTCTCCGGCGCGCCGTCCAGCGGCGTGACTGCGCAGAGCGTGCCGTCGGGGGCATAGCTGTGCACGTAGAGCGAGGGAACGTAGACGCCGTCGATGTCCGCGGCCGCGCGCAGAAAGCGCTGCTTGTCCCACTCCTCGCGCTTTGCCTGCCGGTAGAGCAGGAGAATTTCCTGTGTGATTTCCTCGCCCTCGCCAAGGGAGAAAAAGTCGATGAAATCGGCCAGCGGCTCGGGATTGACGGCGCACACGCCGCCTGCAAACACCATATTGTTCAGTCCCGTCCGTTCGCTGGCCAGAACGGGCACGCCGGACAGGTCCAGCATGTTGAGGATATTCGTATAGCTCATTTCATAGCCGATGGAGAAGGCAATCATGTCAAAATCGCGCACGGGATCCTTGCTTTCCAGCGCGAAAAGGGGAATCCGGTGCGCGCGAAGCGCCTGCTCCATGTCGCCCCAGGGCGCGAATACGCGCTCGGCCCACACGCCGTCCATTTCGTTCATGACGCCGTAGAGAATGCGCATGCCGATATTGGACATGCCGAGCTCGTAGGTGTCCGGAAAGCAGAACGCGACGCGGACATCCACTGCGGACTTATCTTTGAGAATCTGGTTGTATTCCCCGCCGATGTAGCGGGCGGGCTTCTGGACGCGCTGCAATACGCGGTGGAGTTGATCGGTCATGGCGTTTCCTGTCTTTCGTTTGGACGTTTGGGACTATTTTAACTGCTGTGCGGGCAAAAAGCAACTCCCGCGTCATGATTTCAGAGGACGGGGGAGCACGCATAATGCCGGCAGGCGCGGCAGGCCCGCACGGAAAGCAGGGCGGCGGCCAGTACCGGCCACGGTCCGGTTGAAAGCGTCCGCGCGCCATAGATGCTGAGCGCAAGCAGAGCTGCCGCGCTGATGCAGCCAGTGATATGCGCGAGCATCGCGCCGCGGGCAGGGGAGAGGCGCGTCAGCGCGATGCGCAGCAGCTGGCCGCCGTCGAGCGGGGCGATCGGCAGCAGATTATACAGGCCGAGGAGCAGACTCAGCGCGGAAAAAACCGGCGCGTGTGTGCCGAGCGTCAGTCCGCACAGCAGATTGACGGCAGGTCCTGCGGCGGCGCACCAGAACAACGCGCGCTCGGGGAGCAGGCCGGTTTGCAGCTGCGCGTCGCCGAAGCCCAGACGCAGGCTGTGGACGCGGCCGCCGAAGGCGCAGATGGCGGCGATGTGCGCCGCTTCATGCAGCGCGGCCGCGGCCAGATACGGCCAGAATACGCCGCCCGCGTCCCAGTGTGCCAGCAGCGCCAGAAAAAACAGAAAGCCGGCGGAAAGCTCAATCCGCAGCACCGGTCAGTACCTGATACGAGCGGGAAAATGCTTCGGCCACGCCGCCGCCCTCGCCAAGCGTGCCGCTCAGTGCGGAAAACGCGTGCCAGACGCTGCTCTGGCGGCCGTATGCGGCAATGCGGTCAAACGCCGCGCCGACCTGCGGAATGCATACGCGGCAGGTATGCGCCAGCAGAAGCACCGCCGCGGCCAGAAGCAGCGCGGAAATGCGCCGCTTCCACGGGTGTGTTCCTCCGGTACCGGAGGTACGGCTGTTGGCTGGGGGCGTGGTTGGGTTCTGTTCCATAGTGATCACTCTCCTTTGGTACAAGCATATGCGCGCGCGGCGGAATGAATGCGTTTTCTGCCGTGCGGGGCTTGCAATCCGCGCGGCACTCTGGTATAATACGATGGAATTTGAAGGACAGATACGGCTTTGCGGACGGAATGCGTGGTTTGGGAGCGGGTCGGCATCCATCCGACAGGCAACAGCCAAAACGCCGGAACCCATTGACACACGGGCATCTGCGGGTTTCCGCATTTTTCGGAATCGCCCGAAAATCCGCCTTTGACCACATGGTTGACTACAGACAGCTTAGACTTTCAATTTCATAACCGGGTGTAGCTCAGATGGTAGAGCGCGTGGTTTGGGACCACG
>CAKUJN010000030.1 GCA_934661735.1 uncultured Oscillospiraceae bacterium
GAGGATATTTTTTCTATGCATAGCTAAAGCTTTTTGGTACCACCGGCTTTGCCGGTGGTTTTCTTTATACAAAAAAAAGCCCGCGGACGCACGGCAGTGCGTCCGCGGGCTTTGCTCAGCGATTCAGAATTGCGTGCAGCAGCACGTTCAGCGGCATAAACAGTGCGTCGCGGTTTTCCGCCGTCACCTCGACCAGCTCCGCTGCCGGATGGCGGCGGATGGCCTCACACAGCGGCGTATCCGAGCGCTTTTTCACCACGCCAACAATCGGAACGGCGCCGTCCAGCAACTGCAAAATCCGCGCGGTAAAGCGGTCCGCCTCGCGCTCCATACGTCCGACCTCGTCCATCAGAATCAGCGGCGCATGCTCCGCGTCCGCAAGCGATGCGATGCCTGCCGTGTCAAAGCGCTCCGGGAAGCACGCGAACGCGCCGCAGCGGATGCCGACGCGGTTTTCCTCGGCGTACCGCGCTGCGCCGCAGGCCGGAAGCAGATAGACCGAAACCTGACCGTCCGGCAGGTCGGCGACCGAGACCGTCCGGAAGCCGGACGGCGCGGGCACGTCCGGCTGCGCCAGCAGCCGCCGGATGAGCGTGCTCTTGCCGACCTGCACCTCGCCGGTCAGGAAAATGTGGCGTTTTTGCATCAGATTGCTCCCTGCGCGTGCAGCGCGCGGTGCAGAATCAGCTCCGCCGTGATGCTTACGGCAATTTCCTCCGGCGTTTCGGCCTGAATGGCAAGGCCGATCGGCGAATGGATGCGCGCAAGCGCCGGCTGTGGAATTCCGTTTTCCATCAGATACTTCTGCGTGGCGGCAATCTTGTGGCGGCTGCCGATGCAGCCGATATAGGTCGCGTCCGTGCGCATCGCCTGAAGCAGGACCTCGCGGTCGGCCTGATGGCCCGGCGTCATGATGACGACGTAGTCCTCCGGCCCGATGACGACCTTTTCGGAAATGTGATAATAATCGCCAAGAATCACGTCCTCCGCCGCGGGATGCGCCGCCTTTGTGGAAAAATCCGGCCGGTTGTCGAACACCGTCACGCGGAAGCCCACGCGCGCCAGCTCCGGCACAAGCGCACGGCCGACATGGCCGCCGCCGAAGATGTAGACCATTCCGGCGCGGGAAACCGGCTCGACGTAATAGCCAGGCTCGCCCTTGGAGTATACCGCGCGCGATCTGAGCATCGGCGCAAGCGCCTCCGCGGTGAGGCAGTCTGTGAAGCGCAGGCCATTTTTCTCGTCGTAAAGGCCCGTTTCGCGGACACAGCCGTCCGCCAGCTGCAAGACCAGCCAGACGTTTTCCCCGCTGTCCAGCGCCGCCAGCAGCGCCTCGACAAGCGGCAGATCGTCCGCCGTCAGGAGCTGGAAGTACACCGTCACGTTGCCGCCGCAGATCATGCCGATGTCGTTGACCTGATTGGGGGCAAGGCAGAAGCCGTGGCTGACCGGCTGCTTCGTCTCGTGCACCTGCATGGCCAGGCGCTGCGTATGCTGCTCAACCGCGCCGCCGCCGACCGTACCGGCGGTTGTCCCGTCGGCAAAAACAGCCATCTTCGCGCCCGCGCCGCGCGGCGCGGAGCCGGATGAGGCCAGAATGCTGCAAAGCACCACGTCCTCGCCGCGCGAAAGCGCCGCGCGGACCGCTTCAAAAATCTGTTTCATATTATGATATTCCTCCTGTCGTCAGGCTGTCTGTCTCGATCTGGAAAATGCCCATCCGGCGCTCGCCGGACAGATAGTACGGAAAATCCGTCCGGCCAGTCCGGAGCAGCCGCCTCTCCACCTGCTCAGGCGTGATTTCGTCCGGATTTTCATCGCGGCTGTAGATTTTGAAGAAGCGCACCGCGTCCGCAAGCGTCCGGAACGGCTGTCCCATCTCCAGCGTCAGATGCGCAAGCCGGAACGGCACGCCAAGCGCTTCCAGCCGCGCGGCAGCCAGCGACGCCGTATGGCCGCGCAGCGGCTGTGTGCCGATGGAAAAGCGATGGTTCGGATAGTCCTTCATCACGATCGCCAGCGTGCCGCGGCACTGTGCCGCGCCGATCTTCAGAATTTCCTCCACGCTCCCGAAAAAGCAGAAGATCATCGCGTCATACGGCGTTTCCGGCGCACAGTCCGCGATATCGCCGCAGACCGCATGCAGATTGCGCAGGCCGCGCGCTTCGGCGCTCAGCCGCAGTTGATGGATGGCAAGTCCGGAGATGTCCACCGCCGTCACCGACGCGCAGTGCCGCGCAAGCTCGCACGCAAGCTCTCCCGTGCCGCAGCCAGCGTCGCACACATGCGTGCGCGGGCCGAGCAGGTCCGTCAGATGACGCGCGAGCGCGCGGTGAAAATCGCCGTAGCCGTCGGCGTCGCGCATGAAGCCAATCATTTCGGGCGTCCATTTGAACATTACATCGCCTCCCCGTCCGGCAGCAGAACCGGAATTTTTCTTCCATCCACGCACACGCGCTCGACGCGCACGCGCACGCCGTAGAGCCGGCTGAGCAGTTCCCCTGTCATGACCGTCTCCGGCGCGCCGTCGGCCAGAAGCCGCCCATCCTGCATGGCAAGCACGCGGCCGGCATAGCGCAGCGCCTGATTCGGGTCGTGCGTTGAAAAAATCACCGTGTAGCCGCTTCGGCCAAGCGCCTGCACGCGCTGCATGACGCGGCAGCTGTTGCCGTAGTCCAGACTGGCCGTCGGCTCGTCCATCAAAAGCACCTGCGCGTCCTGCACCAGCGCGCGCGCCAGCAGCATCAGCTGGCGCTCGCCGCCGCTGATCCGCGCACACGGGCGCGCGGCAAGCTGCGCGATGCCGAGGCTTTCCAGCGCTCGGAGCGCCTTCTCCTCCTCCGCGCGCGAGGGCGCATCGAACGTACCCAGCTGGGCGGTCATGCCCATCAGGACGCATTCGCGCACCGTATAGTCAAACGCGGGCGAATACGACTGCGGAATATAGGCGATTTTCCGCGCAAGCTCCTTCTGGGAATACTCGCCGATGGCGCGGCCGTCGATGCGCACCTCACCGCTCTGCGGGTGCAGAAAGCCCAGCATGCAGCGGAAAAACGTGCTTTTGCCCGCGCCGTTCGGCCCGAGCAGCGCGACCGTCTCGCCCGCCTGCGCCGCGAACGTGATCCCGCGCAGCAGCGGCGCGCTGCCGTAGGAAAAGGTCAGCGCATTTGTCTCAATGCTCACGCCGGTCACCTCCCGTCAGGATCAGATAGAGAAACAGCGGCGCGCCGACAAACGAGGTCAGAATGCCCAGCGGAATCTCGCTGGTCGTCAGAATGCGCGCCAGATCGTCCACAATCATCAGGAATGACGCGCCCATCAGCGCCGTGGCGGGCAGCAGCCTCCGATAGTCATAGCCGAACATCAGCCGGCAGAAGTGCGGAATCACCAGACCGACCCAGCCGATCATGCCGCTGATGCAGACGCTGCCGGCAGTCATGAGCGTGGCGCAGAGAATGACGACAAAGCGCAGACGGTGGGTGTTGACGCCCATGCTGCGGGCCTCGGCCTCGCTGAGCGTCAGGAGATTGATTCGCCAGCGCAGAAACAGCAGCGGCAGAATGCCGGCGCAGATGGGAATGGCGGCAAACCACAGATCGCGCCGCTTGACCGACGCGAGCGAGCCCATCAGCCAGTAGGTGATGGCGGGAAGCTGGCTTTCGGTGTCGGCGATGAGCTTGATGAACGAGGTGCCGGAGCTGAACAGCGAACTGATCATGACGCCGGCAAGCACCATGGAAAGGCTGGAATACGCCTTTCCCCTTCTGCCCACAAAATAGGCCAGCGCGACGGCCAGCAGACCGAAGCAGAAGGCCGAAAGCGTGGTGGCAAAGTATCCGAGGCCCAGCAGAATGGCCAGCGCCGCGCCGAAGCCCGCGCCCGTGGATGCGCCCAGCAGGTCGGGCGAGACCATCGGATTGCGGAACATGCCCTGAAAGCTCACGCCGGCGACCGAAAGCGCCGCGCCGATGAGCGCCGCCGCCGCGATGCGCGGAAAGCGGACGTTCAGGACCGCCGACGCCTGCGTCGGCGTCCACGTCTGCGCAAGCTGCCAGCGTCCGCCGCTGACGCGCTCGAGCAGGCGCGAAACCAGAATGCGGATGGAATCGAGCGAGCTGACGCTGTAGCGGCCCAGCAGAAACGAGCCGAAAAACACCAGCAGAAACACTGCCGCCAGCAGTGTGAATTTCCAGAAATCACGCGGCTTCCGCTGCATCTGTGCAGTCTCCTCTCTCTTGTCCCGTCTGGGTAATTCTCTGTTTTGAATAACGTATCATTTTTTATTGCCGCGGTCAAGTGCGCCGCGGCAGAGGCGGCTTTTTCGCGTTTCTTTGTTCGCCATCGACGAATAATATGGAATATTTTCGACAATGGCGTATTTCATATTGACTTTTTTCTCTCTTTTCCTTCTTCTGAGAGCAGGACAACGAAAGGAGAATATCCATGAAAAAGGCTCTTGCACTTTTGCTCAGCATCTGCATGCTGCTGAGCATGTTTACCGGCTGCGCGGCCAAGGCTCCCACGGCCGAAGCACCCGCGGAACAGCCCGCAGCGGTCCAGCCTGCGGAAACTCCCGCCGAGGAGGCGCCCGCAGAGGAGCCTGCCGAGGAGCCCGCAGAGGAAGCGCAGACCGTCGCGTTTACCGACTCTCTGGGCCGCGAGGTCGAGCTTCCCGCCGTGCTCACGCGCGTCGCGCCCAGCGGAGCCGTTGCATCCATGATCATGAGCGCCATCGCGCCCGAGTACATGGTCTGCATCTCCTCCACGGTTTCGGACAAGCAGCTGGAATACCTGTCGCAGGAGCTTGCAGGTCTGCCGGAGACCGGCCAGCTGTACGGCAGCAAGTCTACGCTGAATCTTGAGCAGCTGCTTGCCTGTGAGCCGCAGGTCATCATCGACCTTGGCGACAAGAAGGGCGACATGGTTGATGATCTTGACGCGCTTCAGGAGCAGGTCGGCGTGCCCGTTATCTTTATCGAGGCCGATCTGCCACACATGGCCGACGCATTCCGCACGCTGGGCACCATTCTGGACGGCAAGGCCGAGCGCGGCGAGACGCTTGGCGCGTTTGTCGCGGAGACCGTTGCCATGGCCGAGGAAAACGCGGCCAAAGTCACGGATGAGGAGCGTCTGAGCGTCATGTACACCTCCGGCGACGACGGCCTCGGCACCAACGCCAAGGGCTCGGTTCAGGCGGCGGTTCTGGACATTGTCGGCGCGGAGAACGCCATTGTCGTTGAGGACGTCAGCAACAAGGGCTGCGGCAACATCATCAACATGGAGCAGCTGTACAGCTTTGATCCGGACGTGATTGTTTTCAGCCCGAAGAGCATGTACGACGCCGCCGCGGACGACGAGGCATGGTCGCAGCTGCGTGCCATTCAGGACGGCAATTACGCGGAGATCCCAGGCATGCCGTACAACTGGCTGTCCGGTCCCCCGTCGTTCAACATGATTCTCGGCATCTGGTGGCTGGGCAATCTGCTGTATCCGCAGTACTATGACTATGACATGGCTGCAAAGGCGCAGGAAATCTACCAGCTGTTCTGGAACTGCACGCTTTCGGATGAGGACGCCGCGGCGCTTCTCTCCCGCGCAGTGATGCACGGCTGAGCGCTCAGCTGCGCATGCACCGGATGAATCATTCTCCGGCATAGAAAAACGCCCCCTGCCTTTCGACGGAACGGCAGGGGTTTTTTTCGTGGATTCTCATGCTTCCGGATTTTAGCGTTCTTGATGGTAGTCATTCTCATAGATGATTTCTTTCAAAAAATCCAGCGTCCAGCCACCATGAAGAATCTGGTGTAAAAAAAGAAACTCAAGGGAAAAACCCTTGAGTTTCAATGCCTGGTGCGCGAGGCGGGACTTGAACCCGCACGTCCGGAGTGGACACTAGAACCTGAATCTAGCGAGTCTGCCAATTCCACCACTCGCGCATTTTGCTGTCTTGCGACTGCTCAGATATATTAGCACGGCGCAGCCCGATTGTCAAGAGCTTTCTGAAACTTTTCACTCCTCAGCGACAATTTCCGCGGCCGGCGCCTGCTCCCGCGGCGTCAGCTCGCTCAAAAAGCCATACGCCTGCAAATAGCACTGCAAATGATAATCCGTCACGGCGTCATACTGCACACCCGTCTCCGTCGTCTGCGCCGGCTCCGGCTCCTCTCCGCACAGCTCCGCCAGACGCGTGAGCGTTTCCGCCCTCGGCGCGCCGAACACGTCCATGCCGCACAGCGCCTGTACCTCATGCACCATCCGCTCGGCCAGCTGCATGCAGCCGCCCTCCTGTGCCAGCAGATCGCGATAGCGCCTGCTGCGCAGCGGGAGCTGCTGCCGCGTCCGCTCAACCTCGGTTGTCAGCGCCTGCAACAGTGCCCTGCATGCCGTAAGATCCGGATAGCACCCCTGAAAAATCACCACACGCACCGCATCCAGTGTTTTTTCCTGCAATTCGCGGATCAGCGCGCAGACACTTTTCGCATTAGTGTACGGATGCACAAGCACATTCACCGCCAGGCCGAACGCAAGTCCCGTCGATGTATCGCGCACCCGCGCAAGAATATCATGAATTGTGCTGTCGCCGGTGCAGACCGACAGAAAAATCACCGACGCCAGAAACACCGCATATGAAATATGCAGCAGATTGCAGATCAGGATGACCGGCAGCAGGCACACGCCGATCAGCCACAGCGGCGGCTGCGGGACCGCCAGCAGGAGCAGAAAGCCCAGCACGCTCCCGATCAGCAGTCCGAAAAACTGGTTCAGGCACGCCCGCCACGAGGCTGTGATCGTCCGGTCCATGGCGCAGTATACGCCCATCAGGACCAGCACCGGATTCATTGCCTCAAAGCGTCCGCACACGATCAGCGCCAGCACCGAGGCCAGTACGGTTTTCAGCGTGCGGAAGCCCACAATATGCATACTCCGGCTCATACTGTGCATGATCAGCACCCTTTCTCCCGTCGTTCTCTGTTCTGCCTCCAGCTTAACCGATATCCGCCGGAAAAGCAAGCCCCGAACGTGCAAAGCGCGGCGCACGCCATGCGTGCGCCGCGCCCTGATTGTCAAAGAGCCGTCACATTTCGCCGCGCCGGAATCCGGAATCAGCGATAGAGATAGCTGTAATTGCTGCGGATGCGGAGAATCAGCGTTTCAATCTCACGCGGCAGGTCGTTCGGCTGCAAAAGATCATAGTCCTTTTCCGTTTCCAGGCGCACGCGAACCATGTCGCCGCCCAGGAACAGCACGCCCTGATTTCTGCTGTCGGCCATGTCCTCCGCCGTCTGGAACAGCGTGAACTTGTCATGGCACGGCTCGGAGGCATACGGGCAGAAATGCGTGCAGTTGCCGCACTCGTTGCACATCTTGTCGACGTGGACGATCTGCGTCCGGCCGTCAGCCAGCACGATTGCGACATTCGCGCGGTTCGGGCAGGAGTCGACGCAGTTTTCGCACACCGTGTTGCAGTTCAGGCAGCGTGCGCCCTCGCAGCAGGCGTCCTTCGCCATCTTCAGAATGCCCTTCTTCGCCACGGCCTGTGCCTTTGCAGGATAGGCCTCGGCGGGAATCTCATAGCTGTGCGCCTCACCGATCACGGCCTCGGCAAACGCGGCTGCGTCGGCAATGCCCTCGACAACGGTCGCGGGGCCGCGATGCGCGTCGCCCGCGCACCAGACGTTCTCCACGTTCGTCTTGAACGCCGGACCCTTGCGGCCCATTTCAATGCCGTTTTCGGCCATCAGCGCGCTGTCGACCTTTTCGCCGACGGCGGAAATGACCAGATCGCACGGAATTTCAAAGAATTCGCCCATGCCGACCGGCGCGCGGCGTCCGGAGGCGTCCGGCTCGCCCAGCTTCATCTTTTCCAGCATCAGTCTGCCGTTTTCCTGCGAGACCGGCGCGGCCAGCTCGACCAGCTTCACGCCCTCGTCGATGGCCAGCTTCAGCTCATGCTCGTCGGCGGGCATTTCCTTCTTCGTCCGGCGGTAGACAATCGTGGACGAGGCTGCGCCCATGCGCTTTGCCACGCGCGCGGCGTCCATGGCGGTGTTGCCCGCGCCGACAACGACCACATGGCCGTCCAGACACGGCTTGACCTGCTGCTTCATTTCTTTCATCCAGCCGATGACGCCCGCAACGTTGCCGGGGATGTCCAGACGGCCGGCATGCCATGCGCCGGTAGCAATCAGGATGTGCGTATAGCCCTGTTTCTTCAATTCGTCAACCGACGGCGCAGGCGCGCCGCATCTGACCTCAACGCCGTATTTCTCCATCAGCGCAACGTCCTTGTCGATGGCCTCATCCGAGATACGGAACGCGGGAATGACATAGCGCGGCACGCCGCCGAGCTTTGCCTCGCGCTCAAAAATTGTCGTCTCGATACCAGCTCTTCCAAGGAAGTATGCCGCGGCAATGCCCGTCGGGCCGCCGCCGACGATGGCGGCCTTTTTGCCCGCGACCTTTGCGGGCGCCTTGATGGCGGCCATCAGCGCGCCATAGCCCTTCTCCGCGGCAATCAGCTTCGTGTCGCGAATCTGGACGGACTCCTCATAGAAGTTGCGCGAGCACTTGTTCTGGCAGCGGTGCGCACAGATCGTGCCGGTGATGAACGGCAGCGCGTTCTTCTCCGTGATCAGGCGCAGCGCCGGCCCGTACAGGCCCTTGCGGCACAGCTCAATATACTCGGGGATGTCCTGATGGATCGGGCATCCGCCCTTGCACGGCGCGGTGAAGCAGTCGATCAGTGGAACCTGCTCGCTGCTCTTGCGCGCGGGAACGGGCTTGATGGGCTTGAGATGGTGTACGTCGGTGTGCGACGCGGCGCTCATCTCGGAAATCGCGGCGGAATCGGTGCCGGAGAATGCGCGGTACGGCATGCCCTCGACCTTTTCCACCATCTGATGCAGACGGTTGTATCCGCCCGGCTTGAGGATGGTCGTTGCGACGGTGATCGGCCAGATGCCCGCGCCGAACAGCTTGTCACAGTTGAAATACTCCGCGCCTCCGGCAAAGCTGATGCGAAGTCTGCCCTTGAACTGGCGGGAAATCCGGCTGCACATCTCAATGGTCAGCGGGAACAGGCTCCGGCCGGACATGTACATTTCATTTCCAGGCAGCTCGCCGCGCGTGGTGTCGACGGGGAACGTATTCGACAGCTTCAGGCCGAATTCCAGTCCTCTGCTGTCGGCCAGCGCCTGAAGGCGCTCGAACATCGGAACCGCGTCGGCCCATTGCAGGTCCTCGTTGAAATGGTGCTCGTCAAACACGATGTAGTCATAGCCCATCGAATCCAGAATCGAGCGCGCGGTCTTATAGCCGAGAATGGTGGGGTTGCACTTGACAAACGTGTGCAGGTGCTTTTCCGTCAGCAGATACGACGCGATGCGCTCAATCTCCTGCGGCGGGCAGCCGTGCAGCGTGGAAACCGTGACCGAGCGCGACACGCGCGGCGAAATGGCCGCGATATAATCCCTCTGCTCGGGGAACAGCTCGGTCAGGACGGCAAGGCACTCCCTGAACTGCGCGGTATTCGACGCGTCCATCATGCCGTCGATGTAGGTGTTGACCTTCTCGCCCTTGATGCCCTCAAGGTCATAGCCGACGGACATGTTGAACACGAAGCCGTCGGGGTCGCCGAGGCCGTAGACTCTGGACAGGACCTTCAGCGCACACCACGCCTTGATGTACTCGTTCATCGCCTGCGGGATTTCCAGCTCGGTCGACCACTCCTGATTATAGCCCTCGTCGTCGGCCAGAATGCACGGACGCGGCACGCACGCGGCAAGCTCCGCGCCGTCCATCTTCTGAACGGTCTTGACCTCAAAGAAGCGCGCGCCGGCAAAGTACGCGGCAATGATATTCTGTGCCAGCTGGCTGTTCGGGCCGGCGGCGGGGCCGAACGGCGTTTCGATGCGCTCGCCGAAAATCGGCAGCGACTTGCCGCCGGCGTGATACGCCTTGTGAACGCCGAACATATCGCCGCTGGCGGCGTATTCCTCAACGATCCAGTTCATCAAGGACTTGAACGGAATCGGATACATTTTTTCAGACATGTAAATTCCCCTTTCCTTCTGTTTTTCCCGTAATTTATCTGCGCAGCGTCCGTACCCATACCGGCCCGCCGGCGCAATGCTTCATGCCGCACGGGCGGGCGGGGCCGCCCGTGCAGCGCGCTGACGCTTGATTAATACTCTCTGTGATTCAGGCTGCCCCACAGCTTCTTCGACGCCTCGAGGATGTGCGCGTTTTCGGCCGCCTCGTCGATGCCGACCAGCTCGCGGTCCTTCATCAGAAGTCTGCCCGCGGCAATGGTCGTCTGGCACTGACGTCCAGTCATGCCGAAGATCATGTGGCCGTCGATGTTCTCGTCGGAGAACGGTGTGAACGGCTTATAGTCCATAACGATGATGTCCGCCGCCGCGCCGGCCTTCAGCACGCCCAGCTCGTCGGGGAAGTACTTCGCGCCGATCTTTGCGTTGTTTTTGAACAGCATATCCGTCACCTCGCACCAGCCGACGTTCGGCAGGCAGTTCTGGCTGCGCTGCGAGCAGAGCGCGACCTTGATCGACTCAAGCATGTCGTTGGTGTACGCGTCGGTGCCCATGCCGAGCAGAATGCCGCGCTTGTACAGCTGAAGCACGGGGCAGATGCCGATGGCGTTGCCCATGTTGCTCTCGGGGTTGTTGACGACCATGGTGCCGGTTTCCTTAATGATCTCCATCTCGGCGGTGTTGACGTGGATGCAGTGGCCGAGGATGGTCTTTTCGCCCAGAATGCCGTGATCCTGAAGGCGCTGCACCGGACGGCGGCCGTAGTTCTGGAGGCTGTCATAGACATCGTTCATGCCCTCGGAGACATGGATGTGATAGCCGGTGCGGCCGTTGTTGGCCTCCACCATACGGTCAAACGTTTTGTCGGAGATAGTAAACAGCGCGTGACCGCCGAACATCGCGGCCAGCATCGGGTCATTGTGCTCTTTGCACCAGCTGATCCAGTCGGCGTTCTCCCTGATCGCCTCCAGACACTTCTCCTCGCCGTCGCGGTCAGAAACCTCGTAGCACAGGCACGAGCGGATTCCGAACTTCTTCGCGCTCTCGGCGATCTGGAACAGCGAACCCGGAATCTGGCAGTAGGACGCATGATGATCGAAGATCGTGGTCACGCCCTGCTTGATGCAGTCGATATACAGCGCGTCCGCGCTTGCGCGCGTGCCCTCCAGCGTCAGATGGCGGTCGATGGCCCACCATGTGCCGTCCAGAACCTCAAAGAAGTTGGTGGGATTGTTGCCCACAATGGACAGGCCGCGCGCCAGCGCCGAGTAGATATGCGTATGGGCGTTGATAAACGCGGGCATGATCACGCCGCCCTTGGCGTCGATCTTTTCCGCCTGCGGATACTTCGCCGTCAGAGCCACCGCCTCGCCGACCTCGACGATTTTGCTGCCCTCATAGACGACCGCGCCCTTTTCATAGTAGCCCCTGCCGTTCGGGTCACGGGTGATCAGACGTCCGTTTGTCAGAATGTACATTTTCGTTCCTCCTTTTTCATTTCCCACCACCGGCCGGAGAACGAAAAATGTTTCAAATCCCTCCGGATTTGAAACACTCAAGCGCCGCGCCGAGTGATAGTTGCAGCCCGTGTGCGAAACACTTCCTTACAGCTACCAATCTTATATTTTCAGGAATCCATGACCGGAATCAGCCGGTTCACAGCTTCTATTATATTATAAAAATTTTCATTGCATTTTTGAAGCGGTATTTTTTACAAAAATCACCGCCCGTTTTTTTACAGTTTGACATTTTGCGTGCGGCATTGGCGAAAAGCCGCCTGTGCAACCTGTAGTTGACAGCCGCAAACGCAAGATGGTTGTGCAACCGGCGCGCGGCTGGTATGATAGGTGCAAAAGAACACCGGCAGAAACGGAGGACGAACCATGGACTTTTGTGAAAAGCTGCAAACGCTCCGTCGGGAGAAGGGTCTGTCGCAGGAAGCGCTGGCAGAGCTGCTCAGCGTATCGCGGCAGGCCGTCAGCAAATGGGAATCCGGCGGCGCGTATCCCGAAACCGATAAAATTCTGACGCTGTGCGATCTGTTCGGCGTCACCGCGGACGAGCTTCTGCGCGGCGGCGCGTCTGCGGCGCAGGCAGTCCCGCCGTCTCCGCCCGAACGCAGACACAGTCGCTGGGCCGCTTTTATTCTGGCGGGCGCGCTGACGCTCTGCGTCTGCCTGCTGCTTGTCTGCATAAAAAACGCGCGTCAGGCGCAAAGCGAGGCTGCGCGGCAGTCATCGCTTGCCGCGCAGCTTCAGCAGGAGGTGGACCTCCGCGGCGGGCGGCTGCAATCGCTCCGCGAGGAAACGGAAGCGCTTTCCGCCCAGCTGGACGAGGCGCGCGCCCAGACCGCCGCCGCGGCGGACGAAGCGGCCCTCCTGCGGCAGTCGCGCGGCTATTACTTTGATTTCGCGCGCCGCTGGCGGCTGGACTACATGCCGTATTTCGCGGAGGGTGAAGCGCCGCGGGAGAGCGCGGAATATCTGATGTGGTGCTTTGCCGTCAATCTGGACGGCTGGTCAGACGAGGAAAAGGGCAGCATGTCGCGCGACTATGTCGAGCAGACCATACTCTCGCACTTCCCCGCCGCCCCGCTCAGCCATACGCCGCTGCGCAAGACGTGGAGCTTTGACGGCGAAGCCTACACCGCCGTGGCCGGCGGCATGAATGAGCCGCCCGCGTGCTATCTGACCGCGTGGCGCTGCCGCCTGTCCGATCAGGATGTGCGGATCTATGAGATTGAGCTTGCCGTCTACGAGCCATCGGTTCTGGAATCCGTCACCGAGGATGAACGCATCGCACCGCTGCGCGAGGATCTGACCGTCGAGCCGGACGGTGTCTGGCGGCATACCCGAACCGAGCGCATTTCCTATTGTGTCGCACTCGGCCAGCCGGTATTTCTCTCGCACGAGCTGATCTGGCAGGCAGAATGATCAGCGGCTGAGATACGCGTCACACACGCTCCGCGCCGCCTCCGCCGTCTTTTCCTCGTCCACCGTGACAAGTCGGCCGTTTTCCACGGTGACACGGCCGTGCACAACCGTATAGTCGACCGGTCCGCGCACGCCGACCGTAGCCAGAACGGATTTCGGGTCATAGCATGCGCCCGTCAGCTCCAGACGGCGCGAATCGATCAAAAACAGGTCGCAGCACCTGCCGGCCTCCAGCGCGCCGATGTCGTCTCGGCCCAGCAGAGCCGCGCTGCCGCGCGTCGCCATTTTCAGAATGTCATAGCCGCTGGGCGCGTTCCCGCTGGATGTAAGCCGGTGCAGCAGAAACGCCGTGCGCAGCTCCTCCATCAGGCTTGAGCCGTCATTCGACGCCGAGCCGTCCACGCCAAGTCCGACCGGCACGCCGAGCCGCAGCATTTCCGGAATCCGCGCCACGCCGGAGGCCAGCTTCATATTGGAAACCGGACAATGGCACACGCCGGTTTTCGTCTCGGCCAGCAGGTGCAGCTCCGCATCGTTAAAATGAATGCCATGCGCATACCACACGTCGGGGCCGGTCCAGCCCAGCGTCTGCATAAACGCAAGCGGCCGCATTCCCTCGCGCGCGAGCATATAGCTTTCCTCATCCTTTGTCTCGCACAGATGCGTATGCAGCCGCACGCCGTACTGGCGCGCAAGAATCGCGCTCTGGCGCAGAAGCTCCGGCGAAACGGAGAACGGCGAGCACGGCGCAAGCGCGATGCGGTGCATCGCGCCGAACGACGCGTCGTGGTATTTTTCAATCAGGTGCATGCTGTCGGCCATGATTTCATCCACCGTCTGCACAACCGAATCGGGCGGCAGGCCGCCGTCCTTGACCGACAGGTCCATCGACCCGCGCGAGCAGTACATCCGGATTCCAAGCTCGTCCGCAGCGGCCAGCTGCGCGCCGATCAGATCGCCGCTCCCTGCGGGGAAAACGTAGTGGTGGTCAAAGCAGGTCGTGCAGCCGTGCTTCATCAGCTCGCCCATACCCGTCAGCGAGGACAGCCGCACAACGTCCGCGTCAAGATTCTTCCAGATTTCATACAGCGTTTTCAGCCAGTCGAACAGCTCCATATTCTGTACCTGCGGCAGATTGCGGGAAAACTGCTGGTACAGATGGTGGTGCGTGTTGACAAGCCCCGGATAGCACAGCATTCCGCTTGCGTCGATCGTCCGGTCGGGCCGGATGCGCGGCGCGGCGCCGATGCTGCGGATGATGCCGTCCTCGGCGTAGAGATCGACGTTTTCATAGACGGTATCACTGTCGTCGCAGGATACCAGACGCGAAATATTCCGGATGAGAAGCGTTTTCATGGCGTTCCTCCACAATTCAACAGATATGTTTCATTATATCGCATTTTCCGCGCGGCGCAAGCCTCCCCTTCCGCCGTGCGCGGAAAAAGTTTTTCGCTTTTTTTGCAAAAAGGGCTTGCTTTTTCCTGTGCAGTATGCTAGTATATTTAGGCGTTCTGAGAACGCGGTACGCGCCGGTAGCTCAGTTGGATAGAGTGACTGGCTACGAACCAGTAGGTCGGGGGTTCGAGTCCCTTCCGGCGTACCAGAAGAGCAGTTGATCTCATCATGAAATCAACTGCTTTTCTTTTTTCTGAATGCGCGGGCTGTCTCAATGTGATTTGAGACAGCCTGCTTTTATTCGCTCTGCGTGCAGCCGTTCTCCGGCTCCTCTGTCAGCACTTCGCGCAGAAGCTGGATATACCGCGCGATTTCCTCGATCTGTGTCCCGCCGCGGCGGGTGATGCAGTACAGGCGCATGCTTTCGTTCGGAATCGGCACGCATTCCAGCTGATATCGTTCGCGCAGCGCCTGCGGCAGGCGGCAGCCGACGGAGAACGCGTCGGTCGTGCTGACAATCCGGCAGCGCGTGTCGCGCTCATCCACAACAATCCGGTACCGGTAACAGACCTGATCGGCCGTGCCGATTGTCGTATAGCCGTCGGTGCGCGCAGGGAGCTTCTGATACTCCACATACGGATACGCCTCCAGCAGCCGGTAGTCAAACGACTCCGCATGCGGCGGAAGGCGCTCAAGCAGCGGATGGCCGCGCCGCACGTTGAGGCAGGCCGGAAGCTCCCGCAGAAAATGCAGTTCCAGATTCTGATTGCGCACCGTCTGCTCCGCTCCGGACACCATATACGGCACGATCAGCGCCGCAACCACGTCCAGCTCCATATCGGACAGCGCACGGATGCCGTTTTCTGCGGAAATGTTGACGCATTTCATTTCCGCGCTCTTACACGCGCGGTACTCCTGTGTCAGCCGGATGAACGCCTCCACCGCCGGCGAATAGCTCTGGATACCCAGACGCAGGCGGCGCGCCCGTTCGCTGTCGCGGATGGCGTACATCTCCTCCATCTGCGTCAGAATGACCTTCGCGTGCTCCAGAAACTGCATACCCCGCTGTGTGGGCACGGCGCCGCTGTTTGTGCGGCTGAAAAGCTCATAGCCAAGCTCCTGTTCCAGCGTGCGCAGCATGCTGCTGGCGTTCGGCTGTGACAGGTACAGATTTTTTGCCGCCCGCGTAATGGAGCCGGTGCGCGCCGCCTCCATCGCCAGGCGAAGCTGCTGAACCGTCATTTCTCTCCCCCTTCCGCTATAAGGAAAAGCTTATAGCCGCATAAATTTTTCCTCTCTATCCGCGTTTCCCGCTTCATGGTATCATAAATTTGACGGAGACGGCAAGAGTTTTTTCTGCCGTTTTTGTGCAAAATTTATTTTGAAACGGGAAAGGAAAGAAAAAACGATGAACGTCCATATGATTATCTGTCTGGTGATCTTCGTTCTGACGATTGCAAGCTTCCTCTGGGGCAAGATCTCCATGGGCCTTTCGGCGCTGCTGTCGATGGTCCTGCTGGTCGCGACCGGCTGCATCGATATCACCACCGCCCTGTCCGGCTTCTCCAACTCCAACACCATCATCATGGCCTGTATGTTTATCATCTCGGCCGGCTTCTCCAAGACGCAGATGGTGGCCAAAATGTCCCGCGGCGTCGCAAAGGCGGCCAAGGGCTCGTTCACCCGCGTGCTGGCGGGCTACGTGATTGTCACCTGCCTCATCGCCCAGATCGTCCCCAGCGCCATGGCCGTATTCAGCATTGTGTTCCCGCTGGCCCTCGGTGTCTGCGACGAAATGAAGATCAGCCCGTCCAAGGTCATGTTCTCCATCGGCATTGTCGCCATCTCCACCGTCACTGCGCTCCCCGTCGGCGCGGGCGCAGTCTATCCCGCGCAGTACAACGGCCTGCTTGAAAACCTCGGCGCAGGTGCGTTCCAGTTCAAATTCTGGGACGTCGGCCTTGCCCGTCTGCCCGGCGTGATTGCCGTCGTGCTCTACGCCATTCTTCTGGCTCCGAAATTCGCCCCCGAAAAGCCCGTCATTGAGACGCGTGAGGTCAAGCCCGTCGGCGCGGCCGGCGCAACGAAGCTCACCCCCGTGCAGGAGGTCGTCGGCTATCTGGTATTCTTCGGCGTCATTCTCGGCCTGATTGTCACCAGCCTTCAGCTCATCAAAATCCCCGTTATCGGCGCAGACGGCGAAATCACCCGCGCAAAGCTGGATACCTGCGTATTCCCGCTCATCGGCGCGCTTCTGATGGTTGCCTTCGGCATTCTCAAGCCCAAGGAGGCGTATGTTTCCATCGGCATGGGCGGCATGGTTCTGACCTACGTCGGCGTTCTGGCGCTGGCCAGCGGCCTGACCAATACCGGCACCGGCGCGCTCATCGGCAATGCCATCGCCTCGCTCTTCGGCGCGAACGCCAACGGCTACCTGATCGGCTTCGTGTTCTTCCTTGTTCCGTTCGTCCTGACGCAGTTCATGATGAACTGGGCGGTTCTCAACATGTTCGCCCCCATCGCCATCCTGACCTGCACCGCCATCGGCGCGAACCCCATCGGCCCGCTGGTTCTGGTTGCAACCGGCGCGCTGACCGCGTTCATGACGCCGCTGGCCACGCCCTCTGTCGCCATGTTCATGGGTATCGGCGGCTATGACCAGAAAACCATGTTCAAGATGGGCTGGCTTCCCGCTCTGATTCTCTGCATTGTCAACGTGCTTTGGGTCATGACCATTTTCCCCGCGTATTGATCAGGAGGTTTTCACGATGAATGAAGCGCTTAAATCCCGCGCACAGGCGCTTTTGCCTGAGCTGACGGCGCTCCGCCGCGACCTGCACCGCTATGCCGAGCCCGGCTGGCTGGAGATGCGCACCACCTCCCTGCTGGCCCGCCGTCTGACGGAGCTTGGCTATGAGGTCACACTCGGTCCCGCCGTCTGCAAGGCAGACGAACGCATGGGCCTGCCCCCGCAGGAGGTGCTGGACGCGCACTATCAGTGGGCGGCCGAGCACGGGGCGGATATGGAATTCCTTCCGGCCACACGCGGCGGCTTTACGGGCGTCGTGGCGACGCTCCGCTGCGGAGAGGGACCAACGCTTGCGCTGCGCTTTGATATCGACGCGCTCGGCGTGCAGGAATCATGCGATGCGTCGCATCTGCCGCACCGCGAGGGCTTCGCCTCCGTCACCGACGGCGTCATGCACGCCTGCGGCCACGACGGCCACGCCGCCGTGGGCATTGGAACCGCAATTCTGCTCAGCGAACTGCGCGGGCAGCTGCACGGCACCGTCCGCCTGATCTTCCAGCCCGCCGAGGAGGGCGTGCGCGGTGCGAAATCCGTCGTCGCCGCCGGACATCTCGACGGCGCGGACTATGCGCTTGCCGCGCATATCCTGCCCGCCGGAAAGGCGGCCGGATTGATTGATATCGGCATTCTGCCGGAAAACGCCGCCGGTACGCTGGCCACTGCCAAGCTGGACGTCACGTTCCACGGCCGCTCGTCCCACGCGGGCTTCGCCCCGCAGGAGGGCCGCAACGCCCTGCTTGCCGCGGCGACGGCGGTGCTCAATCTCCACGCCATTCCCCGCTACGGCAATACGCCGACCCAGCTGAACGTGGGCACGCTCCACGCCGGCTCCGGCCGCAACGTCGTATGCGAAACGGCAAAGCTTGAGCTGGAGGTCCGCGGCCAGACGACCGAGGCCAACGAATACATGTTCACCCGCGCGAAGCAGATCGTACACGCCGCCGCCGAAATGCAGGGCTGCACCGTTGAAACCCGCGCCATGGGCAGCGCCGCTTCGCTCAAATGCAACTGGACGCTCTCCGAGCGCGTTGAGCGTGTCTGTAAGGACGAACTCGGCCTGCGCGTCGCGCGCGTCGGCTCGCTCGGCGGCGGCAGCGAGGACTTCGCCTACATGTCCGAGCGCGTGCAGCAGCAGGGCGGCCTCGCCGCCTATGTCGGCCTGCTCAGCGCCTGCCCCGCCGTCAACCACAACGACCGCTTTGACTTTGACGAGCAGACGCTTGCCAACGGCGCGGCCATGTTTGCCGCCGTCGCCTGCTCGCTGCTGGCGCAATAACGCCGCCGGACAAACCGATTTGCGGGGTTTCCGCCGCTCCGGCGGAGCTCTGCAGGGCGTTTGACAGTCTGACCGGCACGGCGCCGCCGTGCCGGTCCTCAGGAGGAGAATATGCTTGATCTTTTGATTCAGAACGCGCAGGTGCTGGACGGCACCGGCTCGCCCGCCTTCATCGCGGACGTCGCCGTGCAGGACGGCAAAATCGCCGCCGTCGGACGCATACAGGCCGAAGCGGCCGAAATTGTGGACGCCAGCGGCCTGACGCTGACGTCCGGTTTTATCGACGTACACGGCCATTCCGATCTGTTCATGGCCCTTGACCCCGCGCGCTCCAGCAAGCTTTTGCAGGGCGTTACCACCGAGCTCTGCGGCCAGTGCGGCCTCGGCCCCGCGCCGGTCAGCGAACAGAACTACCCGCTCTACCGGAAGTATCTCTCGCAGCAGGGTATTCCCATGTACCCCGACGACCGCGATTTCACGTCGTTCTCCGCATATCTTGACCGGATGGAAAAGACGTCCGCCGGTATTCATCTGGCCTATTTCATCCCGCACGGGACGGTCCGTCTGGCCGTAACGGGCTTCTCCCCCGCCGCGCCGGACGAGGCGCAGCTGTCGCAGATGACCGCGCTGGTTGAGGAGGCCATGCAGGCCGGCGCGCTGGGCCTTTCCACGGGCCTTGCCTATGCGCCGGGCCGCTTTGCCGCAACGGATGAGCTGGCCGCGCTGACCGCGCCGGTCGGGAAATACGGCGGCGTGTATACCTCGCATCTGCGCGACCAGGGCGACGCGCTTGAGCAGAGCGTACAGGAGGCGATCGACATCGCCCGCCGCGGCGGCGCGCGCGTCAATATCTCGCACCACAAGGCCGTCGGAAAAGCGAACTTCGGAAAGGTCCGCAAAACCACGCGGATGCTGCACGAGGCAGGAATCCCCGCCACACACGACGTGTATCCCTATGCCGCCAGCTCCACCATGCTCATCTCGACGCTCCCGATGGAGTTTGCGCAGCTTGAGCCGCAGCAGCTGCTTTCCGCGCTGGCGGACGAATCCGAGCTTGCACGGCTTTCCTCGCTCCTGCTGAAAAGCGCGGGCGCGGACAGCGGCGACGCCGCCGTGGCATGCGGTCTTGACCGGCTGCTGATCTCCAACGCGACAAAAACGCCCGACGCCACCGGTCGGACCATCGGGCAGTTCGCGCAGGCGCGCGGCCTGACGCCGTTCCGCGGCTATGCCGCGCTGCTGCTGGAAAACGATCTTGGCGTACAGTACATCAAGTTCGGCATGTGCGACGAGGACGTGTCGTATCTGATGGCGGACGAGCTCTGCATGTTCGGCAGCGACGCACTCTACGTCCCCGGCCTGAAAATGACGCATCCGCGCTCGATCGGCACGTTCCCGTGCGTACTCCGCCGTGCCGTGCGCGAGGAAAAGAGCATCACACTGGCAGAAGCCGTCCGCAAGCTGACCGGCCTCCCCGCCGAGGTCTACGGCCTTGCAAACAAGGGACTGATCCGTCCCGGCATGGACGCGGATCTGACGCTGTTTGACGCGGCGCGGATCACCGACCACGCCACCTATGCCGAGCCGCTTCTGCCAAACGAAGGCATCCGCCGCGTCTATGTCGGCGGCGTGTGCGCCGTGCGCGACGACACATATACCGGCGCAATGGCCGGAAAGCTCGTGCGGCGCGGCCGCTGAGCATTCTCCAAACGCATTCCGTCCGCCGGAGCCGATGGCTCCGGCGGGCTCTCTTTGTGAACATCCCGTTTCCAAACGCTTAAGAATTCCTTAAATCTCGCCGTATTCCCTTTTCGTCCGGAAAAAATGTGCTATGATGGTGTCTGCAATTGCGACAATCCATTTTGAAGGAGCTATCCAGATGAAAAAACGAATTCCGGCGCTGCTTCTGGCAGCCGCCTTATTGACCGGACTGATCTCCGGATGCAGCCGTCCGGCCGGCGGGGGCAGCCCCCAGCCAGACGCCTCCACTTCGCAGTCCGCCGGCCAGAGCACGCAGGCAGCCGGTGAGCTCGCCGCAAAATACGCCTATCTGCCGTCATACCTGTCTCTCCCCGACGGCGTCGACACCGTCTCCGCATGGTGCGTCAGCGGCAATACGCTGTTCTTCTCTGCCAGCGTGCAGAGCGGTACCGCCACTGTCCCCACCGGCGACGGCGGCAGCGATACCGGCCCGACCTATACGCCGAGACTCTACCGCCTCGCGCTGGACGGCAGCGGCTGCACACAGATCGGCGCGTACCTGCCGGACGATTCCGTTCAGCCGTCTGAAACCGTCTCCGTCAGCACCGACATTCCCGTCCTGTGCACCGCGCCGGACGGCAGCGTCTGGGCGCTGGAGCAGACCGGCATCTACGACAGCGGCGCGGAGGTCGATTCCTTCAACGCCGGACACACGCAGAGGCTGCGCCTGCTGCATTTCTCCGCCGACGGTGCGCTGGTAAAGGAGGTTTCGCTGGAAAACGGCTCCCTTGACCCGTCTGCGGTGGACACGGACGATACCTATATTGATAAAATCTTCGCCGACAGCAATGGCTTCCTCTACCTTTGCGACTGGACCAACGCCGCCGTTCTGGACACGGACGGAAATGTCCTCGGCACGGTCGATATCGCCGACTACGGCACGCTCTGCACCTACAGCGCCGACCGCATCGGCATCCTCGACTACAGCACCACCGGCAAGGCGTTCCGCACACTCGACCCGAAAACACAGACCTTCAGCACCGATACGCTCCCCGTCCCCGCCGACGCATGGAGCCTTACCGCGGGCGACGAGCAGTACGACCTGTACTATGAAAAGGACGGCAATCTCTACGGCTGGCATGCCGATACCGGCGTCTCCGAAAAGCTGGTCGACTGGCTGGCGTGCGATATCGACTCCACCGATATCCAGGGCACGAAGTTCCTCCCCGACGGCCGCGTTTTCGCCGTCAGCTATAACCACACAAGCGGCTCTGCCGAGCTGATTCTTCTCTCGCGCGTGGACGCATCCGGCATGCCGGAAAAGAAGGAGCTGACGCTCGCGTGCATGAATCTGGACTGGACGCTGCGCGGCCGGATCATCGAGTTCAACCGGCAGAGCGCGGATTACCGCATCGTCGTCAAGGACTACGCCGAGTACAGCTCGACGGATATCACCTACAGCGGCGATTACGTCACCGCCACGCAGAGCGACGACGGCCTGACAAAGCTCAACACGGAAATTCTGGCCGGAAACGTTCCCGACATTCTGATCACGGATTCCCTGCCGGTCCGCCAATATGCCGCAAAGGGCCTGCTTGAGGATCTCTGGACCTATATCGACAACGATCCGTCGCTCAGCCGCGACAGCTTTGTCTCCGAGGTGCTCAGCGCCAATGAGATGGACGGAAAGCTCTACGAGCTTCCGGCCGGCTTCTCCCTTGTCACGGCGGCGGGCCTTGACAAAATCGTCGGCGGTTACGACAGCTGGACGCTGGACGACCTGAACGACGCCATGACAAAGCTTCAGCCGGACGCGACGGTTTTCAACGTCGACGTGACCAAAAGTGCCATCATGACCTATATCCTGTACATGAACGCAGACTCCTTCGTCGACTGGGAAAGCAAAACCGCGCATTTTGATTCGCAGGAATTCATCGATCTGCTGAACTTCACAAATACCTTCCCAGCGGACTTCGATTTCACGACCTTTGACTTCGCCGACTATGAAAGCGACGCGACGCGTATGCTTGCCGGAAAGCAGCTGCTGACCATCCAGTCCAGCCTCTATGGCTTTGACAGCGTCTATCAGCAGTTCGCACAGCTGAACGACGACCTGCGCTTCATCGGCATGCCCAGCCGCTCCGGCCATGACGGCAACGCGTTCATGCTCTCCTCCGGTCTTGCCATTTCCAGCACCTGCAAGGACAAGGATGCCGCGTGGAGCCTTATCCGCACGCTGGTATCCGGCGAGTATCAGTCCGGCGACCTCTGGTGTTTCCCCATTCTCAAATCCGCATTCGACGCATCAGCCGCCGCGGCCATGGAGCAGGAATATGTGACCGATGAAAACGGTAATCAGGTTCTTGACGACAACGGCGAGCCGATCAAGGTCTCCAAGGGCGGCTTCAGCAACGACGACGGCCCGATGATCGAGCTTTACGCCATGACGCAGGAGCAGTATGACGTTGTTCTGGAGCTGATTCACAGCACGCACAAAATCATGCGCTATGACACCAGCCTGATGGACATCATCAACGCCGAAACCGGCTCGTTCTTTGCCGGCGAGACCTCCGCCGAGGAGACGGCGGCGCGTATCCAGAACCGCGTACAGCTCTACATCGCCGAGCAGGGATGATTTTTCCGGCTGGCGCCGGGGAGCGCCCGCACAGTGTACCCTATGGGGCGGGCGACTCTGCCCGCCCTTTTGTCCGGTTTCACCGGACTGCCGTTGCGTGCGGTGAAACCGCAACTGTTGCTTCGCAGACGACTCTGCACAGCAGTTTGTAGGGGCCGATGGCGAGCGCAGCCGTCAGCGACGAAGGAG
>CAKUJN010000031.1 GCA_934661735.1 uncultured Oscillospiraceae bacterium
CTCTTTTGCGGCAACACCGCAGCTGTGCCTCCGGCGGCCTACTTTTTCTGTTGCGCCAGAAAAAGTAGGCAAAAAGAGGCGCTGGAAACGAATCGGATTGTACCGCGGTGCCACAGAAAGGGCCCGTAGAAGAACGCTGCGGCCAGCACACGGAAATCTCCCTACAAATCTATACTACAGCGCCGCCTGCGTGGTGACAACGCTCCCATCGATGATAGTTGCCACGCAAAAAAATGACAAAACACACTGCCATGCAATTCAGAACACATCTACGTATTCGCCGATGGTGCAGAATATTTGCGTTCTATTGTACATGTTTGTAGGGGCCGATGTGCACCCGCAAGGGGTAGGCCGCATCCGTAGCGCTCCTTCGTCGCTGACGGCTGCGCTCGCCATCGGCCCCTACAACATGCTGTGCAAAATCGTAACAAGCCAAGTATTCCGGAAATGAGCGGAACCGAAATTATCGCAGTCTGCCCGCAAATGCGTGTAGTACATTTGTCGGAACCATAAGCTATCGGGAAAATAGCAATTCTGCGCCCGAAGAGGGCGTTAAATGAAATTCGCGCGCGTCAGCGCGCAATATGGCGCGTCCCAAGCGCATCTTTTTGCCTACTTTTTCTGGCAAGACAGAAAAAGTAGGTCTGCGAAGCAACGGCTGCGGTCTTACCGCATGCAACGGCACTCCGGTGCCAACCGGAAAGGTCGGGCGGACAGGCTTGTCCGCCCCTGCACCTTTTCCCGCGCAGGGAAAGAAAAACGGGCCAGATTGCGCGCCGCGCGGAAAAAGCCCGCGCTTTCGCGCGGGCTCTGCCTTACAGATCAGGATCAAATTTTTCAAAAATCGGAATCAGGCCCTCGCGTTCGGCCTCCAGCAGATCCTCCTTCGAGCGGATGGTCCATGCCACGCCCTGAATGTGCCAGAGTCTCAGGCACGCGCGATTGCTCACACAGTGCCGGTCCTCAAACTTGAACGCAATGAAGTCCGGCCGTGCGGCCGCATTTCCAAGCAGGCCCGTCGCAAGCAGCGACTTTGCCGGCCCGATGCCCGCGCCGCCGTCCTTCAGAAAATCCTCGGCCAGCTGACCGCGGCAGATTGCCGGACGAAGCCTGCGCACGTCCGCCACAGCAAACGGGTCAAACGACTCGATGCAGAAATCACCGCTGTAACGGTCCAGCCGCTCGCACACCGCACGGCTCAGTTCCATGTGGTTGCCGTTCGCCGTTTTCAGCTCAATGATCAGCGGTGCTTTGCCCTCAAACAGCTCCAGCACCTCGTCAAAAAGCGGAATTCGCTCATCCGTGCCCTCCAGCCGGTAGTTTTCCAGTTCTTCGCGCGTCAGATCCTCAATCATCACGTCGGCGTCCGCCGTGCGCTTCAGACTTGAGTCGTGGATGACGGCCAGCGTGCCGTCCTTCATCAGATGCACGTCCAGCTCCGCGCCCCAGCCGCGCTCGATCGCCCGACGAAACGCGGGCATGGAGTTTTCGGGAATCAGGGGCTTATCGTGATAGCCGCGGTGCGCATAGCGGTACTGCCGCAGGACCTGCCACGCGGGATGGCCGGTCCGGCCGCGCAGGCCCGCGAGATACGCCGCACCCAGCGCCGGAATGGCCGCCAGTCCAAGAATTTGCTTTTTCTTCATGGTAAATCGCCTCAATCGTCCATATCTTCAAAGGCTTCCAGACCGCGCTTGCGCTCGGCCTTTACATCGCCGTGCTTTACAAAGGTCATCGTCACAAACGACATCAGCACAAAGAACGCCGCATACGGGAACAGAATCTGATAGCTGATCTGCCGCATCAGCGTACCCGCCAGAATCGGCGTGACCACCTGCGCAGCCATGGAGGCCGTATAGTAGTAGCCGGTAAATTTGCCGATATCCGAGCCCTTGCACATCTCCACAACCATCGGAAGGGAGTTGACGTTGATCGCCGCCCACGCGAAGCCGACCAGTGCAAAGACCAGATACATGATGACGTTGATGCTGCTGTAGACCGTAGTGAGCACATAGCCCAGCGCGAAGCACGCGCTGAGAATCAGAATGCCCATCCGGATGGTGCGGCGGCGGCCGATTTTCGCGGCAATCGCGCCGATGGGGATGTAGGAGACAATGGCGCCGGCTGTCGCAATCAGCAGGCAGGTGGACGCACCGCCAAGGCCCTGTCCCATGACCTCGGCGATATAGGTTGTGAACCACGTCGTCACGCCGTTATAGCCGATGAACCACAGTGCGATGGACGCCAGCAGGAAGCCGAGGCTTCTTTTGACTTCCTTCGGCAGGACCTCATGGCCGCTCCCGTCGTCGGTGGCAAGATTCCATTCAGGATGTTCTGCCTCCAGCGCACGGTTTTCCTCCACCAGCTTCGGCTCCTTGACCGTCAAAAACAGTGCGCCGACAGAGACGAACATGATCGCGCTGACCACAAAGAACAGCGGCTGATAGTTGACATGCACGCCCGAGACCTTCGCGCCGGGGTACAGCACGGCCGCGACCCCCAGATACAGCAGGCCGCCGACCGCGCCCATCAGATTGATGATGGCGTTCGCGCGCGAGCGCAGGGGCTTTGGCGTTACATCGGGCATCAGCGCCACGGCGGGGCTGCGGTAAATGCCCATGGAAACAAGCAGCAGGCCCAGCACCACGACAAACGATGCAAGCTTGAAGCCGGACGGCTCGGCTGCGTAGCCGTTGTCCAGCATCGGCAGCAGATTCATCAGAATGATTGCACAGCCCGTGCCGAACAGGATAAAGGGCATGCGCTTGCCGATTTTTGTACTGGTGCGGTCGGAAAGCGAGCCGAAAAACGGTAGCAGGAACAGCGCCAGCACATTGTCCGCCGCCATGATCGCGCCGGAATACGTCTCATTCAGATGAAAGGTCTCCGTCAGGATCAGCGGCACAACATTGTCGTACATCTGCCAGAACGCGCAGATGGAGAGGAATGCCAAGCCGACCAGAATCGTGCGCTTGTTGTTCAGTTTCATGCGTCTTTTTCTCCTTGTATCGTATTGAGTACCTCGCGGATGTTTTGCAGAATCCATGTGGGCCGCACATGGTATTTCTCAATGTCAGACTCCACGCCCTCGCCGGACAGGACGAACACCGTGTCGATTCCGGCGTTTACGCCGCAGGCGATGTCGGTGTACACGCGGTCGCCGATCAGGCAGGCGTCCTTTTTTTCGCACCCGAACTTCTCCAGCGCCAGCCATGCCATCTCCGGCTGCGGCTTGCCGATGACTTTCGGACGGCGCCTGCATGCCGTGTACAGCATTTCAATCACGCTCCCGCAGTCGGGCGCGAAACCGTACCACGTCGGGCAGACAAAGTCCGGGTGCGTCGCCACATAGTCCACACCCCGCCCGAGCAGAATACAGCAGTCCTCAAGCTTCTGATAGGTCAGCTCGGTGTCATAGCCAAGCAGGAGCACATCAATTCCGTCACACAGCGTATCGGACACACGCAGACCCGCCGCGCGCAGCTGCGCTTTCAGCGACTCGGTGCCGCAGACATAGTACAGCGCACCGTCATACGTCTTTTTCAGATAGGCAATCGTCGCGTCGGCCGACGTGAGAAAGTCCTCCGCCGCGGCGGGAATGCCCAGCCGCTTCATTTTCGCCAGATACGCCTCGGTGCCTCTTGAGGAATTGTTGGTCAGAAACACACAGCGTCCGCCGGAGCGGCGCACCTCGTTGAGAAAATCGACCGTGCCGTCAAAGACGGTTTCGTCCAGATAGATTGTGCCGTCCATATCCAACAGGAACAGCTTTTTTTCGCTCAGCCTTGCCACAGAAAACCTCCGGAATTCAGATAGCATCATTATAACGCAGCACACGCCGTTTTGCACCTGCTTTTTCATCACAAAACGTGCAAAATGCGCAAAAAGCCCGCCCGTCCATACGGACGGGCGGGCGCAGGCTTTCTGCAAGCCGGATTATGCCTTCTCCTCGACGTAGGCGGAGGGCGCCGCGGGAACGCCGCGCTTCCACTCGATGGCGTTGATCAGGAAGAACGTGATCACGCTGACGAGGCTGCCGAACACGACGGGCATCATGAACCACAGCGTGCCGCCGTCGGTCAGAATCTGCCAGACGATGAACGCGGCCGTGCCGGTGATGATGGAGATCATGCCGGAGTTCTTCGTTGCCTTCGGCACGGCAAGACCCAGACCGTAGGCCGCGAACGGGCCGGCGCAGCGGATGCCGAATGCGAAGGTGTTCATCGCAACCAGCGAAATACCGAACATGGAGATGCACATGGCGATGAGCGCGGTGACGACGTTGAAGAAACGCGTCCAGAAGATGATCTGCTTGTCGTCCAGATCCTTCTTTCCGCCGAAGCCTGGATACAGGTCGTTGATGATCATCGTGGACATGCACAGCAGGTTGGAGTCTGCCGAGGACATGGTTGCGCAGATGATTGCGGCGGAAATCAGGCCCGTGACGATGCCAGGCGCATATGCGCCGGTGACAACCATCATGGCGTTGGAGCCGTTTTCGGCCAGCGCGGGCAGCTGATCCTTCAGCGAGAACGCGGCAAGGCCCAGCAGCGTGGGGAACACTGCCATGGCCGCCATCAGGACAGCGGACAAGAACGAGGCGTTGACAGCCGTCTTTTCGTCCTTGCAGGTTTCAAAGCGGGAGACCATTTCGGGGCCGCAGAGGAACGTGCAGAAGTAGTTGAAGATGTAGCCGATGATGGAGGCCCAGCCGATCTGGGTCAGGTTCAGCTTCTCACCGGGCAGCGCTGCGGAAATGGCGCTCCAGCCGCCGGCGTGCTTCAGAACGATGGGCGTCGCGATGGCAAGGCCCACCAGAATGATGCCGAACTGAATCAGGTCGGAGACCTGATCGGCGATCATGCCGCCGAACGTGGTGTAGAAGATGGTGACGAAGCCGGCCAGCAGCAGGCAGACGTTCAGCGGGATCGACGGAATCAGGGCGTTGATGACGCCGCCGGAGGCCGCGATCTGCGACGAGGTCAGGCAGAACAGCGACAGAACGCTCAGCACTGCCGTGAAGTTGCTGGAGAAGCGGCCGAAGCGGCGGCCGACGACCTCGGGGATGGTGACGGCCATGGTCTTGCGGATTTTGGGCGCAAAATAGGCCAGCGGGATCATGGCGATCGATGCGGCCAGAACGTACCAGATGGCACTGATACCCCAGCTTCCGAACGCCTTGGCGGCAAGGCCCGTCGTCGAGCCGCCGCCGATGTTGTTGGCGGACAGAGAGAATGCGACCATGAACAGGCCCATTCTGCGGCCCGCGACCAGATAGTCCGCGCTGCCCTTGATGTTGACCTTACCGACGACGTAACCGACAATCAGCATGCCGATCATGTACACGGCGACAATGATCAACGCACCAGTTTGGATTTCCATGAAGTTTTCCTCCTTCTTTTCTGTGAAACGGCTGCGCGCGGCCCACTTTTCCGACCTGGCGGCAGTCCGTTTCCTGATAAAATTTTAGCCGAAATAAAAATTTTTGTAAATTGATGATTCCTACAACATCCATTGTCCCGTTTTTCTGAATCTGCCAATTTTTGTTAAGAATCCGTAAAGAAATTGACAAGCGCTGCGGCGGCAATTACAATACACCTTATTAGAGAGGAGGCGGCGTCATGCAGACAATTCCAAATACCCTGCCCGCGCTTCTGCTTGCATGGTACGAACGCGGTCACCGCGACCTGCCGTGGCGTGCCGACCGCGAGCCGTATCACGTCTGGCTGTCCGAGGTCATGCTTCAGCAGACGCGTGTCGAGGCCGTCAGAGGCTATTACGCACGCTTTCTGGCGGAGCTGCCGGACATCGCCGCGCTGGCGGCGTGCCCGCCCGACCGGCTGACAAAGCTGTGGGAGGGACTTGGCTATTACTCGCGTGTGCGCAATCTGCAAAAGGCGGCGCAGACCATCGTCGCGCAGTACGGCGGCCGCTTCCCGTCGACCTATGATGAAATCCGTGCGCTGGCCGGTGTGGGCGACTATACCGCCGGTGCGATCGCATCGATCTGCTTCGGCCTGCCAACACCTGCTGTGGACGGAAATGTGCTGCGCGTGCTGGCGCGCGTCATGGCCGATGAAACACCCGTCAATCGCCCCGAGGCAAAAAAAGAAGCCGCCGCGCGGCTTCGTGAAATCTATCCCGCCGGACGCTGCGGCGATTTTACCCAGAGCCTGATGGAACTGGGCGCGACGGTCTGCGTGCCGAACGGCGCGCCGAAATGCGAGGCCTGCCCCGCTGCGGCGCTGTGTCTGGCGCATGCGCGCGGCTGCGAAACCGCCCTCCCGTGCAAGGACGCAAAGCGCCCGCGCCGCGAGGAGGAAAAGACGGTGTTTCTTCTGCACTGCGGCGAAAAATACGCTGTGCGGCGGCGCGCGGACACGGGTCTGCTTGCCGGCCTGTGGGAGCTTCCGAATGTGGAGGGACTGCTGGATGCGCAGACGGCGCTGGATCTGTGCGCCGGCTGGGGCGTGCAGCCCCGCGAACTGCTGCGCCGGATGGAAAAGCAGCACATTTTTACCCACATTCTCTGGAAGCTGCGCGGCTATGCGCTTCGCTGCGCGCGCGAGGACGCGCGCTTTGAATGGGTCGACGCCGAGCGCTTTGCGCATGATATCGCCCTGCCGACAGCCTTCCGGCAGTTTCTGACGGAGGAATGAGCGTCTTTGACTTCGAGGCGCTGTTTCCGGCGATGGCTTGCGGTGCAGTCTGTAGGGGCGGGCGACTCTGCCCGCCCGTCTGTTCGGTTTCACCGGAACTGCCGTTGATGCGGCAACACCGCAACTGTTGCTTCGCAGACCTACTTTTTCTGTCTTGCCAGAAAAAGTAGGCAAAAAGATGCGTCGAGGACGCGTTATATTGCGCGCTGACGCGCGCGAGTTTTTGGCCGCTCCGCGGCCTGAACGCCCTGACGGGCGCAAAATTGCAACTATTCCGATGGTTTTCAGTGCGGATGAATGTACCACACACAGTTATCGACAGACTGAATCAATTCTGCTTCTGCTCATTTCCGGAATACTCGGCTTGTTACGATTCTGCACAGCATGTTGTAGGGGCCGATGCCCACATCGGCCCGTTGGGAACTGACAAATTCGCCGCAGATTTCCGTTAAAACGATTGCGCACTACGCGGGCGGACAGCGTCGTCTGCCCCTACCGTTTTCCGCGCAGGGAAAGCAACATTGGTTGAATTGTCCACGCATCTCCGGTGCCAAATGGAAAAGCGGCCCGTCCGGCTGATACCGGACGGGCCGCACGGCTTTCGCCTAGAGATAGCGGCGGATGTCGTCGCAGAGCTGCTTTTCCAGACCGATCAGGCGTTTGGCGATGTTTTTGGACGTTTCGTCCGCCGCCTCGTACTGGTTGAGATAGCGGCTGAGCGACTTGACGCCCATGTTGCAGCCGTCCGTCATCAGATCCGCGACGGTTTTGTCGTCTCCGCCCGCGGCAAGCATGACGTTGGTTTTCAGCCACGACATGCCTCGCGCCACGGGGCTGGGCGATTTGCCGCCGGCACGGTATTCGCGCAGGAGCGCCTCGACCTGACGGCCCAGATGCTCGTGGCCGGATTTGCAGACATTCAGCTGCTCGCGGAACGCAGCGTCTCTGACATGGCCCGTGACCTCACCGATGGAGGCGACGCCCATTTTGATTCCGGCGTCGCATTCGCGCAGCAGCCGGAGCGTGTCGGATTCGATCATACGCTTTCCTCCTGTCCTGTGGATGGAATTATTCTGCCCGATTTTTACCGGATTAGCAGCGAAATGACCGATTGGATACACGTGCCTTCACGGTCCGGTTGACCGGAGGGGAAATTTCTGTTAAAGTGGAGACAACAGCGGCGCGCAGGGCAGAAACGCGCGCCGCGGAAGAAAAGAGAGGGTGATAAGTGTGGTTTCCCGTAAAATGGCGCTTACAGAGGAACAGCAGGCCATCTTCAGCGGCGAACGCGGCGAAACGCAGGCAAAGGTCATGCAGACGCTGGTCCGCTATGGAGAGCTGTTCGGCGCAGAAAAAATGGTGCCGGTGACCAGCAGATACAACCATCTGGTCACATCGTTCGGGCTGAAGGCCATCGCGCCGGTATACGCGCTGATGGATCAGCTGATCGAAGCGGGCGCAATGTCCAGGCAGCCGTTTTCAGCCGATCCGAGGCCGATGGACCCAAATGTGCCGAGCAGTTTTTTACAGAATCTGATTTTCAAAAAAATGATGTACTCCTGTCAGGACAGCTACGAGGCGCAGCTGCGAAAGCTGGGCCTGATGGACCGCGACGCGTTTACCTGCACCTGCTACATGGATGAGGTGGGCAACCGGCCGGAAAAGGGCGACATTCTGTCGTGGTCCGAGTCATCGGCGGTGGTATACGCGAATTCGGTGCTGGGCGCGCGCTGCAACCGCAACTCCGGCATCATCGATCTGATGGGCTCGGTAGTCGGGTTTGTGCCGTATTTCGGACTGCTGACCGACGAGGGACGAAAGGCGACGTGGATTGTGGAAATCCGCACAACGAAAAAGCCGGAGGCACAGCTGCTTGGCTCGGCCATCGGCATGAAGGTTCTGGAAGAGGTGCCGTATGTGCGCGGGCTGGACAGGTGGCTCGGAAATGAGCTGGACGACGAGGCGTGCGCATATCTCAAGGATTTCGGCGCGGCGACGGCCTCAAACGGCTCGGTCGGCCTGTATCACATCGAGGGGCTGACGCCCGAGGCAAGGGAGCAGGGTGAGGCGCTGATTGCGGACGGCGCACAGGTTTACGTCATCGACGATGCGGAGCTTCAGCGTGTCTATGACAGCTATCCTGTCGTGTGGAAAAACCGCGACGCTAAGCCGAAGCTGTGCTTTATGGGCTGTCCGCATATGAGCTTGCAGCAGCTGAAGGACTGGACGGAGAAAATCGAAGCGGCACTGAAGGAGGCGGGGCGCGACAAGGTCTGCATCCCCACGGTCTTTACGGCCGCACCGGCGGTATTGAAGAAGTTTGAAATGACCTCCTATGCGCCGCGCCTGAAGGCGGCAGGCGTGATCACGTCGTATATCTGCCCGCTGATGTACATGAACAATCCGCTCAGCGGCAGGCTGCCGGTTATCACGTCAAGCAACAAGCTGCGCACCTATACCACCGCGCGCTATTACACGGATGATGAAATTCTGCGGCAAATCACGAAGGGGGGCAAATAGGATGAAGCAGTTTCAGGGACGCGTCGTCGCGAACGGAACGGTGACGGCTCCGGCGCTGGTATCACACGGCGGACTCAACACGCTGGCCTCGTTCCAGAAGGCGCTGCAATTCGGCGACAAAAAGGCCACCTGCGGCGACCAGAACAATCCCGACCTCTACGGCAGACAGATGGCGGGCAAAGCGCTCTGCCTGCCGCAGACCATCGGCTCGACGACCGGCGGACTGGTGCTGTACTGTGCGTGCTCCATGCACCGGCAGCCGGCGTGCATGCTTTTCTCCCAGCCGATTGACTCACTGGCGGCAGCGGGTGCGATTCTGGCCGATGTGTGGCTGGAGGATGTGTCGATGCCGGTCATCGACTCGCTGGGCGCGGAATTTCTGGACTATGTAAAGAATGATATGGAAATCCGCGTGCTGGACGGCGGCATTGTGGAAGTGGAATAAACGGGACGCCCGCGGCGTGCCGGAACTCTGCAGGGGCCGACGACTCTGTCCCTCCGCAGGGGGTATCCAAAAGATGGACAGGCGCTGTGAAGAAACACCTTTGGAGTGATGATTGCAGTGCAAAAAAACCGGCAGCCCATACGGGCTGCCGGTTTTGTATCTGCTTATCAGTGGGTCAGGAAGAACATCAGGGCGAAGAGAACCGTGATGATCCAGGTGCCCGCATTGACTTCCTTGATCTTGCCGGTGAAGATCTTGATGAACACATAGGAGATCAGGCCGAACGCGATACCATAGGAGATATTGTAGGTCAGCGGCATGATCGCAATGGTCAGGAAGCCGACAACCGCGGCTGCGGGATCGTCCCATTCGATGTTGCGGACGTTCGCCATCATCAGAACGCCGACATAGATCAGAGCGGCGGCGCAGGCGTAGGTCGGGATCAGCTGTGCGACCGGTGCGAGGAACATGGCGATGAAGAACAGCGCGGCGGTTGCCATGGAGGCAAGACCGGTGCGGCCGCCCTCAGCGACGCCCGCGGAGGACTCGACGAAGGTGGTGACGGTGGAGGTGCCGCAGACAGCGCCGCAGCAGGTGGCGATGGCGTCGGCCAGCATGGCCTTGTCCATGTTGGGCACGTCGCCTTCCGGCGTCAGCATGTTGCCGCAGGCGCATGCGCCGTACAGCGTGCCGAGGGTATCGAACATATCAACCATGCAGAATGCCAGCATGGAGGTAACGAACATGACGATGAACGCACCGGTGCCGTTGGCACTGATGTAGGCGGAGAAGTCAAAGCCCTCGGTAAAGACCTTGCCGACGGCCTGCGTGCCGAAGTCCTTGAACGCGCCGAAGAAGTCGGAGGTCAGATTCGGTGCAATCGCCGTGTCATAGAAGCCGGAGACAGTGAGCAGGCCGATGACATAGTACAGAACGGCAGAGCCAAGGATGCCCCACAGGACCGCGCCCTTGACCTTCTTCTTAGACATCGCGCCGATGGCAAAGACCGTGATGATTGTCAGCAGCATCGGGAAAATCTGCGCCCAGGTCACACCGCCGGAGAATACGTTGAACGAGGCGAGGCTGACCAGCGTAGAGGAGTTGAGCACGACGATACCGGCATTTTGCAGGCCGATAAAGGCGATGAACAGGCCGATGCCGGCGGAGATGGCGACCTTGACGGACTGCGGAATGGCGTCGAAGATCAGCTTGCGCAGGCCGGTGACGGTCAACAGGACGAACACGATACCGTCGACCAGAACCATGACCAGCGCGTTGGCATAGCTCAGGCCGATGCCGACGCAGACGGTGTAGACGAAGTAGGCGTTCAGGCCCATGCCGGACGCCTGTGCCAGCGGCAGGTTGGACAGCAGGCCGATCAGGACGGTGCCGATAACGGCGGAAATGGCCGTCGCGATATAGATCGCACCGTAGCTGACGCCGAGAACGTCGGTTCCGTCATTGAACGGGTTGGAGAACATGCCGGCGTTGACCATCAGGATGTAGGCCATCGCCATGAACGTCGTAATGCCCGCCATGATTTCGGTACGGACAGTCGTTCCATGTTCTTTCAGATGAAATCTCTTTTCCATGAAAACACTCCTTATCTTTCTCTTTTCGCAGTCGTCCGGCTTTGCGTCCGGCTGCGGAATTCTATGTGTATCATAGCATATTCCGGCCCCGTTTGACAACCGTTCCCGCCGGTCGGGGTCTCTTCCGCTTTCTCTCCGTTTTTTCGCCATTCCCGAACAGTATCACCATGTCGAACGCACCGTTCTTAACGATTCCTGAACTTTTTCGTCGTTTTCGGCATTGGCGAATTCTGCTTTTTCGTGTAAAAGCACAATTCCAAATACCTGATTTTGGTGCTTTTGCGAATGGAAAAGCGCCGCCGGATTTCTCCGGCGGTGCACAGGTGCATCAGAATGCTTTGCGCGAAACCACCGCGCAGGGTTATGCCTCTTCCTTCAGGCTCAGAATATACTGTCCGTATGCGGTCTGGCGCATCGCCCCGCCCAGCTCGCGCATCTGCGCATAGCTGATAAAGCCCATCCGCCACGCAGCCTCCTCCAGACAGGCAATCTGACAACCGCTCTGGGTCTGATGGCGCATGACCATGTCCGCTGCGCGCAGAAGGCTCTGCGCGTTGCCCGCGTCCATCCATGTGATCTCCTCCGGCAGGCGCACCACGCGCAGCCGCCCCTGCTCCAGATAGATGCGGTTGAGATCAGTGATTTCCAGCTCGCCGCGCGCAGAAGGCTTCAGCTCCCGCGCCAGCGCGCACACGTCGCTGCCGTAGAAATAAAGTCCTGGCACAATCAGATTGGATTTCGGATGCTGCGGCTTTTCCTCGATGGAAATCGCGCGGCCATCCGCGCCCATCTCCACCACGCCGAACGGACGCGGGTCGTCCACCGGATAGCCGAACACCACCGCACCGCCGCTTGCGGCCTCCTGCGCGGCCTCACGGAAGCAGCCGGCAAAGCCGCCGCCGCAGAAAATATTGTCGCCCAGAATCAGGCAGACCTCCTCGCCGCCCGCAAACTGCTCACCCAGAAGAAACGCATCGGCAATGCCGCGCTGAACCTTCTGAATCCGGTAGGAGATGCGCAGGCCCAGATCGGACCCGTCGCCCAGCAGCTTGACAAACGCGTACATCTCATCCGGCGGCACGATCAGCAGAATGTCGCGGATTCCCGCCTGCATCAGCACCGCAATCGGATAGTAGATCAGCGGCTTGTCATAGACCGGCAGCAGCGGCTTGCACACCGGCAGCGTCATGGGATACATCCGCGTTCCCTTTCCGGCTGCCAAAACGATTCCTTTCATTCCGGTATCCTCCTGTCACTGGTGTTGCGTCCTTACAGCTCCAGTATAGCCGATTTGCGCCGGAAAAGCTATCCCTCAGTTTTCAGCCGAGCGCCGTCCACCATTCGCCGCATTCCGTCTCCTCGGCCGTGTGGCTGACGGACGCCTCCTGCACGTCAAGGAAATACCACGCACGCGTGTCGGCGTTGTCGCTCCAGAGCTCCATGCCGACGCACAGCCCGTCCAGCGACGCGGGCGTCCGGCCCAGAAGGCGGTTGAAAATCTGCATGAATTCCGCGCGCGTCAGCGCATCGTCCGGCCGGAACACCGCGCCGTCAAAGCCCATGACCCAGCCGTTTCCGGCGGCAAAGCTGATTTCCTGTGCTTTCCAGCCCGCGCTCAGCTGCGGCAGCGCCTCCGATGCGCCCTGTACATGCGAAACGCGTGTCAGTGCCAGCGCCAGCTCCGTCCGGCTGACGCCCGCGTCCGGTCGGAACGTGCCGTCGGAAAAGCCGTACAGAACGCCAAGCTCGGTCGCGGCCGTGATCGCCCGATAGGCCCAATGCGCGGGCGACACGTCGGAAAAGCACGTCTCATGCCGGTCCAGCTCCTCCCGCACGGACGGCTCCGCCATGCGGTAGAGCACCTGCGCCAGCTGCGCGCGCGTCAGCGTCTGTTCCGGCCGCACCGTGCCGTCCGGAAAGCCGCCGATGTATGCCTCATGCTGCGCCGCAGCGGCGAATGCCTGTCCCGTCAGCGCCGCCGCAAGCAGAACGCAGAAAAATATCCGAATCAACCTCTTTTGCATGTGTTTCCCTCCCTGCCGCCATTGTGCCACAGGGTGCGGGTGCGTTTTTGTCGGAATTGACACAGTGTGAAATTTTTTGTCCGAGGGTTCCGGCCGGCACCGGAGGCCCAGTTACATTGTCACTGCAAAAACGGCAGTCAGGTGCAAACCGGAAAAAGGCCCTCCCCGTTTGGGGAGGGCCTTCATTTTCAGATACCGGCCACCTCATGCAGAATGCTCTGCATTTCGTCCCATTTCCGCTCCATGTCCGTCACCAGCTTCAGCTGCGTGCGGGCACGGTCCAGATTGTGGCCCTCGCGGTGGATGGAGAAATAGATATCGCCGTCGATATGGTCCTTGAGGAAGCGCAGGCCGATTTCAGCCGTGATGATTCTTGCGCCAAGCGGCAGCACCCGCAGCTCCTCCGGCGTCAGCATGCTGCCGCACTCGGCAAGATACCCCTCCAGAAACGCACGGTACATGTCCAGACTCATACTGACCTTGCTCAAATCGCGCTCGTCCTCTTCGGCGGTGGACGCGCCGATGCGAATGGCGTCGCCGAAATCGCACGCCGTCAGGCCGGGCATGACCGTATCCAGATCCAGCACGCACAGCGGCCTGCCCGTTTTCTGATCAAACAGGACGTTGTTGAGCTTGGTGTCGTTGTGCGTCACGCGCAGCGGGAGCTTCCCCGCAGCCTGAAGCCGGCACAGCTCGCCCAGCTCCTCCTCGCGGGAAAACAGGAACTCCAGCTCCGGCCGCACGCCCGCGCAGCGGCCGCAGGGGTCGGCCTCGACGGATTCGTGCAGCTGACGGAAACGGTCGATGGTATCGTGGAAATGCGGGATTGTCTCGTGCAGCGTCTGCGCCGGAAAATGGACCAGTGCCTTCTGGAACCGGCCGAACGCGACGGCCGCCTGATAAAAATCGTTCGTATCGCGCGGCAGCTCCAGACACATGCCGCCGGAGATAAAGTCATAGGCGCGCCAGAATTCGCCCTCGCTGTCATAGCAGTATTTGCGCCCGTCCCGGGCCGGAATCAGACGCAGCGTCCGCTGTCCAGCGTCCGGCAGGGCGGCAATGTACTGCGTCACGGCATCAATGTTGTCGATCAGCTGCTCAGGCTGATGGAACGCCACACGGTTGATGCGCTGTAGAATATACTCATCGCCGTTGTCGCAGACAACGCGATAGGTGCGGTTGATATGGCCGTTGCCAAAGGGCTTGCATTCCACGGGCTTGCCGCGGAAGCAGAACTGCTGCATGATCTGCTGCATAACAGGACCTCTTTTTTCATTCTCGTTGCAGTATATGCGCGCCGGCAGCCGGCGCGTGCGCATACGCGCTCTGTTATTTTACCGTTTCTGACACAAAAGTCAATCTGTTTTGTACTTTCCTCGCGGGAAAACCCGCTTTTTACGCTGCTGTGTTCCGTTTTTTACCGCCGTCCGACACAAAACCGGCCCCGCACATGCTTGCATTGCCCCGCGCAACATGGTAAACTGAGCATATACCTTTGCGCGGGAGGATCTTTACATGTCCGGCTATCAGATTTTTCTTATCATCGCGTTTCTGTTCTTCTTCGGCTCGGTCTGCGGATGGGTGCTGGAGCTGCTGTTCCGTAAATTTTTCTCCGGCTCCAATCCCGAGCACCGCTGGCTGAACCCTGGCTTTCTGTTCGGACCGTGCGTGCCGCTGTACGGCATCGGCACGGTGGTGCTGTTTGTCATGTCGCGGACCGAGGCCGCCGTTTTCGGCAGCTTTTCCGGAAGCGTCGGCTATTACTTTGCCATGTTCTTCATCATGGCGATTGCCATGACGGCGATTGAATACATCGTCGGTCTGCTCAGCATCCACGTCATGGGCATCCGCCTGTGGGATTATTCTCACTGCTGGGGCAATATTCAGGGCATCATCTGCCCGCTGTTCACGTTTTTCTGGGGCGTGCTGTCGGCGATCTATTACTTCTTGCTGTATCCAAGGCTTCTGACGCTGGTACAGTGGTTTGTGGCGCATCCGTCGTTCTCGTTTTTCGTCGGCATCTGCTTCGGCGTGTTCATCATCGACTGCGGGTTCTCGCTGCATCTGGGCACGCAGCTGCACAGGCGCGCGGCGGCGCTGGACAAGTCGCTGTATGAATCCGTTGATCTGCAGGCATTCCAGCGCCGGATGCAGAGCCGGAGCGGCTTCTTCCGTCTGCGCGCGCCGCGCCCGCTGACCGAGCGCATCGACGCGTTTGACGAATTTCTGCACCGCCGCCCTGGCAAGCCGGTCAAGCCGGATTCGGAATCGGAATAAGACGGCATTTTGCCGCATAATTCTGCCGGAAAAGCGGAAAAACTGTGAAAAGGCGGTTGTAATTTCCGGGCTGCCGTGTTATCATAATAACAAGAATTGTTCTTATTTTATTTCTCAGGAGGCATTTCATGTACTGTGTAAAAAGGATGACCGACGATCTGTACTGGGTCGGCGCAAACGACCGGCGCCTTGCGCTGTTTGAAAACGTATACCCAATCCCCGACGGCGTGAGCTACAACGCCTATCTGCTGCTGGACGAAAAGACGGTTCTGCTGGATACCGTCGACCGTGCAGTCAGCGGGCTGTTTCTGGAAAATGTGGAGCACGTGCTGAACGGCCGCACGCTGGACTATGTCATTGTCAACCATATGGAGCCGGACCACTGCGCCACGCTTCAGGAGCTGGTGCTGCGCTATCCCGAGGTCAAAATCGTCTGCAACGCCAAAACGCAGACCATGATCCGGAACTTCTTCACGTTCGATATCGATTCGCGCGCCGTTCTGGTTAAAGAGATGGACACGCTGTGCACTGGACGGCACACATTCGCGTTTGTCATGGCGCCGATGGTCCACTGGCCCGAGGCCATGGTCAGCTATGACGTGACGACCAAAACGCTCTATTCCGCCGACGCGTTCGGTACGTTCGGTGCGCTCAGCGGCAATCTCTACGCCGACGAGGTCAATTTCCGTACGGAGTATCTGGCCGAGGCGCGGCGCTATTACACCAACATCGTCGGCAAATATGGCACACAGGTGCAGGCGCTGCTGAAAAAGGCGGCTTCGATTGAAATCGAGATGATCTGCCCGCTGCACGGCTTTGTCTGGCGGAAAGATATCGGCTGGTTCATCGACAAGTATCAGCACTGGGCGTCGTATGAACCGGAGGAGCAGGCCGTCGTGATTGCCTACGCCTCCGTCTACGGCAACACCGAAAACGCCGCGAACATTCTGGCCGGCATGCTGGCGGACAGGGGTGTACGCAATGTGAAGCTCTACGACGTTTCCGCAACGCACCCGAGCTATATCGTTTCCGAATGCTTCCGCGCAAGCCATCTGGTGTTCCTGTCCACGACATACAACGCAGGCATGTTTGTCAATATGGAAAATCTGGTGCACGATATCGTCCACCACAATCTTCAGAACCGCACCATCGCGCTTGTGGAAAACGGCTCGTGGGCCGCGACCGCGGGCGGGCTGATGCGCGCAGAGTTCGCAAAGCTGAAAAACTGCACAATTCTGGACGAAACCGTCTCCATCCGCTCGTCACTGAAGGAAAATCAGCTTGCGCAGCTACAGGCGCTTGCCGATGCGGTGTACGATTCGATGGAAAAGCCCGCGCCCGCCGACCACAGCCAGCCTGTCGAGCCGAATGCCATGTTCTCACTGAGCTACGGCCTGTTCGTCCTGACCGCGCGCGAGGGCGCAAAGGACAACGGCTGCATCATCAACACCGTCACACAGCTGACCGACTCGCCGAAGCGCATTTCCATCTGTGTCAACAAGGCAAACTACACCTGCGAGATGATCCGCCGGACGGGCGCGTTCAACGTCTCGGTGCTTTCAAACGACGCGCCGTTCGCCATGTTCCGCCACTATGGCTTCCAGTCCGGCCGCGACACCGACAAATTTGCCGGCGTTTCCGGTATGGCCCGCGCCGTCAACGGCATTTACTACGTCCCGTACTGCACCAACGCCTTCCTCAGCGGCAAGGTCGTGCAGGAGATCGAATTTGAGACGCATTTCCTGTTTATCGCCGAGGTGACCGAGGCGCGCGTGCTGGATTCCGTGCCGTCGATGACCTACGCCTATTATTTCGCGAACGTCAAGCCGAAGCCGCAGAAGCCCGCGGAAAAGAAACCCTGCTGGGTGTGCAAGATCTGCGGCTGGGTCTATGAGGGCGAGGTGCTGCCGCCCGATATCATCTGCCCGCTGTGCAAGCACGGCGCGGCCGACTTTGAGCGCGGCTGAGCCGCAGAGCTTTTCACAAACTGAACGGAAAGGGAGCTACTTTTATGCGCGTACTGGAACATCTGGAACCGAAAGCTGTTTTTCATTATTTTGAGGATCTGACGCAGATTCCGCGCCCGTCCGGCAACACAAAGGCCGTCAGCGACTACTGCGTCGCGTTTGCAAAGGCGCACGGTCTGCGCTGCATTCAGGACAGCGTCAACAACGTTATAATCTTCAAGCCCGCCTCGGCGGGCTATGAGGCCGCGCCCGCCGTCATGCTTCAGGGGCATCTGGACATGGTGGCCGAAAAGGACCCCGACAGCCCCGTCGATCCCGCCGTGCAGCCGCTGGAGCTGCATATCGACGGCGACAGCATTTACGCAAGGGGCACGACGCTCGGCGGCGACGACGGCATTGCGGTGGCAATGGCGCTGGCTGTGCTGGCAGACGACACTCTGCCGCATCCGGCAATCGAGGCTGTGTTCACCGTGGACGAGGAGGTCGGCATGGACGGCGCCGCCGCGCTGGACCCCGCGCCGCTCACCGCGCGCCGCCTGCTGAACATCGACTCGGAGGACGAGGGCATTCTGACCGTCAGCTGCGCCGGCGGCGTGCGCGCCAACTGTGAAATTCCCGTCCATACCGCGCCGTGCGCGCTTTCCGGCTGGACGCTCACCATTGACGGTCTGACCGGCGGGCACTCCGGCACCGAAATCAACAAGGGACGCGCAAATTCCAATCTGCTGACGGGCCGGCTGCTGCGGATGCTGAAAAATGCGGACGCGCAGCTGCGTCTGGTCTCGGTCCGCGGCGGTCTGAAGGACAACGCCATCCCCGTTTCCACCACTGCCGTCGTCGGCCTTGCGCCACAGACCGACGCCGCTGCCATTGCCGCACAGCTGGAAAGCGCGCTGAAAAACGAATATGCGGCAGCTGACGCGGGCGTGCGCGTCCGCGCCGAGGCGTGCGGCACGCTGTGTCTGGCCATGGACGCAGACTCCACCGGCCGCGTGCTGGACTTTTTGTCGCTGGCGCCCGACGGCGTGCAGGCCATGAGCATGGATATTGCGGGGCTGGTACAGACCTCCTGCAATCTCGGCATTCTGGATACGCAGGATGGCCGCGTCACGGCTTGCAGCGCCATCCGAAGCTCGATTGCCAGCCAGAAGGAGGCGCTCTATGACCGCTTCACCGCGCTGTGCGCCCGCCTCGGCGGGAACGTTCGTCCCACCGGCGACTACCCAGGCTGGGCGTATCTGCGCGATTCGGCGCTGCGCGACACGATGGTGCAGGTATTTACCGAGCAGTACGGCCGCGCGCCAAAGGTCGAGGCCATTCACGCGGGACTGGAATGCGGCCTGCTTGCCGGAAAGCTGGACGGGCTGGACGCTGTGTCGTTCGGGCCGGATCTGACGGACATCCACACAACGCGCGAGCGGATGAGCATCTCCTCGGTGCAGCGCACATGGACGTATCTGTGTGAGATTCTGCGCCGTCTGGACCGCTGATCGCGCTGCTTTCAGCAAATTTTTGCCGGCGGCGGCCCTGCTGCCGGCATTTTTTTGCAATTTTATACCCGTATCGGTTAAATGTTTTTAATTGATTCACAAATATCGGGCAATAGTATGTATAATGTATTTATTATCTGCATGACCGGCGTTTCATGGCCGGCAATGTGCAAAAAGGAGTGACGGCATGGTAAACGATCCCTATCAGGTGCTTGGCGTATCGCCCAATGCGGACGAGGACACCATACGGCAGGCCTATCGCCGCCTTGCAAAAAAATACCATCCCGATCTCAACCCCGGCGACGCCGCAGCGGCGCAGAAAATGAACGAGATCAACGAGGCCTACGACCTGATCAAAAATCCGCAGGCGTATCAGCAGCAGCGTGCCCAGCAGCAGTCACAGCAGCAGGCCCGTCAGGCATATCAGCGCCAACAGCAGCAGGGCTATTACGATCCGTTCGACCCGTTTGGCTTCTACCGGCAGGGCGGGCAGAACAGTCAGAACGCGCAGAACGGCGCACAGAACGGAAACGGCTCGTCCGGCCCGCAGTATCACACCTATTACTACTATTCCGGCGACGACGATCCCAGCCGCCAGCAGTACCAGTGGACGTATCACCGTCCGCGGCGCAGCACGCTCGGGATTCTCGGTAAAATTCTGGTCGCGTATTTCATTTTCCAGATTTTCTTCTCACTGTTCGGCGGCTGCTCGGCGCTGTGGAATCCATACTATTACTACTATGACTATTCCACGCCGGAAAGCGGCTATTCTCAGACCGCACCGTCATACGACAGTACAACAACCACGCCCGAACAGTCCTACAGCGGCTTCGGGCGCGGCTAGGAGGGCATATGAAGCTGTTTCAGAAGAAGGCGCCCGAGGCGCCGCAGACGGATACCCGCTATGACGAGCTGGCGGCGGAATACGGCAACTACCGCCGCCGCACCTCCGAGGCGCTGGAACGGGCGGAGGCACAGGCCGTCCGCAAGACCGTGCTGGCGTTTCTGCCGCTGTACGACGATCTGCTGCGCGCGCTGGATCAGCCGTGTCAGGACACAGCCTATTTCCGCGGCATCAAGCTGACCATGCAGAATCTGCTGTCCACGCTGGCCGTGATGGGTGTGCTGCCGATGGACAGCCTGGGCCGGTGCTTCAATCCCGCGTATCACGAGGCGGTTGAGCACGTCACCGACCCCGCCTGCTGCGAGGACGAAATCGTCAAGGTCGTCCAGACCGGCTTTCTTATGGATGAGGAAGTCATCCGCCACGCAAAAGTGGTCGTTGCAAACTGACCGGACGCCGGTCATTCGGGAGGCAGTCTATGTCGAAAATCATCGGTATTGATCTTGGCACCACCAATTCCTGCGTTGCTGTGATGGAGAGCGGCGAGCCCGTCATCATCCCCAACGCCGAGGGAGGCCGGACCACGCCGTCCGTCGTCGCCTTTTCCAAAATCGGCGAGCGCATGGTCGGCAGCCTTGCAAAGCGGCAGGCCGTCACGAATCACGACCGCACCATCAGCTCCATCAAGCGTCAGATGGGCACCAATTACCGTGTCAACATCGACGGGCACAAGTATTCTCCGCAGGAGATTTCGGCCATGATTCTGCAAAAGCTGAAGCAGGATGCTGAAAGCTATCTCGGCGAGCCGGTCACGGACGCGGTCATCACCGTCCCCGCCTATTTTACCGACGCGCAGCGTCAGGCCACCAAGGACGCCGGCAAAATCGCCGGACTGAATGTCCAGCGCATTATCAACGAGCCGACGGCTGCGGCGCTGGCCTATGGCGTCGATCGCGAGGAGCCGCAGAAAATCATGGTCTATGATCTGGGCGGCGGCACGTTTGACGTCTCCATTCTGGATATTTCTTCCGGTGTGATCGAGGTCCTCGCCACCGCGGGCAACAACCATCTGGGCGGCGACGACTTTGACCAGTGCATCGTCGACTATCTCGTCCGCCAGTTCAAGGCGGAAACCAAGGTGGACCTCTCGCGCGACCCCGCCGCCATGCAGCGCATCCGCGAGGCCGCCGAAAAGGCGAAGATCGAGCTCTCCGGCGTCACCTCCACCACTGTCAGCCTCCCGTATATCACCGTCGGCAAAAACGGCCCGATGCACATGGATATCCCGTTGACGCGCGCGAAATTCAACGATCTGACCTGGCATCTGGTGCAGGCCACGCGCGAGCCGGTCAATCAGGCCATCAACGATTCCGGCGTGAAAATCTCACAGATCAGCAAGGTTCTGATGGTCGGCGGCTCCAGCCGCATTCCGGCCGTGCAGGATCTGGTGCAGTCCATCACCGGCTCGCTGCCGTTCAAGGGCATCAACCCCGACGAGTGCGTTGCCATGGGCGCATGCCTTCAGGCGGGTGTTCTGTCCGGAAGCGTCAAGGGACTTCTGCTGCTGGACGTGACGCCGCTGTCGCTGGGTATTGAGACGCTGGGCGGCGTATGTACGCGCGTCATCGAGCGCAACACCACCCTCCCCATCCGCAAGAGCCAGATTTTTACCACAGCCTCCAATTTCCAGAGCTCGGTCGACGTACACGTTTTGCAGGGTGAGCGTCCTATGGCGCACCAGAACAAGGAGCTCGGCCGGTTCCAGCTGACGGGCATCCGCCGCGCACCGCGCGGCGTGCCGCAGATTGAGGTCACATTCTCCATCGACGCAAACGGTATTGTCAACGTCTCCGCGCGCGATCTGGACACCGGCAAGGCCCAGCAGATCACCATCACCGCCACCTCCAACATGTCGCAGGCCGAGATCGACCGCGCCGTGCAGGACGCGCAGCAGTATGCCGCCGAGGACGCGCGTCTGCGCGAGGAGGCCACGGCACGCGACCGCTGTGAGCAGCTGCTCTACCGCGCCTCCGGCGCGGGGCGTGAGACCTCCCGTGAGGACAGGGCACGCGTCGCGGAAGCCGTAAAGAATGTCCGCCGTGCTGTCAAGTCGAAAAAGCCGGAGGAGATGCTTCCGGCAGCGGACGCGCTGGAGGCGCTGCTGAACGAGCTGAACATCACGCCGCCCGCCGGCGCACAGCGCGCCGCAGGCAGCGCATACAATCCGAACGACAATGTGGACGACGACGTCATGGATGCAGATTTTGAATCCGTGGACGATCAGAAATAGACAAGCTGACAGAAAACACCCCCGGCGCGGAAAAGGCGAACACGCATAAGGACAACAAATAACCGCTTAGAGCAGCAACCGGCAGCAGTCACTTGACTGCTGCCGGTTGTTATTGTATAAATGAGTATTCCGTGCGAGATTGAGCACCTCGACCGCACAAATTGAGCACCCTCGCCGCCGGCGTTGAGCACTACGGTAAAATGTAGATATGCACCGTATTTTACGGTGTAAATATCTGCAAGGAGGTCACTTGTATGACCAATTACCATGAGATCCTCAGGCTCCACAGCCTGGGGCTCAACAAGACCGAGATCGCGTCAAGCTGCCAGTGCGCTCGGAACACTGTGGCAGCAACCCTGCAACGGGCGGCGAACTGCGGTCTGCAATGGCCGCTGCCGGAGGAAATGTTGGATAAGCAGCTCTCAGAGCGTCTGTTTCCGTCCAGCACCTCAAAGCCTGTCTACAAGATGCCGGACTACGCCTCTGTCCACAAGGAGCTCCAGCGCAGCGGTGTTACGCTGAACCTGCTGTGGCTGGAATACTGCAACCAGTGCCGGGCGGCGGACGAGATTCCATACCAATCAACCCAGTTCAACAAGTACTATGCCGACTATCTGGCAAAGGTCAACGCTACCATGCACCTGAACCACAAGCCCGGTGAGGTTATGCAGGTGGACTGGGCCGGCGATACTGCCGCTGTTATTGACACAGACACCGGTGAAATTATCCCGGCCTA
>CAKUJN010000032.1 GCA_934661735.1 uncultured Oscillospiraceae bacterium
CCGTAAGCCTCCAGCGCCCAGACTTCCATTTCGCCGAAGCGCTGACCGCCGAACTGCGCCTTGCCGCCGAGCGGCTGCTGGGTGACCAGCGAGTACGGGCCGGTGGAACGGGCGTGAATCTTATCGTCAACCAGATGGTGGAGCTTGAGGTAATACGGATAACCGACCGTGACGCGCTGGTCAAATGCCTCGCCGGTGCGGCCGTCGTACAGGACGCTCTTGCCGTCCTCTGCAACGCCCGCCTGCTTCAGCAGCTCACGGATTTCTCTCTCGTTCGCGCCGTCAAAGATCGGAGTTGCGACCTTCCAGCCCATCGAATGGGCCGCGTAGCCAAGGTGGACCTCCAGAACCTGACCGATGTTCATACGAGACGGAACGCCCAGCGGGTTCAGAACGATATCCAGCGGCGTGCCGTCCGGCAGGAACGGCATGTCCTCCTGCGGCAGAATGCGGGAAACGACACCCTTGTTGCCATGACGGCCCGCCATCTTGTCGCCGACGGAGATCTTGCGCTTCTGCGCAATGTAGACGCGGACAACCTTATTGACGCCCGGAGCCAGCTCGTCGCCGTTTTCGCGGGTGAATTCCTTGACGTCCACGATGATGCCGGCCTCGCCGTGCGGAACCTTCAGCGAGGAATCACGGACTTCTCTTGCCTTTTCGCCGAAGATGGCGCGCAGCAGGCGCTCCTCGGCAGTCAGCTCGGTTTCGCCTTTCGGCGTGACCTTGCCGACCAGATAGTCGCCGGATGTGACCTCCGCGCCGACACGGATAACGCCATTTTCATCCAGATCCTTCAGCGTATCCTCGCCGACATTGGGGATGTCGCGGGTAATTTCCTCCGGCCCGAGCTTGGTGTCACGGGACTCGGTCTCATATTCTTCGATGTGGATGGAGGTGAACACGTCCTCGCGGACCAGACGCTCGTTCAGCAGAATGGCGTCCTCGTAGTTATAGCCCTCCCACGTCATGAAGCCGATCAGCACGTTCTTGCCCAGCGCAATCTCGCCCTGCGAACAGGCGGGACCGTCCGCGATGACCTGTCCGGCCTCAACGCGCTCGCCGACCTCGACGATCGGGCGCTGGTTGATGCAGGTGCCCTGATTGGAGCGCGCGAATTTCGTCAGCGTGTAATCGGCAACGTTTCCGTCGTCATAGCGAACGGAAATACCGGTTGCGCTCACGCGGGTGACGACGCCGGCGCCCTTTGCTGTGATGCAGACCTCCGAATCGACGGCGCACTTGTGCTCGATGCCGGTGGCAACGATCGGCGCCTCCGTGACCATCAGCGGGACGGCCTGACGCTGCATGTTCGCGCCCATCAGCGCGCGGTTCGCGTCGTCGTTTTCGAGGAACGGGATGAATGCCGTCGCAATAGAGGTCATCATCTTCGGGGAAACGTCGACATAGTCGATCATATCGCGGTCAACAGAGATGATCTCGTCGCGGTGACGGCACGTCACACGCGCATTTTTCAGACAGCCGTTCTCGTCCAGCGGCTCGGACGCCTGCGCGACATAATAGTCGTCCTCGACGTCTGCGGTCATGTACTCGACGATATCGGTAACCTTGTGCGTGGTCTTGTCGACCTTGCGGAACGGAGCCTCGATAAAGCCGTACTCGTTGATCTTTGCATAGGACGCCAGATAGTTGATCAGGCCGATGTTCGGGCCTTCAGGCGTCTCAATGGGGCACATGCGGCCATAATGCGAATAGTGAACGTCACGCACATCGAACGACGCGCGCTCACGCGACAGGCCGCCTGGGCCAAGCGCGGACAGACGGCGTTTGTGCGTCAGCTCTGCCAGCGGGTTGTTCTGGTCCATAAACTGCGACAGCGGCGAGGAGCCGAAGAACTCCTTGATGACCGCAGTCACAGGCCGGATGTTGATCAGACTCTGCGGCGTGACGACGTCGAGGTCCTGAATGGTCATGCGCTCGCGGATGACGCGCTCCAGACGCGTAAAACCGACGCGGAACTGATTCTGCAGCAGCTCGCCCACGCAGCGCAGGCGGCGGTTGCCCAGATGGTCGATATCGTCGGTCGTGCCGATTCCGTGCACCACGCACAGCAGATAGTTGATGGACGCCAGAATGTCATCCTTTGTGATATGCTTTGGCATCAGCTCGTCGCGGCGCTCGGCAATGGCCTCCTCCCACCCGTCGGCGGGAACCGTCTCCATCATTTCGCGCAGCACGCGGAAGCAGACCTTTTCCTTGATCTCATACTGCTTCGGGTCAAAGTCGACAAAGTTTGCCATGTCGACCATGCCGTTGGAGAACACCTTGACCTCACGGTCGTTGATCAGCACGACGGCCTCGTTGACGCCGCGGGCGGAGATCATTCTGGCTTTCTCGCGGTTCAGCGTTTCGCCGTCCATCGCCAGAATCTCGCCGGTCATGGGGTCCGCCACGGGCTTAGCCAGCGTCTGGCCGGACAGGCGGCTCCAGATGTCCATCTTCTTGTTGAATTTATAGCGGCCGACCTTGCTCACATCATAGCGGCGCGGGTCGAAGAACAGCGCATCCAGATAGCTCTCGGCGCTTTCAACCGTGGGCGGCTCGCCCGGACGCAGGCGGCGGTAGATCTCAAGCAGAGACTCCTCGCGCGTGCGGCAGGTGTCCTTTTCCAGCGTCGCAAGCATCATCGGGTCCTCGCCGAACAGCTCCTTGATCTGCGCCTCGCTGGAAACGCCCAGCGCGCGGATCAGGCAGGTGATGGGAAGCTTGCGGTTCTTGTCGATGCGGACATAAAAGACGTTGTTCAGATCTGTCTCGTATTCCAGCCATGCGCCGCGGTAGGGAATGACCGTTGCGGTATAGACATGCTGATCGGCCTTGTCCACTTCGTCGCCGTAGTACATGCCCGGGCTGCGGACGATCTGGGAAACGATCACACGCTCGGCGCCGTTGATGACAAAGGTGCCGCCGTTGGTCATCAGCGGGAAATCGCCCATGAAGATTTCCTGCTCCTTGATCTCGCCCGTCTCCTTGTTGTGCAGGCGCACGCGGACCTTGATCGGCTTTGCGTAGGTGGCGTCGCGCTCCTTGCACTCCTCAACGGTGTACTTGGGCGGCTCGTTCATGCTGTAGTCCAGGAAGCTCAGCTCCAGGTTGCCGGTATAATCGCTGATCGTGTCAACGTCGCGGAATACCTCGTGCAGGCCCTCGTTCAGGAACCATTCATAGGAATCCTTCTGGATTTTCAGCATGTTGGGGATCGGCAGTACCTCGCCGTGCTTGGCAAAACTCTTTCGTTCGGTTTTGCCGAACATGACATCCTGTGTCATCGCCATTATGAAACATCACAGCCTTTCTTTTTGGTTCTGTGTATTTGATACGCTCGGATGAGTTGTCAAAAACTCGTATCACAATGCTTGCATCCTGCTTCAGCCGGTGCTATAATGGGTATCGTAAAAGGGAGAGATGGCATAAGCACACACTCAGGCATTATGGGTAACTATTTTAGCATGCCCTGCCGTGCTTGTCAATTCTTTCTTTTCTTTTTTGTACATTTTGCCGCATTTCCACGGGTCTACGCCTCCGGAATGCGGACTTTTTTTACCTTTTTCGTCCTATTACGCCGTCCGCCGCGCACCGCTTGACATTCTTTCCGCATCATGTTATGATTCATTTAACAAGTTTGTTAAATGAAAGGCTGCGAAATGGGGCTGGAACTGACACTCCGCGCGCTTGCCGACCCTACACGGCGCGCAATTCTTGAGCTGCTGAAAAGCGGCGCGCTGCCCGCTGGCGAGATTGCGGCGCACTTTTCGATCACTGACGCCGCAATTTCGCGCCACCTCTCCATCCTGCGCGCTGCGGGCCTGATCCGCGACCGTCGGACGGGCAAATACATCTATTATGAGCTGTGCGCCTCCGTTCTGGAGGAGGTCATGCTCTGGTTGAGCCAATTGAAAGGAGACGGCCATGAAGGAAACGGATAAAAGCATACATCGCTGCCGCGTATGGATTTTCGCCCTGACGCTGCTCTCCCTCTGCGCCACCGGCGCGGTGCTGCAATTCATGCCGGACCGCGTACCAATGCACTTCAGCGCCTCCGGCGCCGTCGACCGCATCGGCAGCAAGTATGAAACCCTCCTCTTCCCCGCCCTGACGGCGCTGACAGGCGGCATCATGCTCCTGACCGCGCGAATCTGCGGCCGGCGGGCCGGCAGCGCGGTGCAGAAGGCGCTTGCACGCGGCGGTGTGCTTATTTGCGCGGCCCTTGCAGTGTTGTTTTTCGTTCTTCAGTGCCGCATCGCCGCCTGTTCGGCGGAGGCCGCCGACGGCGCAAGCATTTTTTCGCGCATCTTCGGAATGCTGACGAGCACCTCCACGGGCCTGCTGGTCATTGCCCTGAGCAATCTCATGCCAAAGGCCGAACGCAATTCCCTTTTCGGCCTGCGCACAACATGGAGCGGCAAAAATGACCGCGTCTGGCAGCAGTGTCAGCGCTTCGGCGGCTGGACCGGCGTCGTCTGCGGCATTCTGATCCTCATCAGCGGTGCGTTTTTCCCGCTTCCCGCCAGCAGCTGGGTCATGCTCGCTCTGATTCTCCTGTGGAGCGCCGTCTGCATAATCGCCTCCTATCAGATCTGGAAGCGCGACTGCCGCGACCATCCTGCGCAATAGCCGCCATCTCCCAGGGGCCGGACGAATGTCCGGCCCTTTTCCGCGCCCCGCCGTCGCGGCCTTCGGCGGCGATTCTGCACAGCACTCTGTAGGGGCGTCTGCCCCTACAGAGTGTCACGCGAATGGAATTAATATCAAGTATTCCGGAAATGAGCAGAACCGAAATTATCGCAGTCTGCCCACGTCTACGTGTAGTACATTTGTTGGAAGTATAAGCTATAGGGAAAATAGCAATTTTGCGCCCGTCAGGGCGTTCAGGCCGCGGAGCGGCCAGAAATTCGCGCGCGTCAGCGCGCAATATGGCGCGTCTCCAAGCGCCTCTTTTTGCCTGCTTTTTCTGGCGCAGCAGAAAAAGCAGGCCCGCGGAGCGACGGTTACAGCGTCGCTGTTAAAAACAGCGCCTCCGGCACCAACCGGAATGTCACTCATACTGCCAATCCCCTTTCCCGTCTCCACCAACGCCAATCCCCCGCCCGCGCAGCTGCGCGGGCGGGGGATTGTATCATTTCGTATCATTCAGTCTGCGTACAGCCGCCACAGGAACGTGACAATCTGCGCTCTGGTGCACGCGTTGTCCGGTCCGAACAGGCCGTTTCCGATGCCGTCGGTAACCTCGTTGTCCACGGTCCACTTCACCGCTCCGGCGTAGTAGGCGGTGGGCGCGACATCACGGAACACCGTGCTGACGCCGTTGGCCTTTGCCTTGAACGCACGGAACAGGAACGTCACCGCCTGCGCGCGCGTGCAGATATCATCGGGGCTGAACGTCGTGGCGGAGGTACCCTTCGTAATTCCGTTCTCCACGGCCCACGCAACTGCCTTTGCGTAATACGCGTCTGCGGGGACATCCACAAATCCGCTCAGTGCCTTCGGCGCGGGCGAACCGGCTGCACGCCACAGGAACGTGACAATCTGTGCTCTGGTACACGGGCCGTTCGGGTCGAACAGACCGTTTCCGATGCCGCCTGCGATGCCGTTCTCCGCGGCCCACGCGATGGCCTTGTACGAATAGTTGCTCTTTTTGACGTCGCGGAACGGGCTTTCCGGCTCGCTCGTCGTCTGGCCGCCGGACGTGGAGGGCGTCGTCGGGTTGATCACGGGGTAGGACGGCTTGTGCGGGCGGTCGTCATCGTCGCCGCCGGACCTCTCATAGAGCGTGTAGCTGCCGGTCAGGGACTCGTAATTTTCGTTTTCAGGCGTAAACTTCCATCTGTAGGTTGCATTTGCCTCGACAACCGTCGTTCCGTCCAATTCGTTGCCTTCCGCATCCACCCATGTCAGCGTACCCGCAGGCCAGCTGGCATTCGGTTCGAGCGCCGCGTCTTTTAGCGTCTTGCCGTCGGCCGTAATCGGCGTATAGCTCGGCGCGCCGGTGAGCTTGCCCTTCACAATGGTAATCGTTACGGTAATCTCGGTCGGCTTGAATGTGTCGTCGCCTTCCTTGCGCACCTTGATCGTCACCGTACCGGTATTTTCGGGAATCAGCTTGCCATTTTCAATTCTGGCCTTGCCGCCGTCCTCGCCGTTTACCACTTCCCAGCTCACATTACCGGTGCCGTCGCCGCCCTCGATAACGAAATCCAGTTCCTCGCCGTAGGGCAGCTCCGCGCCCGTGCTGGGAATATTCTTCAGCGTCAGATCCGTCTGCTCTTTCTTTTCCGTCTGGCTGTCCTTTTTCACCACGTACAGCTTGCCGTCTTTGCACAGGACCTCATAGTCGTCCCTGTCGCTGGTAACGCCGGTGGCCGAGTTCGCCTTGCTCACGACCTCTCTTTCCACGCCAGCCTCCGGCCACACGTATGCCGTCACACCGATACTGCCGGTAAAGCCGTCGGTAATCTCGGCAATCGGCGAGGCTGTGCGCACATTGCAGTCAATCAGGGTATCTTCGTCGATGTAGATTTTATTGCCGGTAATTGTCGCGTTGCCGGAAATCGTTGTTACACTGCCAAAGACACACACACCGCCGCCGGTGTTGCCGCTGGCAGTATTGTTCGTGATGCTGCCGCCGTACATGTTAAACGTGCCATCAGAATTGTACACGCCTCCGGCATACCCCTCAAGGATATCATTGCCAAATGTATAGCTGCTGTTCAGGAACGTGTTTCCGGTAATCGCACCGGCATACATATTGAAAGTGCCTTCGATTCTTACACCGCCATAGGTATTTCCGGTGATCTTGCCGCCGTACATGTTGAACGTGCCCTGCTTATCCCCATCCTTGTAAATCTTAACGCCAACGCTGCAGCTCTGGATGGTGCCGCCATACAGATTGAAGGTGCCGTTTTGACCAACGATTACGCCGGTGTCACTCTCTTTGATATCCCTGCCATCCGCATATTTTATCGCGCCGGTGTCTTGGCAGTCTGTCACTGTGATCGCCACCAGCTTGTTGTTGTACTGGTTACCCACTTCGAAAAGGAATCTCTCAGAATTTTCCTGTGTGACACTATGCCCGTTCAGGCACAGTACCACGCCATCCGCAGCATCCCAGCTGAAATTCAGCGTCACATCATCGTCCAGATAGTAATAGCCAGCCTCTTTGGGCAGCGAATTCTTCGCCGTATGTGTTTCACTGTTGTTATACTGAGCCTTTACCAGCTCGTCCGTCCATTTCACGAACGTGACTTTTCCGGTTTCCTCGTGGCCGCCCACCCCGGTGCAGCTCTCGCCGGTGGTGCAGAGGAAGTGCTCATGCTTCTCAACCTTTACCCCGACGACCAGCTTGCCGTCGTCATAGCTGACCTCATACCTGTCATTGTCGCTGATGATGTGCTCCTGATCGCCGTCCGTTGCGGAATTGGCGACCTCCGTCGTTGTGCCTGCCGCAGGCCAGTCTCTCAGCGTCACGCCGATTTTGGCATTCTCGCCCAGACCATTCTCACCAATGGTAATAACCTTGTTCCACTCAAGATAAACATTGTTTTTTGTACTGTTGCCGCTCTTTGTGTTGCCGGTAATCCGCACATCGCCGGATACCACGAGAGTCCCGCTGTTGTACACACCCCCGCCGCAGCCCTGAGTTATGTTGCCGGAAATTTCGCCGCCGCACATCGTGAATGTGCCGCTGTTGTGCACACCGGCGCCGTGGGCAGCATTGTCGGTGGTCTCGTTTTTCGTGATAGCGCCGCCGTACATCGTGAAACTGCCGCTGTTGTCTACACCGACGCCGGAATAACTGCTCCTGCTGCCGGTGATATTGCCGCCATACAACGTAAAGCTGCCCTCATTGACTACGCCCTGACCGGCTGTATTCTTCTTGTGCGTGATTTTGCCCATCGCGTCGCCGGTCTGGCAGTCTGTAATCGCAAGGCTTGTGTTCTGGCCAATATAGATTACTTCATCGAGATTTTTGTTCTGGGTAATGGTCTTGCCATTCAGGCAGAGCACCACGCCGTCCACAGCAACCCATCTTTTGCTCAAATCCACATTCGCGGTCAGATAATAGTGGCCCGCTTCCGTGATCTCATCCAGCGAGGCAACCGGCTTCCAGTCCGAAATTTCTTCGGAGTGCGCGCCATGGTGCGCGCATTCCTCACCGCAGATCGGGTGCGCGTGCTCACTCGCCGTAACCGTGTAGTAGACGGTAAGCGTATCATTCCCGTCCGCCGTGACCGTAAGGGTATAGCTCCCCGCCTCGGTTACATTCAAAGTGGCGCCAGTCTCGCCGTCAATGACCGTGCCATCTTTTTCCCACTTATAGGTTCTCTCGCCCGTACCGCCGAGAATCTCCGGCGCAAGCGTCACGGATCCACCAAACAGCGTAATCTGGTCGGGTTCGTTCTGTTTCGTACTGCCAGTAGAGCCGTCCGCCAGGAACAGCTTGCTGGAAACTGTAATATCATACCGATCAAACGCTCCGTCAATCCGGCTTACGTTCGTATCGATGAATTTTTCTGCTTCGCTCTTTGTTGTAACAGCTTTCTTATCAGAAGCATTTCCGTCAATCCACAAGGCACTTGCTTTACCTACGAAACGTCCACCCACGATATGAAGCTTGCTGGTATCCGGCTTCGGATACACGGACAGGCCGCAGTTGCCCTCAAAATAGCCCGCGTTGATGGTCAGTTCGGAGTCTCCGCCGTTATAAAAGAAGATTCCATCCGTTCCTTCTGTCTTTTTACCGACATAACTGCCCCCGTTGATGGTCAGCTTCGCGCCGCTGCCGCCAATGTAAACCGGCTTCAGCTTCGGGTTCGCTTCCACCACAGCACCGCTACTGCCGACATTCAGGTTGTGCAGCGTCACCTGTGCGTCACCAAACACGCTGATGGTCGCCCGAATATCGTTGATCAGGCTATAGCTTGTCGAAACGCTGTCGGACACCTTGTCCGCCACAATCTCGCTATCCTTGTTGATCTCGCCGCCGTCAGCCGCGCTGTTGCGAATAGAGACCGTACCATGCGTAATCGTAAAGCAGGTTTTCGGCAGATTATGCCCGTTCAGCTCGATGGACAGATTCTTGTCGATGGTGATTTTCTGCTCACTCGCATCGTCGTCCGTCAGCTCGATTTTCGCGCCCGCCGCCGCGGCCTTAACCGCCGCCGCAAGGCTTGCGTAGGTATTCGCGCCGATTCTTGCCACGGCTCCGACAGGCGCACTGCCGTCGTCTGCCAGCGCCATCGCGGGCAGAAGCGTCAGACACAGTGCCAGCGCCAGCAAAAGACTGATAACCTTCTTTTCATCGTTCCGGTACCTCCGTATGATTTTTGCGGCGTTGACAGCGCATCATTGTCCTCCGCACAACGGAGGACAATCAGGGGGGCATGCCCCCCTGATTTCGCGCGGCCGAAAATACCGCTTGCTTTTTCGCCTCGTATCTGTATACTGGAATTATACACCGTACATTTATGTACGATGCAAGCACTATTTTCTGTTTTTGGAGCGAATTATGAAAAAAGATACCGATCTGTTCTCCATCGGCGAGGTCGCGCAGGCTGTCGGCGTCACCCGCCGCATCATCCTCAACTATGAGGACCGCGGCCTGATTCACCCCGACGTCAAGGACAGCTCCTCCGGCAACCGCTATTACACCATCGACACCTTTGTCAAAATCCGCACCATCCGCATTTTTCAGAATCTCGGTCTCTCCCTGACCGAGATTCAGCGCTATTTTTCCAGCGAACTGGAGCTGCCGACTCTGATCAACCGTCTGGAAACCCTGCGCGACGATCTGAACCGGCACATTGAAAAGCTGAAAGAACGCTCGAATGCCTCGCCTCCGGAGGTGAAAACCGTCCTTCTCCCGCAGCAGTGCGTCTACTGCCGCGTCTGCCCCGCCCCGACCGTGGCCGAGCGCACCACGCTTCTGCGCAAGGCGGCGCTGGACGGCATGCGCCTGTACGGCACGGATATCACCCAGCGGATGTATCTGGTGGAAAGCCGCCTTGACCGGCCGGAGGAGATTTCGTTCTGCGTGGCCGTCCCGCCCGAAAGCCGCGGCGAGGGCATCCGGATTCTGCCCGCCGCACAGGCGCTGAGTGTTTACCACCACGGCGCATACGAAACGCTGTATACCGCCGTCGAACAGCTGATCGGCTATGCCCGCGAGCACGGCCTGCGCCATACCGGCGTCATCCGCCGCATCTATCTTGAGGGCCCGCCCCAGCATAAGGACCCGGACAAATTCATCACACAGGTTGTCCTCCCGCTGGCAGAATAACAGAAACAAAAAAGGAGCCATCCGGCTCCTTTTTCTTCATATTTAATACTGGAAACAACTCCCGCCGACGAATTCGCGAATCAGCGAGTCGCGCGGAACATACGGCGTTTGCAGCGGCGGAAGCTCGCGCACCACGCGCATCAGCACGCCAAGACCGCGCGCCTCGATAAACGCGTCGTCCAGCTCGCTGGTAAACTGCGGAATCTCACGCAGGTATTTTGCCAGAATGCACAGCTCATAGTCGTGGAACGTGTCGATGTGAATCGACGCGTTCGGCTTGTTCGGCGCGATATACTGCGCCTCGCCGCGGTCAACGCTCTGTGCCCGCTCAATCGTATCGCGCAGCGCGTGTCCGCGCCCGCGGTAGTCGCGGATCATCCGGCGTGCCACGCGGATCTGCTCGGGCCGGACGATTTTGTCGTCGCCGGTAATCACACGCGTTCTGGGCGCGACTTAGACGCCGGTCGCGCGGCTGCGGATCTGGTCAAAGACAATCGGGTTGAGCATGTGGATGCCCTCGACGATGATAATCGCGCCGGTCCCCACCTGCATCTCGCGCCAGCCGCCCGTGTCGCCGCTGACGAAGTCATACCACGGCACCTGACACGGCTTTCCGGCGGAAAGCGTATCGATGCAGTCCTCCAGAAGCGTCCAGTTGACGCACAGCGGCGACTCCCAGTCCGACGCCTCGGGCGGGCGCTTGTTCAGCGGCAGGAAGAAATTGTCCATGCTCAGCAGGCAGACCTCCACGCCCAGGTTTTCCAGATACGCCTTCAGGCGCATGGCCGTGGTCGTCTTGCCGGAGCCGGACGGCCCCGTCAGCGCCACAAACGGCTTCTGCGGTCCCGCGGAGAGAATCGCAGCGGCCGCGGCGCTGATCTTGTCGTGAAAGACCTCCTCACAGCGCAGGACGAACTGTGTCTCATTGCGCATGGCATTTGTAATGTTTTCCAGATCAATAACACGCATAAGCAGTTTCCTTTCTGAAATGAATCCTGAGATTTAGACGCTCAGCACTCCCGACAGGTTCCGCCCCGTGCAGCGCTACGTCGCCGACGGCATCCGCTGACGCAGCTTTTTCAGCGTCGGGAAATAGCAAAGTACATGCACGGCGGAGGTAATGACCCAGCTGACCGGATAGGAGATATACAGACAGTCCAGTGTGGGAATTGCAAGGTAGATCGTGTTGAGCCAGACAATCCGAAGCAGACACGCGCCCACAGCGCTGACAAACATCGGCAGCCATGTCCGGCCAAGGCCGCGCACCATGCCGCAGCAGACCTCCATCACGCCGCAGATAAAATACGGCACATTGACCCACAGCAGCCGCACCATGCCATATGCGATGACGTCGTCAAAATACGGGTCCTTCCGGCTGATATAGACGCTCAGCAGCTGCGGACCGAACACATACGGCAGAATGCTCAGCGGCACGCCGATGAGCATTACGGTCAGCAGGCTGTTGCGGTCGATGTCCCTTGCACGGCTTAGCTGACCCGCGCCCAGATTCTGACTGGTAAAGGTGATGGCCGCGTGAGAGACGGCATTCATGCCGGTGTAGGTGAAGGCGCTGATGTTCGCGGCGGCGGAGTTTGCAGCAATGACACTGGAGCCGTAGGAATTGACTGCGCCTTGAATCATCACGTTTGAAATATTGAAAATCGCGCTCTGAAGTCCGACCGGCAGACCGATCTGAATCATTTTCAGCGCCTCGCGCCAGTCCATGCGGATTTTGCGCAGCGTCAGACGGCACGGGCCGTCGATGCGGCACAGATGCCATGTGACCAGCGCCAGAGAAATGTACTGGGAAATGATTGTCGCGATGGCGACGCCCGCCGTGTCCAGCTTGAACAGGATGACCAGCACCAGATTCAGAATCACGTTCACCGTGCCGGAAATGAGCAGATACCAGAGCGGCCGCTTCGTGTCGCCGATGGCACGGAGAATTGCCGCGCCGAAATTATAAATCAGGTTGGCGGGCACGCCGAGGAAATAGATGCGCAGATACAGCGCCGCGAGGCCGATAATCTCCTCCGGCGTATCCATCGCGCGCAGCAGCGGCTCGCACAGCGCCAGCCCCATTGCCATAACAATCACGCTGAGCAGCGCGCTGAGTGCAAACGAGGTATGCACGGCCTTTTGCACCATATCATCCTGACTGCAACCGATATAACGGGCAATCAGAATATTCGTGCCGACCGAAATACCCATAAACGCGCCGACCAGCAGATTGATGAGCGAGCCGGTCGAGCCGACCGCTGCAAGCGACGCGCTTCCGGCGAATTTGCCGACGACGATTACATCCGCCGCGTTGAACAGCAGCTGTAAAATGCCCGTCGCGGCCAGCGGCAGAGAAAACATCAGAATTTTGGAAAACAGCGGCCCGTGGAGCATATCCAGCTGGCCGTTTTTCGTCTGATTCATTGGAAAATTCCCTCTCTTTCGATTTTTGAAACGGTTTCTGCAAAATTTGTCCACGGCTCCGTTTCCGGCGGAGCCGCGGTAAATTCCATTCTCTGCCCGCTCTGCGGGTGTGTAAATGCAAGCCGGCGCGACCAGAGCGCAAGCTGCGCGCCGCCGTCCTCCGCACCGTATTTCCGGTCGGCAAACAGCGGCATGCCGCGCAGCGCAAGCTGCGCACGGATCTGATGCGTGCGGCCGGTATGCAGCCGGACGGCAAGCAGACTCAGCCCGCCGCTGTTTTCCAGCACGCGGTAGTCCAGCACGGCCTCGCGCACATCGCGCGACAGTGCGTCGGCACGAAACGCACGGCGCTGCGTCCGGTCATAGCCCAGATAATCGCGCAGCGTTCCCTCCGTTGCGGCCGGACAGCCGTGGATAACGGCCAGATATTCCTTTTCAAACGTCCGCGCGCGGATCTGCTGTGACAGAAGCGCCGCAGCCATGCGCGAGCGCGCAAAGACCATCACGCCGCCTGCGGCAGCATCCAGCCGGTGCACCGTCCGGATGCAGGCGCCCGCATCGCCGGTCTCCGCCCGCAGCAGCGACGGCATGCCGCCCGCCTCGTCGACGGAAACAACACCCGCGGGCTTGAGGCAGACAATGATGCGGTTGTCCTGGTACAGAATGGTCATGCTTCCTCCATACGCGCGCTGCGTAATGAACCTGAGAACTCTGATTATAGGTATTATACGGGTTTTGTCAAGCGGCCGCAAGTCCCGAATCCGGTAAAACCGGCCATATTTCGCGCCGCTTTTCCGCTTTCTGCGTCTGCTTCCGGTTTCTGCCGCACAGGCAGGCAAAACCTCTTAAATTTCTCTTAATATCTATGGAAAAACCGATGGAATGTGATACAATGTACACGATCAACACAACATCTGGGTATTTCCGGCAGATACCGGCCGGATCTGCCGCTGCTTGCACACAGGAGGCTGCCGCATGGAAGAATCAACATTGATCCTTGTCGTAGACGACGAGCCGGATATCCGGCGGATAATCCGGATTCTGCTGGAAAGCAGGGGCTATACCGTCGCCGAAGCCGTCAACGGCGCGGCAGCGGTGGAATATGTCCGTCATCATCCCGCGGTGGATCTGATTCTGATGGATATCATGATGCCAAGCCTCGGCGGCGTGGAGGCTGGCCGCGCGATCCGCGCGATGTCTCCGGCGCCGATTCTGTTCCTGACGGCCCGCACACAGGAACGTGACAAGCTTGACGCCTACGGTGCGGGTGGAGACGACTATCTGGCAAAGCCGTTTTCCCACGGCGAGCTGCTGATGAAGGTCGAATCGCTCCTGCGGCGCTACCGCGTCTACAAGGGCAAGCCCGGCGGACAGATGCTCTGCGCGGACATCATGCTGGACGAGGACGCCCACCGCATCATCCGCGACGGCCAGAGTATCGATCTGACCGAGACGGAATTTGATATTCTGTGCTTTCTGGCCTCACAGCGCGGACGGGTCGTATCCGTCGAACAGATCTATGAAAACGTCTGGCATGAAAAGTATATGCCCACATCGTCCAACACGGTCATGGTACATATCGTCAATCTGCGGAAAAAGCTGGAGGACGATCCGGCAAATCCCCGCCTGATCCGGACCGTATGGGGAAAGGGGTATCAGTTTGACTAGGGTGCGGCGCTATATGTCCCTGCATGTCAAGCTCCTGCTGATCATGCTGGCCGGACTTCTGGCAGGGCTTGGGATGTTTTTCCTTGCCCGCGGCGTGGGCGACTATCTGGTGCAGAACGTCTATCTCAGCGAGCGCGCCGTCCATTCACGCAATATGGCCACCGTTGAGGAATTCCAGCAGTATATCAATGACAATCACCTCTCCTCGCGCGATACTGACGCCATCGCCCACTGGACAATTTTCAAGCAGGACATCTACATCCTGCTGTATCAGAACCGCCATCTTGCGCTGGAGGCCGGCTGGTGGGGCGTGGACGATACATCGTCTCTGGCCGACACGGAGCTGGACGACGCCCCGTCGATGACGCTCTATCCCGTCAGCTTCCGCGACGGTGTGTTTCAGGCCATCGTCTACGACTTTTCCGAGACGCGGCTTTACACCTTTTCCACAATCATTGCCGTAGCGCTGGCATTCGGCGTGTTTGCGCTTCTGATGCTTCTGTACAACCGGCGCATCACGCGCTCAATTGTCTCCGTATCGCAGGAGATTCAGGAAATCGGCCGCGGCAATCTGCAATTCCAGATGGTCACGCACGGAAATGACGAGTTGGCGCGTCTGGTCGTCAGCGTCGATTCCATGCGCCGGTCGCTGCTGCGCAAGACGCAGGAGGAGCAGGAGGCGCTGGAGAAAAACAGCGAGCTGATCACCGCCATGAGCCATGACATCCGCAACCCGCTCACGGCGCTGATGGGCTATATGGATCTGGCCAAATCCGGCCAGTACCGCACGCAGGAGGAGCTTGCGCAGTATATTTCCGCCAGCTATGAAAAGGCCGAGCAGATCAAGACGCTGACGAACGAGCTGTTCCGCTACGCGCTGGTTTTCGGCGGAAAAGAACTGCCGCTGGATATGCAGGAATACGACGCGCTTCTGCTGTTTGAGCAGCTTCTGGGCGAACAGTCCGCTGCGCTGGAGCAATACGGCTTCGATGTGCGCACCAGCTGGCCCGACGGCACCTGCCGCATCCGCGTGGACGTCACATGCCTGCGGCGCGTGCTGGATAACCTGTTTGACAATCTGCGCAAATACGCAGACATGCGCCATCCGGTCAACATCGCGCTGAGCGTGGAGAACAGCTGCCTGCATCTGTGCATCGGCAACAACATCGCGCCGGAGCCTGCCGCCGTGGAGAGCAACAAAATCGGCCTGCGCACCTGCGAGCGGATCATGCAGCAGCTGGGCGGCAGCTTTCTGAAATATGAGCAGGGCGGCTGCTTTACGGCCGAGCTTCTGCTGCCGGCGCTTCCGGACACAGAACCGGAGACCGCGAAAAATTAAGCTTTTCTTAAATCTCACCTTCGCAGCTTTTCATTTTCCGGACAGCCTGTTAAGATGGTGCCGGCAAACCGCTTTTTACGCATCGGACGAAAGGAGAACGTCATGAAGAAATTCCGAATCATCGCCGCGCTGCTGGCGCTGTGCCTGCTGACCGGCTGTCTTGCCGGCTGCAGCGGCCCGAAGATCACGCCGGATACCACGGCCGAGACGCCGAAGCCGTCGACCGTAACGCGGCAGGAGGCACAGACCGTCTCCGCCAAATATGCCTATACGGCAAAGTATATCGACCTTCCGGATGCGGTGGACTATGTCAACGCCTCGTGCATCAACGGCGACGCGCTGTATTTCATCGCCAACGTCGTCAGCGGACAGGAGACCTATACCGACGAGGTCACGGGCGAGGAATACAGCTATGACGCCTACTCCAACCAGCTGTTCCGCCTCGATCTGAACACAGAGGTCTGCCAGCAGCTGAACGGCTATCAGTCCAGCAACAATCAGACGGACGACGAGGGCTGGCAGATCAATTCGTATGTACAGGCCATGGCGGCCGGCACGGACGACACCGTCTGGCTCTGCGAGCAGACCAGCAAATACCGCTATAACCTGCCGGAAAACTTCGACCCTGCAACCGACGAACAGTGGAATTATTATGAGGACGGCGGAAGCTCCTACCGCATCATCCAGCTGGACAGCAACGGCGCGCAGCTGAACGAGCTTTCGCTCAGCGTCAGCGACATCCCCGAGCTTGCCAGCCGCAGCGACCGCGGCGATTTCTACATCGGCTCCTTCTTTATCGACGCCAACGGCTATATCTACGCCAGCGACTGGGAGTTTGTCTGCCTGTGGGACAAGGACGGCAAACTGCTGCATGTGTTTGATACCAGTGACAGCGGGAGCCAGCTGATGCAGTACAGCGCCACGCAGATCGGCGTAATCACCTACGGCGAAACACGCGGCCTGAAGCTGATCGATCCGGTCAAGCTGGACTGGGGCGAGACAATCGAGCTGCCCTCGCACGCGTATGATATCTTCCCTGGCGACGACGCCTATGACCTCTATTACAACTATAACGGTAAAATCTACGGCTACAACGCCGAAACGGACACCGAGGAAAAGGTTGTCGACTGGATGGAGTGCGACATCAACAGCAACTCCCTTGACAGCTATACCGTTCTGCCAGACGGCCGCGTGTTCGCGGTCGTGCGCGACTGGGACTCGGGCAGCGGAAAGACGCAGATCGTCATTCTGACCCGAACCGATGCCTCCGCGCTGCCGGAAAAGACGGTTCTGACGCTCGCGTGCATGTATCTGGACTATAATCTGCGCAGCCAGATCATCAAATTCAACCAGTCCAGCAGCCAGTACCGCATCGTTGTCAAGGACTACTCCGAGTACATCACCGACGATGAAAACGGCTATGACAACGCGCTGACCCGCTTCAATACCGAAATTCTCTCCGGCTCGCTCCCCGATATGCTTGTCGGCAGCAGCCTGCCGATTGACCGCTACGCGGCGAAGGGCATGCTTGTTGACCTGTGGCAGTTTATCGACGCGGACGAGAGCATCTCGCGGGAGGATCTTATGACGCCGGTGCTCGACGCAATGAGCATCGACGGCAAGCTCTATTCCATTGCGTCCAGCTTCTCCATCGAGACGGCCGTCGGCATGGGCAAGGTTGTCGGCGAATACGACAACTGGACGCTGACCGAGGTCAGGGACGCAATGACGAAGCTTCAGCCGGATGCGACGATTTTCTCGGAGAGCGCAACGAAGTCGGACATTCTTTCGTCTTGTATTACGCGCAACATCTCCTCGTTCATCAACTGGGAGACAGGCGAATGCTCGTTTGACAGTCCGGAGTTTATCGAGCTTCTGAACTTCGCAAACGAGTTCCCTGCTGAATTTGACTATGACAACTATAACTGGGACACCGACTATGAGTCGGACTATAAGCGGATGCGCGAGGGCCGCCAGCTGCTGAGCAACACGTATCTGTCCGACTTTGGAAGCGTCTATGTGCAGTATGCAGCGCTTAATGACGACGTGTGCTATATCGGCTTCCCGTCCGGCAGCGCGCACAGCGAGTTTAATATTGACTCGCCGCTGTCGATCACCACAGCCTGCGCCGACAAGGACGCGGCATGGGCGTTCATCCGCAGCGTGCTTTCCGACGACTACCAGAGCAGTATCTGGTCGTTCCCCATCAGCCGCAAGGCCTTTGAGGCCGCCGCGGCCAAGGCCATGGAGCAGGAATATGAGACCGACGCCAACGGCAACAAGGTGCTCGACGAAAACGGCGAACCGATCAAGGTTTCCATGGGCGGCTACGGCTTCGGCGGCGATGAAATGTACGATATCTACGCCATGACGCAGGAGCAGTATGACGACCTGCTTTCGCTGATTGCCTCGACGACGCGTACCGGCAGCTATGACACCAGCATCATGGCGATCATCAATCAGGAAACAGGCGCGTTCTTCAACGGTGAAAAGTCTGCCGAGGACACGGCCAAAATAATCCAGTCGCGCGTGAAGCTCTATGTTGCCGAACAGCGATAAACCATATGCCGCGGCCCGCGCCGGAGGGCGCAGGCCGCGGAAAGAACCGACACGAGAGGATGTGTTTCCATGGACGACCGGAAGAAAGCCAGACATCGAAAAAAAGTCCATGAATTTGTCAAGTCACTGTGCTTTTCCGGACCAAGCTTTGTGGGTATGCTGGTGTTTTTCATCATTCCCTTCTGCGTGGTCATCTACTATTCGCTTATCTCCGGCACGCTGGACCACAGCTTTGCGGGACTGAAAAATTACATTGCCGTCTGGAACAACGGCGCGTTCAAGATTGCCGTCAAAAACACCGCGATTTTTTCGCTGATTTCCGTCCCGGCGGCCGTGATTCTGTCAATGCTGATGGCGCTGATGCTGGAGGCGCGCATTCCGCTGAAAAGCCAGTTCCGGACGTTCTTCCTGAGCCCCATGATGGTGCCCATCGCGTCCATCATTCTGGTCTGGCAGGTTCTGTTCCACGACAACGGCGTGATCAACGCCGTTTTGCAGAAGCTGGGGCAGGAGAAAATCTACTGGTTTTCCTCCAACGCCAGCATGATCGTCATCGTAATTCTGTTTCTGTGGAAGAACCTCGGCTATAACATGATTCTGTTCATGGCGGCGCTGAACAACATCCCGAAGGCGATGCTGGAGGCGGCCGAGGTCGAGGGCGCGTCCGAAATGTACCAGTTCCTGCACATCAAGCTCCGCTATCTTTCTCCGACGACGCTGTTCGTCACGATTCTGTCGATCATCAACTCGTTTAAGGTGTTCCGCGAGATCTACCTGCTGACGGGCGACTATCCATACGACGCGCTGTACATGCTTCAGCATTTCATGAACAACATGTTCCGCACGCTGGACTATCAGAAGCTTTCGGCGGCGGCGGTTCTGCTGGCGCTGGTCATCATCGCGCTGATCGCCATCCTTTTCGCGGTGGAGGATTACTTCGGAAAGGACGTGGAGGGATGAGGAAAAAGCGTTATTTTTCGCGCGGCGCGCTGACGCTGCTGGCCGCGGTATTCGCGGTGCTCTTCCTGCTGCCCACGGTCCTGACGATCACAAACTCGTTCATGACGCAAAGCGAGATTACGGCCAACTACGGTCAGGTGTTCTCCAATGTCAGCGACGGCAAGAGCTACATTTCCAAAACCATCAATCTGAAATTCATACCGGACGAGGTCAGCTTTACGCAGTATATCACCGTCCTGCTGAAAAGTCCGGATTATCTGCTGAAATTCTGGAATTCGGTCATTCTGGTCGTGCCGATTGTCGCGGCACAGCTGCTGATTGCGTCCATTGCGGCCTACGGCTTTACGCGGTGGCGCGGCAAGGTCCGCGACGGCATCTTCTTTGCCTACGTCATTCTGATGCTGATGCCGTATCAGGTCACGCTGGTGCCGAATTATCTGGTCAGCGACTGGCTGGGCATTCTGAATACCCGCTGGGCCATCATCCTCCCCGGCGCGTTCGCGCCGTTTTCGGTGTTCCTGCTGACAAAGTTCATGCGCCGGATTCCCGTGGCGCTGATCGAATCGGCCAAGCTGGACGGCGCAAGCGAATGGCATGTGTTCTGGGACATCTGCCTGCCACAGTGCCGCAGCGCGCTGTATTCCATCGCCATTCTGGTGTTCATCGACTACTGGAACATGGTTGAACAGCCGCTGATTCTCCTGCAAAACGCGGATGAGCAGCCGCTCAGCGTCTATTTGTCCACCATCAACGCGGGCGAAATCGGCATCGCCTTTGCGGTGGCAGTTATCTACATGATTCCCGGACTGCTGCTGTTCCTGCACGGCGAGTCCTATCTGGTTGAGGGTATCGCCTACTCCGGCTCTGTGAAAGGATAGATTATTATGGAAGCAAACATCAAACGCAGAGAATGGGTCAAGACCGCGGCCATCATCTTTCTGGTGGTGCTGCTGGTGCTGACGTTCTTCTCCAACACCATTATGAACCGCTCTCTGCCGGAGGTTGCGACGCAGAGCGTGCAGTCCGGCTCGATCAACGCCAGAATCCGCGGCAGCGGCACCGTCGCAGCCAACGAGACGTATGACGTGACCATCAGCCAGACGCGCAAGATTGCAAGCGTGCTGGTCAAGGTCGGCCAGACGGTTGAGGCGGGCGACAAGCTGTTCCTGCTGGACTCGATGGAATCCAGCGACCTGACCACCGCCAGAACCGACCTGGAAAACATGGAGCTTGCATACGAAAAAGGTCTGGTCGACGCCGCCAAGACTGCTGCGCAGAGCAACCGCGAAATCCAGCTGGCGCAGCAGAAGCTGGAGGAGGCGCAGGCCGTTGCCAGACAATACGGCAGTCTGAGCGCCTCGCAGATCGCACAGGAAAAGGCTGCCGCCGAGCAGAAGAAAAAGTCCATGACCCGCGAACTGGGCGATCTGACCAAGTCCAAAGAAAAGGCCGAAAAGGAAAAGGCCGATGCATCGACCGGTATCACAGAGCTGGAAACAAAGGTAGACACCGTCGGCAAGCTGAAAGACGCGGTCGACACACTCAAGAGTGATGAGTATCTTTATCGAGCAGATTCAGACACGCTTCTTGCATTCGCAAAGCATCTGCTTACAAAAGGTCTCGCCGGTTTATACGGCGAGACACCAGATCAGGTTGCTTCGGCACTTGCAAAGAATAAGAGTGCCTATAACGACGCCGTTAACCTGTGCTCTGGCGACATAATTTATGATACCGGCACCACCGTAGCAAGCATCGCAGACAGTCATTCAGCTTTGTCCACTGCCTACACGACGCTTGTTTCCGATCAGGCCGCTCTGGATGCGCTGAATCCCAACGAAATGGATTTTGACATTACGACCGGCGGTGTAGTGGATAACGACAAGGTTCATCGCGTTTATGATGCTGCATTCCGCGAGTTGGAGCAGAAAAAGAGCGAGATTTCCAAATACGACACAATTATTGAGCAATACGACAACTCCATCACCACGCTGAACAACGCAATCGAAGATCAGACCGACTATATCACGGACCTCGACGCTGCAACGTCAAGCGCCAACGCCGTCAAGGACGCGAAGGACGAGCTGGAACGTTTGGTCTTTGAGCAGGGTCTCCCCGACAGCAGCGATCTTCAGGTGCAGGCCGACAAGGAAGCCATCGAGAAGAAAAAGGAAGAAATCAAAAAGCTTGAGGCCGACGCCGAGGGCGGCGAGGTCACAGCCAAAGTCAGCGGCGTCATCGGCGCCATCAACGTCACCGCCGGCAACACCATCGGCCCCGAGCAGGCGCTGGCAACCATTCAGGTCATCGACCGCGGCTATACCATCAAAATTTCCGTCACCGCCGATCAGGCCAAAAAGGTCCGCGTCGGCGACAAGGCCGATCTGGTCAACTACTGGGGCGGCGATATCGACGCAACGCTGGAAAACATCGCAAACGACCCCTCCAACCCCGGCAAGGGCAAGCTTCTGGTGTTCCGCCTCTCCGGCGAAGTGGAGCCGGACACCAATCTGACGCTGTCCATCGGCCAGAAGAGCGCCAATTATGACTGTCTGGTGCCGAATTCCGCCGTCCGCAGCGACAGCAACGGTTCGTTCGTGCTGGCCGTCGTGGTCAAGAGCAGCCCGCTCGGCAACCGCTACACCGCCACGCGCGTGGACGTCAAGGTCCTGGCCAGCGACGACACCATGTCTGCCGTCAGCGGCCTGTCGCAGGGCGATTTCGTCATCACCACCTCCACGAAGCCCATCGAGGCCGGCACGCTGGTTCGTCTGGCGGAGAACGGATGAGTCGGGGCGGGAAATTCGTCAGGAAGCGCCAGCGCACGCCCCTGACGGGAAAGCAGCTGTTTCTCCTGCTGCTCAATGCGGTGCTGCTTGTGGGCGTGCTGATCTCCGCGCTCCGCCTGAACAGCGTGACGCATGCACTGTGCACGCAGGACGCGGCCAAAACCTGGCGCGGCAGCAATGAAATGCGCTTTGCGCAGGTCTCCGCCTTCCTCACCGAGGAGGGAAAAATCGACCTGTCCGCCGTACAGACGTTCCGCCAGACGCTGGATCGGGCGCTGGTAGACGCGTCGCTGGAAGCGCCGGAGGGCGCGCGGCTGTATGCCGACGCATATTCCGGCACCGCCTCCATTTCCGTCGGCAGCGGCAAAAACACCATGTCCGTCAAGGCCATCGGCGTGGGCGGCGACTGGTTTTTGTTCCATCCCCTGACGCTGCGCAGCGGCAGCTATCTGACGGGTGAGGATTACATGGCCGACCGCGTCGTGCTGGACGAGGAGCTGGCATGGGCCCTGTTCGGCAGCAACGATGTTGCGGGCCTGACCGTGGACATCGGCGGCCGTCCGTTCCCGATTGCCGGCGTCATTCACCGCGAGGACGATTTCGCCAGCAAAAAGGCGTATCAGGACGGTGCGGGCCTGTTTATGAGCTATGACGCGCTGAACGCCGTCACCGAGACGAAAATCAGCTGTTATGAGC
>CAKUJN010000033.1 GCA_934661735.1 uncultured Oscillospiraceae bacterium
AGTTTACACTGATTGCCGTGCTGCTGCTCATCTGCATGCTCATTACGGGCATTTCGTTCTGGTTTCTGATGCGCCGGTCGGTGCGTGCGGAAAATGAGCAGACGCTCTGCCGCGACGCGGCGGCGGTTGCAAATTTTGCCCGCGCCTATGACACGGCGGGCGATTTGCAGGACAACTGGGATTTTTTGATGAGTCTTTCGCTCATCTCCAGAATCGGCAACGCCGAGGCGCTCATCTGCGACGAGGAGGGAAAAGTGATTCTCTGCTCGTGCGAGCAGTTCATCTGCGAGCACATCGATCAGATCGTGGACGACAGCTTTCGCGGGGAGATCCGCGAAAACGGAACCGCGTTCCGCTCCGGTGTGCTTGAGGGCATCTATACCGAGAAGAAGTTCGTCGCCGGCGCGCCGATTGTCTCTGACGTTGCGGACGAGCTGATCGGCTATGTGGTCGTCTCCGCGCCCATGACGCAGGTGACGGGCTTTATGTCGCACAGCGCGGTGCTGTTCATCTACTGCGCAATCGTGGTGCTTGTGCTGGCGCTGGTGGCGACGACGTTCCTCTCCCGCAGCCAGGTGCAGCCGCTGCACCGCGTGGCGGAGGCCGCGCGCCGGTTCGGACACGGCGACATGAGCACGCGCGTGCAGGTCACGAAGCGCGATACCGAGGAAATTGCCGATCTGGCGCAGGCGTTCAATTCGATGGCGGACTATCTGGAAAAGGCCGAGCAGCGCCGTCAGGACTTTATCGCAAATGTGTCGCATGAGCTGAAAACGCCGATGACGACCATCGGCGGCTATATCGACGGGATGCTGGATGGCACCATTCCGCCGGAAAAATACCGGCACTACATGCAGACCGTCTCCAGCGAGGTGCGCAGGCTTTCACGGCTGGTGCGCAACATGCTGGACATCTCCAGACTTCAGGCACAGGGCGTGGACGAGACGCGCAAGATACGCTTTGATGTCGGCGAGGTCATGAGCGACGTGCTGATTGCCTTTGAGCAGAAGATCAACGCCAAAAACCTGCAGGTCAGCGTCGACCTGCCCGAAAAGACGGTCTGGACGCGCGCCGAGCGCGATTCGATCACGCAGGTCATCTACAATCTGGTGGACAATGCCATCAAGTTCTGCCCCGAGGGCGGGCTTCTGACGCTGCGTCTGACCATTGAGGGCGGAAAGGCCATTGTCATGGTCAGCAACACCGGACCGACCATCCCGCCGGATGAGCTGCCGCTGCTGTTTGACCGCTTCCACAAGGCCGATAAGAGCCGCTCAGCCGACCGCGAGGGGTGGGGGCTGGGCCTGTATATCGCGAAAACCATTGTCGGTGCGCACGGTGAAGATATCCGCGCCGAAAGCCGCGACGGTGTGACGACGTTCAGCTTTACGCTCCCCGTCGTCCGCTGAGACGGAAAAAGCTTCCGCAAAGGATTTACAAAACGTTCAACATCCCGCGCGGAAAGCGGGGTAAAATCTCAATGAGAAATGCAATCAGTTAGAAGGTGTCTTTATGAGCTATCAGGAAAATGACCGTTCCGGCTTCAATGAGGACAATTCCATACAGGATCACGCGTGGCAGTATTCCTCCGGCTACCGCCGCCCGAGCACGCCGATGCGCGGGCCGAAGCGCTCAAAGCTGAGCGGGTGCCTGATCACACTGCTGGTGCTGCTGGTGCTGGCCGGCGCGGCCTATGGCGTGGTGCGCACGCTGCGCAGCATGGATATCTCCCTGAACCGCGACAGAAGCGGCGTATCCATTGCCGTAACGCCCAAACAGAGCGAGGAAACGCCCGCGGCTGCGGCGCAGCCGTCCGAGCAGACGCCGCAGGCGTCGGACGAACAGGCTCCGGCCGAAACACCGGCACAGAGCACGCCGGACAATCAGACGCAGCTGGTGCTGCAGGACGGCCGGACGGGCGCGGAGAACTATGAGTCCTCCGCCGACGGTGCGCTGAGCCTTCAGGCGATCTACGCAAAGATGATCCCCAGCGTCGTGTCCATCTCCAGCACGCTTTCCAATGGAACCGCCACCGGCACGGGCATCATCATGACCGGCGACGGCTATGTCATCACAAATCACCACGTCATCAGCGGCGCGCAGAGCATCAGCGTTCTGACCTCCGGCGACAAGATGTATCCGGCCTCGCTGGTCGGGAGCGACGAGGCGAGCGATCTGGCTGTGCTCAAGGTGGACGCCGACGATCTGACGGCTGCGGAGTTCGGCGATTCGGACGCGCTGCGCGTGGGCGATATGGTTGTGGCCATCGGTGATCCGCTGGGTGTGCAGCTGCGTGGAACCATGACCGACGGCATCATCTCGGCCATCAACCGTGACCTGACGGTCAACGACCGCAAAATGACGCTGCTCCAGACGAATGCCGCGCTGAACAACGGCAACTCCGGCGGCCCGCTGATCAACTGCTATGGGCAGGTCATCGGCATCAATACGATGAAAATGAGCTCATATTATAACGGCGCGGCGGTTGAGGGACTGGGCTTTGCAATCCCGATTTCCGTGGCGAAGCCGATCATTGACGAGCTGATTGAAAACGGCTATGTGGCCGGCCGGCCGGCCATCGGCATTACTGGCGAGGCGCTTCCCACCGCGCTGCGCGCGTATTACCGTCTGCCGAACGGCATCTACCTGACGTACGTCAACCCGAACAGCGACGCGGCGGTAAAGGGCCTTCAGGAGGGCGATATCATCACCGCGATCAACGACACGACGGTCAGCACGATTGACGAGCTGAACACCGTCAAGAATGATTTCTCTGCCGGCGACACCGTGACGCTGACCGTCTACCGCGGCGGGCACTACTACGCGGTGGACGTGATTCTGATGGACCAGGCACTGCAATAGCAGAATAAAAAAACCGCCCCGCAGGGCGGTTTTTTATTTCCTCCGGCGGGCACCGGAGGTGACATGACCGCACCGGAGCATGAGGCGGCTTTGTCGGGCCGCTTATCCGCTTTCACCGGAGGTGCCGTTGATGCGGCGAGGGCGCAGCCGTGCCTTCGGCGACCCACTTTTTCTGTCTTGCCAGAAAAAGTGGGCAAAAAGAGGCGCTGGAAACGGATCGGATTGTACCGCAAGCCACAGAACGAGCCCGTAGAAGAACGCTGCGGCCAGCACACGGAAGTCTTTCTGCAAAGCTGAACTACAGCGCCGCCTGCGTGGAGACAACGCTCCCATCGGGAGCAGTTGCCGCGCAAGGAGGTAGCAAAACACGCTGCCGTGGAAATGGCAGGCCATCTACGGATGCGCCGGTGGTGCAGAATATTTACGTTCTATTGTAAATCTTTGTAGGGGCCGATGCCTACATCGGCCCGTTTGGGAACCGATGAATTCGCTACAAATTTCCGTTAAAATGGTACATACTGCGCGGGCCGATGTGGGCATCGGCCCTACAAACGTGTGTGAGAATCAATAGGGCGGACGACTCTGTCCGCCCCTACAGGGTGCGGCGCAAAAAAATCACCGCCGGAGGGCGGTGATTTTTCAGACCTCGCGGTACATGGCCGCTGCGTCGTCCTTGCGCACGTTGTCCGCGACCTGAAGGACCTCGACGGCAACGGTGCGCTGGCCGAACTGAATTTCGATCCGGTCGCCGACCTTTACATCGTACGATGCCTTGGCCGGCCGGCCGTTGACCGTCACGCGCGTGTTGTCGCACGCCTCGTTGGCGACGGTCCGGCGTTTGATCAGGCGCGAGACCTTGAGATATTTGTCCAGACGCATATGTCTGCTCCTTTCTGAACGGGCGATGAAAAATTCCGGCGGGTTTTCCGCCGGAATTTGCTGTGTCGACCTGCTTACTTTGCGACCTTGTCCTTCAGCGCCTTGCCGGCCTTGAAAACGGGAACGGTAGCGGCGGGAATTTCGATGGCTTCCTTCGTCTTGGGGTTGCGGCCCATGCGAGCCTCGCGGGTCTTGGTCTCAAAGCCGCCAAAGCCGACCAGCTGGACCTTGTCGCCGGCGCACAGCGCGTCGGTGATGGTGTCGACGGTGGCGTTGATAGCCTTTTCCGCGTCCTTCTTGGAGATGCCGCACTTCTTGGCGACTTCGGAGATGAGTTCAGTCTTGTTCATAATTGTTCCTCTTTCCATGTAATAAAATAGAATTTTGATGCCCGCGGCATCAGAGCGAGTCGTCCGCCGTGTCGTTCCACAGCGGTGAAAGCGCCTCGCGCGGCTGCTCGGCAAGCGGGTGGCCGGACTGGGCCGACGACTGCTCAAGCTGTGAAAAACGACCGATAAACCGCTCACACGCGTCGTGCAGCGCCTGCTCCGGATCGATTTGCAGGATGGCGGCGATATGCACCGCGGCAAGCAGAAGCTCGCCCAGCGCCTGCTGCGCATCCGCGCCGCACGCGGCGGTACGGCGCAGGGAGGCAGATTCCCTGTCTAGTTTGTCCAGAGAATCCGAAAGGGATTCCCTGTCTGCGCCGGAACCGGCAGCTTTTTTCAGGATTTTTTCGCAGCGCCAGAGCGCGGGCAGCGAACGCGCCACGCCGTTGAGCGTGTCGGTATCAGTCTGCTGACCCTTTTCCAGACGCTTCAGCTCGTCCCAGTCGGGCGCGCTGTCGTTCCCGAAAAGCCTCGGGTGCCGGAAAACAAGCTTTTTACAGACGCCGTCGCACACATCGTCCAAGGTGAAGCGGCCGGCCTCGCGCTCGATGTCTGTGTGGAACAGCACCTGCAATAATACGTCGCCCAGTTCCTCGCACATGCGTCCGGCGTCGTCCGTATCAAAGCCCTCGCAGGCCTCGTACGCCTCCTCCAGAAAATTGCGGCGGATGGACAGGTGCGTCTGCGCCCCGTCCCATGGGCAGCCGCCCGGTGCGCGCAGAAGCGTGACCAGACGAACAAGATCCTCAAAGCTGTAGCGGTCTTTACTAGTAAAATTTATCATAATCCGCTCTCTTTCGCAAGTGGGGAACTCAAGAATTTTCCCGAATTCGCAAGATTTTTGCGATTTTTTCGCCCTTTGGCAGCAGCAGGCAGTCCTCATACCGCACACAGCGCAGCGCCAGCGCCAGAACCACATAGCTCACAACCGCAAACGCCAGTGCGATCAGGCAAGAAAGCCGCGCGGAGGCGATGACCTTTGACACCAGCCCGTGTACCAGATACGTCGCCGCACCCATCAGGACGGAGGCCAGAAGCGGCCGCGCCAGATTCGGCAGAACCCGCGGCTTTTCTGCGAGGCAGCGGCGGAGTGCCAGCACATCCAGCAGCGTGATGACGATATAGCAGACCAGCGTGCCGATGGCTGCGCCTGTGATGTTCAGCTCGGGAACGGCGACCAGCACATAGTTGACTGCGATCTTGACCAGTCCGCCGATGAGCATGTTGATGACCGGTGTGGTGACGTTTCCGTGCGCCTGCAAAATAGCGTTAAAGAGCAGGACGGTGCTGTTGAAGATCACCGTTGCGCCAAGCACCGTCAGAACCGGCGTGGCCATGGCAAGGCTGCTCTCGCCGTAGGCAGTCAGCAGGCGGACAATCGGGCCGGCCAGCACGAACAGGCCCGCCGCGCACGGCATGGCGATCAGCGCCATGGTGCGGATGGCCGATTCCTCGGTGGCGCGCGCCTCGGTTGTGTTGCCAAGCGTCAGGGCCGCGGTGATGGCCGGTATGGAGGAGATTGTGATCGGCGTGATGAGCGAGCAGGGCAGGGCGAAAATCGTCTGACAGTAGCCGTAGACGCCCTTGGCCGTATCGGCGGCCTTTGCCGTCCACGCCAGCGCGCCGGTGAGGCGGCGCATGTAGATCATGGTGTCGAACAGGTTGATGATCTGAAGCCCCGCCGAGCCGAGCGTAATGGGGATGGCGATGGCAAGCAGAAGTTTGATTGTCCGGCGGGTGGTGAGCGCCTCGCCCAGCGAGGTGTCCAGTGCCCGGCCGGCACGGCGGAAGCGGCTGTGCAGATAGACGGCGGAGACAAGACAGCCCGCCGTTACGCCCAGAATGCCCGCGCCCGCGCCAAGTGTGATGTCGCCGTAACGCAGCGCGCTTTCGCCCGCGGCAAGTGTGATATGCTGCTCGCGGACGGCCGCCTCGCCGGTCAGCTTCATGACCAGCCACGCCGCGCCGAGGCCGACCGTCAGGCGCAGAAGCGCCTCAATGATCTGGCTGACGGTGGTGGGGGTCATGTTGCTCTGCCCCTGGAAGAAGCCGCGATAGGCCGAGATCATGCAGATCAGCAGCACGCACGGCGAAAGCGCCGCAATGGCCGCCCAGGAGTTTTCATTGGTCGTGACCATGACCGAAAGCGGACGGCACAGCAGCAGCATGCCGAGGCTTCCGGCGATGCCGATGATGAGAAAGACGAGGCGGGAGCTGGTATAGATTTTGCGGATCTGTGCGTGATTGCCCAGCGCCTGCGCCTGTGAGATCATGCGGCTCATCGCCACGGGCAGGCCCGTGGTGGAGATCATCAGAAGGACGTTGTACACGTCATAGGCGGTGTTGAAATAGCCGAAGCCCGCCTCGGTAATGATCATTTGCAGCGGCGTTTTGAACAGGAAGCCCATCAGCTTGACCAGAATCGTGCCGAGGGTTAGAATGGCCGCGCCCTGCAAAAACGACTGCTTTTTTACGGGATTTTCGCTCATGCCGGATTCTCCTTTTCATCGGGCGCGAATACCGTGGGAATCGCGTAGTCGTGCAGCTCGCGGACCACCGCGCCCAGGTCGATCGTGGGATATTTCTCCGCCGCGTACAGAATCTTTCCGCGGACCATCGTCATCACCACATCGTGACCGGACGCGGCGTAGACCAGGTGTGACAGCACGTTGTGGCACGGGATCAGATGCGGCTGGCTGAAATCCAGCAGGATAAGGTCGGCGTCCATGCCCTCCTTGATCATGCCGCATTCCTTTTCGCGGCCCTGCGCCTTTGCGCCGCACACCGTCGCCATCATCAGCGCCGCCTCCGCGGGGACTGCGGTGGGATCGGCGGTTCTGCCCTTGGCCATCAGCGAGCAGGCCTTGATCTCCTCGAACAGGTCGAGATTGTTGTTTGACGCGACAGAATCGGTGCCGAGGCAGACATTCATGCCGGCCCTGACCATGCCCATCACGTCCGCACAGCCGCTGGCAAGCTTGAGATTGCTGACGGGACAGTGGACGGCGGAGACTCCGCGCCGCGCCAGCAGCGCCATGTCCTCCTGCGTCAGGTGAACGCAGTGCGCCGCGACGGCGCGCGTGTCGAACACATGGTGGCAGTCAAGCAGCTGCGCCGGCGTCAGACCGTATTTTTCCACGCAGCCGTCGTGCTCCTTCTGCGTCTCCGACAGGTGCACCTGCATACCGAGACCGTTGTTGACGGCGTATTCACTCAGCGCGTCCCAGAGCTGATACGTCGAGGTGTACTCGGCGTGAATCGAGCATTCGATTTTCAGGCGGCCGTTGTCAAAGTTGTGCCACTTTTCATGCAGTGCGACCAGCTCCTGACACGCGGGGAAGGTCTCAAAGTCGAAATCGTCGCCGAGGAACATGCTGGTACCGCGGCTGAGGTTGGCCTTGATGCCGCTTTCGGCGATGGCCTCGGCCTCGGCCTCGCAGAAATAGTACATGTCGCTGACCGACGTGACGCCGAAGCGCAGGCATTCGGCGATGCCGAGGAGCGTTGCCGCCTTGACACAGCGTGCGTCCAGATGATCCTCGCGCGGGAAGATATAGTCATTCAGCCATTCCTGAAGCGCCAGATCGTCCGCGTAGCCGCGCAGAAGCGACATCGGCAGATGTGTGTGGCAGTTAATGAGGCCAGGCATCAGCACCATCCCCGCGCCGTCGATGATCTGCGCGGGCTTTTCCTCGGGCGCTTTTTTGGAAAGCCAGCTGATTTTTCCGTCCGTCACACCGACAAACGCGTCGGTCCAGACCGACATCCGCTCGTCCATGGTGACGACCGTCACATACGAAAATAACGTATCCATAGCATACTCCTTAACCGTCCGCCTGCCGCAGCAGCGTGAAAATCTCGTCCTTCTGACGCAGAATTGTGTCGATGCGTTCGATGTAATCCTGCGGATATTTCGGATTGTGGAAGCGCTCAAGCGCGCCGCCCGCGAGGTTGATCTTGTTCATACCACCGCCGCCCAGCGACAGAATGGTGTGCAGCTCCTCCATCATGTATATGTTGTAAAGACCCGAATAGCCCGCCCTGCACCAGCCGACATTTTCAAAGCTTCCGGACATGTACTTCTGCCGGTAGAGATAATACGGCGAAAAGCCCGCCGCGCGAAGCTGAGACTGTGCGTCGTCCAGCATCGCGGAAACCTCTCCGCGGCTGGGGAGCATGACGCGCCGCTGAAACAGATCCGCGCCCTTTTTCAGGGCCAACGTGTGGACCGTAATGCCAGACGGCGCAAGTGAAACGACCTGACGCACGGAATCGGAGAACGACTCCGGCGTGTCGGCGGGCAGGCCGGCAATCAGGTCCATGTTGATATCGTCAAAGCCCGCGCGGCGCGCGGCCTCGAATGCCGTGACGGTCTCGGCGGCGGTGTGCCGCCGGCCCACGGCGCGAAGCACGCGGTCGGACATGGTCTGGGGGTTGATCGAAATGCGCGTCGCGCCGCCGTCGCGGATGACGCGCAGCTTTTCTGCGTCCAGCGTGTCGGGCCGTCCGCCCTCCACGGTGAATTCCAGACAGCGCGAGAGGTCAAGGTGCGTGTTGACTGCGTCCAGGAGCCGCGCCATCTGCGTGCTGGAGAGTGTGGTCGGCGTGCCGCCGCCCATATAGAGGCTTCGGATGTGCCAGCCGGAATCGCGCAGCAGCGCGCCGGTGTATGCTACCTCGCGCAGCAGGCATTCCAGATACGGCGGCAGGAATTCGCCGAAGCGTTCAACCGATTCGCTGACGAACGAGCAGTAGGCGCAGCGCGTCGGGCAGAACGGAATGCCGATATACACCGACAGATCATGCGGGGCAAGCTTCTGCGCGGCTGCGACGGTCGCGCGGGACGCGTCGAGGCAGAGCCTGCGGCGCGCGGGCGTGACGAAATACACGTCGCGCAGCATCCGGTCGGCCTGCCGCTCCGTGCCGCCCTCCATCAGACATCTGGTCGACAGCTTTGTCGGCCGGACACCGGAGAGCGCGCCCCACGGGGGCGCCTCGGGCAGAAGCTGCACCGCTGCCAGATAGTAGCTCTGCTGTAAAATCCGGCGCGTCATGCGCACGTCGGCCTTTGTAAGCTCGACGCGGCGTGAGGCGAAGGCGGTTCTGCCGTCCAGTGTGATGCGGGCTGTAGCCGTGCGGAAGCGCGCGCCGTCGGAGAGCGCGGAAACCGCGCCGTCCTCGTTCTTTTGAGGCAGCGTTTCGGAAAATTCGGTTGTGCGGTCGCCGAACAGCTGCATTTGCAGCTGTTCCACGGGGTAGCGCTCGCTATGGCCCTTCAGATACAGCTTCATCGCATCGCCTCGCGCATGTAGGGATTATACCGGCGTTCGGCGTCCAGCGTGGTGCTTTCGCCGTGCCCGGGATAGACGGAGAAATCGCCGTCCAGCTGTGCCAGCCGCCGCAGAGAGGCGTACATGGCCTCGGTGCTGCCGCCGGCAAAATCTGTGCGGCCGCACGCGCCGGCAAACAGCGTGTCGCCGGAGAAAATCGCATTTTCACAGCACAGGCATACGGAGCCGCGCGTGTGGCCGGGCGTTTCCAGAACGGTGAACGTCAGGCCGCCTACCGTGACGGTATCTCCCTCACGGTAGGTGTCGGTATAGACGAGATGGCCGTGGCTCATGTTCGTCTTTTCGTCGGTGTCGTCCGGATGGACGTAGATTCTGACCTCCGGCAGCGCTGCGTGCAGCGCCTTCAGTCCGCCCGTGTGGTCAAAGTGCGCGTGCGTCAGCAGAATTGCGCCGATGCGCATGCCAGCCTCCTGTGCGCGCGCAAGCACCCGTTCGCCGAACGCGCCGGGGTCGATCACGGCGCACAGGCCGCTTGCCGCATCACACACAAGATAGCAGTTGGTTTGCAGCGCCCCGAGGGGCATGGTGATAATGTTCATGGGTGATTCTCCGATTATTTCAGGTCGTTGGTGTCGACGATCAGCGTCACCGGCCCGTCGTTGACCGATTCCACCTGCATATACGCGCCGAATTCGCCGTGCTGCGGCGGGAAGCCCAGCCGCTCGCACTCGGACAGAAACTGCCCGTACAGCGGGATGGCAAGGTCCGGCTTTGCCGCGCCGGTGAAGCTTGGCCGGCGGCCGTGGCTGACGTCGCCGTAGAGCGTAAACTGACTGACGACGAGGACGCTTCCGCCCACGTCGGCAAGCGAACGGTTCATTTTGTCGTTTTCATCGCGAAAAATGCGCAGACCGAGACACTTTTCAGCCAGCTTGCGGCATTTTTCCGGTGTGTCGTCCGGCGCAATGCCAAGCAGGATCAAAAAGCCCTGCCCGATGGAGCCGCGGACCTCGCCGTCGATGGATACGGAGGCCGAGCGAACGCGTGTAAGTACTGCTTTCATAGAGTGTCCTTTCTTTTTTCCGGTGCCAACCGGACAGGGGTTCAAGGGCCTCCGGCCCTTTAATTGCTCCCGCGGCGGACCTCCTGCACGCCGGAAATGCCGCGCAGGCGGCTGCGGATGGTTTCCAGCTCTGTCAGACTGTGCACGGGGAACGAAAGCGTGAACAGCGCGCGGCCGCCAGGGAGGCTTCTGCCGTTCATCTCATGGATGCGCACGCGCAGACTGGTCAGAATTGTCGCGATGTCCAGCATCAGGCCGTCCTGATCAACTGCCTCCAGCTCCAGCGAGGTGTTGAACTGTGCGTCGGGCGTTTCGGCCCATGTCACGCGCACCCATCGTCCAGCCTGTTCGGGGTCGGAGGCCGCCTTTGCGTTGGGACAGTCGCGGCGGTGGATGGACACGCCGTAGCCCTTGGTGATGAAGCCGATGATGTCGTCGCCAGGGACCGGCGTACAGCAGCGGCTGAATTTGATCATGCACGAATCGATGTCCTCGACGATCACGCCCGAGGCATTTGTGACCGGCGCGGCGGGCGGCTTGATTTGCAGCTGCTGCTCCTTCTGCGTGCGGCTGGCCTTTGTCAGCTCGTCCTTGACGCGGTTGACGGCCTTTACGGCCGTCAGGCCGCCGAAGCCGATGGCCGCGTACATGTCGTCCAGACACTCGAACGACACCTTTTTCAGCATTGCGCGCAGAACGTCCTCGTTTTGCAGAATTTCCGGATTGATGCCGATATGGCGCAGCTCGGATTCAAAGCTGGCCTTGCCGCGGACGATATTCTCCTCGCGCTTTTCCTTTTTGAACCACTGCTTGATCTTGATGCGCGCCTGATTCGACCGGCAGATGTTCAGCCAGTCGCGGCTCGGCCCTCTGGCCGTTTTGGAGGTCAGAATTTCGACGATATCGCCGTTGTGCAGCGGCTCGTCATAGCTTGCGATGCGGTTGTTGACTTTTGCGCCGGTCATGGAGTTGCCGATGGCGGAGTGAATGGCATAGGCGAAGTCAATCGGCGTGGAGCCGGCAGGCAGGCTGATGACCTTACCCTTGGGCGTAAAGACGAACACCTCGTCGTCGAACATGTCGATCTTCAGCGAGTGGATATAGTCGTCGGCCTCGACGTCCTGCTGGTTTTCCAGCAGGCGGCGCACCCACTCAAATTCCTTCTCCGCGCCGTCGCCGGCGTGCTGCTTGTACTTCCAGTGCGCCGCGACGCCGTATTCGGCCGTCTGGTGCATTTCCCATGTACGGATCTGCACTTCGAAGGGAATGCCCTGCGAGCCGATGACGGTGGTGTGCAGGGACTGGTACATGTTGGGCTTGGGTGTGGAGATATAGTCCTTGAAGCGCCCAGGAATCGGCGTGAACAGGTCGTGGATATGGCCCAGCACGTTATAACAGTCAGCGATGTTGTCCACGATCACGCGGAACGCGTACAGGTCGTACAGCTCGTCGATGGTCTTGTTCTGTGCGCGCATCTTGCGGTAGATCGAATAGGTGTGCTTGATGCGGCCGTAGATGGAGCCGTGAATGCCCACGTCGGCCAGACGTTTGGTAATTTTGGACTGCACAGCGTTCATGAAGCTGTTGGCGCTGGTTTCGTTTGCAGCCAGAAAATCGATGATCTGCTGATATCCCTCGGGGTCGAGGTATTGCAGGGAGATATCCTCCAGCTCCCATTTGATCTTCTGCATGCCGAGCCGGTGCGCCAGCGGCGCGTAGATTTCCATCGTCTCCATGGATTTGGAAATCTGCTTGGCGGGCGTCTGGAACTGAAGCGTGCGGGTGTTGTGCAGCCGGTCGGCAATTTTGATCAGAATGACGCGGATGTCTTTGGACATGGCCATGAACATCTTGCGCAGATTCTCCATCTGCTGCTCTTCCATGGTCGAGTACTGCACGCGCGTGAGCTTGGTGACGCCCTCGACCAGCTCGGCGACCGTCTCGCCGAACAGGCGGGAAATCTCCTCAAAGCTGGCGTCGGTGTCCTCAAGGCAGTCGTGCAGCAGCGCTGCCGCGATAGCGTCGGTGTCCAGACCGATTTCGGCCACGATTTCGGCCACGGCGATGGGATGGATGATATATGGCTCTCCGGATTTTCGGAGCTGATTTTTGTGCTTTTCATCGGCGTAGCGGTACGCCCGCTCGATGACGTCCATATCCGCCGCGGGCGCGTAGCGCTCAACGGCGACCAGCATGGACTGATAAAGCTGTTCGCTTGTCAACAAGGGTCACCTGCTTTCTGGTGCTTGAGTTGGATCAGAATGGCGCTCTGTTCCAGATCGGCCTTCGGCGCGTCGGGGCAGAGCGTGATATGTACGGCGCGCGGGAACTGCTCAAAGTGCAGGAGCTGCTGCTCGCTGAACACGTCCAGACAGACGCGCAGCTTTGCCGGTGAACACGGGCGCGCGCTGAAGCGGGCAATTTTCCGGCTGAGGCAGCCCAGCTCCTCCATCAGCGTGTTGTGGACGCAGTTGGCGCTGAGATAGCGCCAGACGGCGACAAAATCGCGCCGGTCGGGCAGAAGCTCGGCCGCGTCCTCCGGTTCCAGCGCGCCGCCGGAGGCGTGGCGCGCGTAGAGCGCACGCTGGCGCACATCCAGCTCGCGGAATGCCATGGACGGCCGGATGTCGACCAGATTCAGCTGCACCGAACGGAAGCCGCGGAAGGTGTTGATCTGCGGCGTAAAGGCGATTTCCACCTGATCACCCAGACCGATGGCTGCGCGCTGTGCGGTGGAGGAAAAGAAGATGGCCTGAAAGCTGCTGCGGCCGCGCGTCAGGCGCAGGCGCAGATGCCTGCCGCCGCCGACCTCGGTCAGTTCGCTGACCGTAAGGCCGCTCATGCAGAACACCGGCCGCGGGCACATCGTGCCGCACGGCTCCAGCTCGTCGAGGCCCTCGACGTTTTTCAGCGTCAGAAGCTCGGGCGGCAGCTCACAGTCGATCTGAAGTGCGGTGCTGCACGCGTCCGAACGGAAAAATGCGTCCGCGCGGCGGCAGATTTCGGTCCGGAAGGCGTCGATATGGTCGCGCCGGATGGTAAAGCCCGCGGCAAGCTCATGCCCGCCGTAGCTTTCCAGCAGACCGGACAGCTCCTCCAGCGCGCCGAAGAGGTTGAAGCCGCCGTAGGAGCGCGAGGACGCCTTGCCGCGCTCGCCGTCCAGACAGATCAGAAACACCGGACAGCTGTACTCCTCGGCCAGACGCGAGGCCACAATGCCCACTACGCCCTGATGCCAGCTTTCATCGGCCAGAACGATTGCCTTTGGCGCGCGCTGGCGCGAAAGCATGGAGACGGCCTCCTGATAGATGCCGGATTCGACCTCCTGACGGCGGCGGTTGAGGCGGCACAGATGCTGTGCAAGCTCGATGGCGCGGTCGGAGGATCTGGTCAGAAACAGCTCGGTTGCGATATGGACCTCGCCCATGCGGCCTGCGGCGTTGATGCGCGGGGCGAGCGTATAGCCGATGGTTCCGGCGGTGACAGGCTGCCCCGCCACGCCGCATTCGGCCATCAGGGCCGCGATGCCGACGCGCCGCGGATTGCTCAGCGCGGCAAGCCCGCGCGCGACCATGGTGCGGTTTTCGCCCACCAGCGGCATGACGTCGGCGACCGTTCCAAGACACAGCAGGTCGCAATAGCGCGCCAGAAGCGACTCCTGATCGCCGGAGATGGCCGCGGCCAGCTTGAACGCCACGCCTACGCCCGCAAGGTCACAGTGTGTTCCGCCCTGCTCGCGGCGGTGCGGGTCGACGATGGCACAGGCCTCGGGGAGCGCGGCCTTGCACTCGTGGTGGTCGGTGACGACCAGATCGATCCCGAGCTGTCTGCACAGCCCTGCCTCGTCGTTTGCCGTAATGCCGCAGTCCACCGTGACGATCAGATCGACGCCCTGACGGTGCAGCGTCCGGATGGCGGGCTCGTTCAGACCGTAGCCCTCCTCAAGCCGTGCGGGGATGTAGCTGGTCACGCGGCCGCCCAGCCCGCGCAGAAATTCCGTCAGCAGGCACGTCGCCGTAATGCCGTCCACGTCATAGTCGCCGAATACGCAGATATGCTCGTGCGCGTCCAGAGCGCGCCTTACGCGCGCGACGGCGCGGGGCATGTCGTACAGCTCATATGGGTCGGAAAGCGGCGTATCGCATGAGAGAAACGCGCGCGCTTCCGCGGCGGAGTCAAAGCCGCGGCTGGAGAGCACCGCGGCGGTTATGGGCGAAAAGCCCCCGATGCACAGGCGCTGCACCGCAGCAGCGTCATAGGGCCGTGCAACAGCCCAGGTTCCATACTTCACAAAAGATACACATCCATATTTTCTTTTTCTTTTCTGGATATTATAGCACCTTCGGGCGCACATCACAACGAAAAAATCACCGGATCGCGGGCAGAAGGCGAAAATTAAGAAGCTTTTGCCCGCGCAGGGCGCGGAGCGGGCGGAATCGCGGCAGATTTCACTTCCTTTTCCGCCGCGGGTGTGGTATAACGTGTTGCAGGAAATATCCATTCAGAGGAGGCGGAGCATGGACGAACACGGACACGGCCGCACGCTGCGGCGCGCACTCTGGCTGGTGCCGGCGGTGGCGCTGCTGGCGGGCTTTGGCTGGTATGAAAACCGGACCATCCGGACGAGCGTCTACCGGCTGGAAAGCGCGCGTCTGCCCGAGGCGTTTTCCGGCCTGCGCATCGCGCAGCTTTCTGATCTGCACGGCGCAGTGTTCGGCCGTGAAAATGCGCGGCTGCTTGCCGCCGTGCGCGGGGCGGAGCCGGACATCATCGCTCTGACGGGCGATCTGGCCGACGAATATGCGCCGGGCGACGGCCTTGGGGCGTTTTTGCGCGCGCTGTGTGAGATTGCGCCGGTTTTTTACGTCACCGGCAACCACGAATGGGTCATGCCGCGCGCCCAGCGGCGGGCGCTGCTCGCGCTTCTGGATGCGTGCGGTGTTGTGCGGCTGCAAAACGAATACCGGCTGCTTCGCCGCGGCGGCGAGTCGATTGTCATTGCGGGCGTGGACGATCCGAACGGCCCGCTGGATCAGAAAACGCCGGCGCAGCTGATGCGCGAGGTCCGCGACGGCGCGGGGGAGGACGCGTACGTTCTGATGCTGGCGCACCGGAACGATCAGCTTCCGCTGTGGGCGGAGCTTGGCGCGGACACGGTTCTGTGCGGACACGGCCACGGCGGGATCATCCGCCTGCCGCTTCTCGGGCCGGTGTTCGGCACGCATTATGAGCTGTTCCCCGACGACGCCGAGGGGGTCTACCGGCAGGGCGGCACCGCGCAGGTCGTCAGCTGCGGCCTTGGCCAGAGCCGCCGCATCCCGTTCCGGCTGATGAACCGGCCCGAGTTGACGCTGGTCATACTGGAGAGAAAATAACGGCCCGAGAGGCCGCGGCAGAGAAAGAGAGAAAAAGATATGAACGCAAGCAAACGTGTTGGATCGCTGCTGATTCTGGCGGCGTCGGCCCTGTGGGGCGGTATCGGTATTTTCGTCCGGATTTTCAATCCGCTCGGCCTGTACGCCATGGAGATTCTGGAAATCCGGACGGTTTTCGGACTGCTGTTTCTGACCGCCTATCTGGCGGTGTTCCATCGGGAGAAATTCCGCATCCGGCTGAGGGACATCTGGTGCTTCATCGGCGTGGGCGTGTGCAACATGACGGCGGGCGCATACTGCTATTTTACCGGTATGACCATGGCAAGCCTTGCGGTTATGGGCGTGCTGCAATATACCGGCCCGATTTTTGTCATGCTGTTCAGCGTCCTGCTGTTCGGCGAGCGGCTGACGGTGCGCAAGGTCGCGGCGCTGGGGCTTTCCTTTGCGGGCTGCTGCTTTGCCGCGGGACTTGGCTCGGGCGACTATCTCTCGCCGCAGGGGCTTCTGCTGGGGCTTGGCTCGGGCCTTGCGTATTCGATGTATTCGGTGTTCGGCCGCTGTGCGATCAACCGCGGCTATGACGCGTGGACAATCCTGTTCTGGGGCTTTTTGAGCTGCGGCATAGCGTCCGCACCGCTGACGGACTGGGGCGCGATCGGCGCGGCCGTGGCGGCGGACGCCGGCGTGCTGGTGCCGATGGTGCTGCTGGGGCTTCTGGCAGGCTTTGCGGCCTATCTGCTCTACAGCAGAGGACTTGAGCTGGTTGAATCGGGTGTGGCCGCGGTGCTGGCCTCGGCGGAGCTGATTGTGGCGACGCTGGCCGGAACGATTGTGTTTCATGAGCCGCTGACTGTCTCCAACGTGACTGGCATTGCGCTGGCGCTGGCCGGCATTGCCGTGCTGAGCCTGCACGGAAAGGCGGTGGGGCGCGCGTGAAAAAGGGTGTTTCCGCGCTCTGCGTGCTTGCAGCCGCCGTGTTCTGGGGGTGTATGGGGCTGTTTGTCCGCCGGCTGAACGCCGCGGGCCTTCAGGCGCTGGAGGTGATGGAGCTGCGCGTGCTGGTCGGGCTTGTGCTGGCGGGCGCGTATCTGGCGCTGTTCCACCGCGAAAGGCTCCGCGTCCGCGTCCGTGACCTCTGGTGCTTTTTCGGGACGGGCGTTTGCAGTCTGTTGTTTTTTTCATGGTGCTATTTTACCGGCATGAGCATGGCCAGCCTCTCGGTCATGGGCGTGCTGCTGTATACAGCGCCGGCGTTTGTCATGCTGATGAGCGCGCTGCTGTTCCGCGAACGGCTGAGCACCGCGAAGCTGATTGCGCTGGCAATGACATTTGCAGGCTGCTGTCTGGTATCCGGACTCGGCGGCGGCACGCGGCTTTCCGGCGAAGCACTGCTGCTGGGACTGGGAGCGGGCTTCGGCTATGCGCTGTACTCCATTTTCAGCCGCTTTGCCATCAATCGCGGCTATGACTCGTGGACAATTACGTTTTACACGTTTGCATTCTGCGCCGCGGGCGGCATATTTCTGACCGACTGGCGCGCCATCGGCGGCGCGGTGCGGGCGGACAGCTCGCTCTGGCTCTGGATTTCCATGCTGGGACTGCTGACGGCGTTTCTGGCGTATCTGCTCTACACGCGCGGGCTGGAGGGCATGGAGTCCAGCCGTGCCTCCATTCTGGCCTCGGTGGAACCGGCCGTGGCGACCGTGGTCGGCGTGCTGGTGTTCCATGAGCCGCTGAGTGTGATGAACGCGGCCGGCATCGCGCTGGTTCTGGGCGGAATCGCCGTTCTGTCACTCGGAAAGGCGCGAAGCGTGTGAGCCTTTCATGTGCGGACCCAGCGAAGCGGATCGCGTCTGAGACGCACCGGAAGCCTTTGGTACGCTGAAAAGTATAAACTTTTTATAAACAATCCCGCCGGTTTCTTGTTTTTCCCGCCGTGAACACTATAATAATGTTCAGAAAGGCATGGTGTTGGAAAATGTTCCAGAAAATCGGCGCGGCGTTCCGCCGCTTCATGTATGGCCGCTATGGCACGGACGGCCTGAACAAGGCGCTGCTGATTGCGGCGGTTGTGCTTCTGCTGCTGGGCTGGCTTGGCGGGAGCTATCTTGCGGCGTGGATGAATGTGTTCAATCTGCTGGCCTATATTCCGCTGATCTGGAGCATTTTCCGGATGTATTCGCGCAACATTGACGCACGCCGCCGTGAAAACGCCGCGTGGCAGCGCATTCTCAACTGCGCGCGCGACCGTGAAAACCGCTATTTCCGCTGCCCGAAATGCCACCAGACGGTGCGCGTTCCGCGCGGCAAAGGGAAGATCAGCATCCGCTGCCCGAAGTGCGGTGAGCGGTTCATCAGGAAAACCTGAAAACAGACGGCGGCTCTGCCGCAGAAAAATGCCGCCGTGGATTCCACGGCGGCAAACGCATATGGAGGGAACGTACATGGAAAGCAAATACACACGGCAGCTGACGGTTCTGCCCAGCCGCTGTGACGATACGGGCCGGATGTCCGTTGCGGGCGCGCTGGCGGAGTTCATGGATCTGGCGACGATCCACGCCGAAATGCTGGGCGTCGGCGGCGCGGCCATGGCGCAAAAGCACCTGTTCTGGCTGACGGTGCGCACGCGCATCCGCTTTTTCAAGCGTCCGGCCATGCTGCAAACAGTTGATCTGACCACATGGCCCGGCGCGATCGACGGCATGCGCTGTGCGCGCTATTACACGATGACACGCGGGGAGCAGATGCTGGCCGAGGCGAAAACGCAGTGGGCCGTCTGGAACACGGAGACGAAGCGGCCTGTGCCGGTCGGGCCGGTGTTTCCGCCGGAGGTCACGCTTCCGGAGGATACCGTCTGTGACGGCGGCTGGGCCGCGTTCCGCGAGGTGCCGGAGGAAGAAATCTGCACGTTTACGGTCCGCTCGGTCGATCTGGACTTTGGCGGACATATGAATAACGTTGCGTATATTCCCATGCTGCTTGGTACGCTGACGGCGGCTGAGTTGCGCGGTGTTTGTGAGGTGGAGACGGTCTACCGCCGTCCGTGCCTTGAGGGAGAGCGACTGTCCATCCACCGCCGGCGGATCAGGGACGGCTGGGAATTTGCCGCGGTCAGGGAAAACGGCGAGACGGCGGTGCTGTCGCACGCGCTGGAGCGGCTGACAATCTGAACGGCATTTTGTAGGGGCGGACGACCCTGTCGGCCCCCTTTGTCCGGATTCACCGGACTGCCTCCCTTGCGGTGACACCGCAACTGTCGCTCCGCGGGCATACTTTTTCTGGCTTGTCAGAAAAAGTATGCAAAAAGAGACGCTGGATACGGATCGGATTGTACCGCAAGCCACAGAATGAGCCCGTAGAAGGACGCTGCGGCCAGCACACGAGACCCTTTCTACAAAGCTGTACTACAGCGCCGCCTGCGTGGAGACAACGCTCCCATCGAGAATCATTGCCACGCAAGAAGATGGCAAAACACGCTGCCGTGGAAGTAATTGGCCATCTACGCATTCGCCGATGGTGCAGAATATTTACGTTCTATTGTAAACATTTGGGGCGGACGACCCTGTCCGCCCGAAGATGATTTTGGATACGTCTGTAGGGGCCGATGCCTACATCGGCCCCTACGGACCTGTAAGAAACATCGGAACCAACAGCTATAGGGAAAGTTGCAATTCTGCGCCCGAATAGGGCGTTCAGGCCGCGGAGCAGCCAAAAATTCGCGCGCGTCAGCGCGCAATATGGCGCGTCCTCGGCGCCTCTTTTTGCCTACTTTTTCTGGCAAGACAGAAAAAGTAGGTCTGCGAAGCAACGGTTGCGGCCCTGCCGCAAATTCGGCAGTTCCGGTGCCAACCGAAGACGTCGGGCGGACAGAAGCGCCCGCCCCTGCAAATGCTTTGCACCACCGGCGAATTCATAAATGTGTTGTTGTTTCAACGGCAGCGTGCCTTGACGTTTTCTTGCGCGGCAACTGCTGCCGAGAGGAGCATTCTCACCGCGCGAGCGGTGCGGAAAAGCCCTGACAGATGACTGTCAGGGCTTATTGTTTCTCTGTTATTCGCCCTCGGCCATGCGGTAGCCCACGCCGACCTCGGTGAAAATATAAACCGGCTGTGCGGGATTCTTTTCGATCTTACGGCGGATATTGGCCATGTTGACACGCAGAATCTGATTGTCCGACCTGGCGCTCGGGCCCCACAGCTCGCGGATAAGATAATCATATGTCAGAACCTTGCCTGCGTGCAGGCCCAGCAGCGACACCAGCTTGTACTCGTTCTGCGTCAGCCGCGCGTCCTCGCCTGCGATATACACGCGGTGCTTGGCATAGTCGATCACCAGCTCGCCGGTCTTGAAAACACCGGTGTTTGCCACCGACTCGCTCCCCACCGGCGTGCGTGTATGGCGCACGGCCGCGCGGATGCGCGCCAGCAGTTCTTCGGTACCAAACGGCTTTGTCAGATAGTCGTCTGCGCCCGCGTCCAGCGCCTCGACCTTGTCCTTTTCGTGGCTGCGCGCGGAGACGACCAGAATCGGCACCTTGGACCACGAACGTACCCTGCGCAGTATGGTCATGCCGTCCATATCCGGCAGGCCCAGATCCAGAATGATGATGTCCGGACAGTGCGACGAGATCATCGAATCTGCCATCATGCCTGTCCGCGCCACCAGCACGTCATAGCCGTTCGCGCCCAGAATGGCGCTGATAAAATTGCTGATTGTCTGTTCGTCCTCAATGACGAGGACCTTATCTCTGATCTTCATGTGCCGGTTCCTCCATTGGAAGCGTAAAGCGGAAAGTTGCACCGCCTTCCGGACGATTTCTTGCGGTCATGGTCCCGCCGTGCGACTGCACGATGGACATACAGACGGAAAGACCGATACCCATGTTTCGCTTGCCGTCGGCCTCTGCCTCGGTTGCGTGGTGCAGGCCGCCCTTGAACAGGTTCGGCAGCATTTCCCGCGCAATGCCCGCGCCGTCGTCTGCGACCTCAAATACAGCGTTTGTACCCGACTGCGACAGATGCAGTGAAATTTCCATCGTCGTTTTGCCGTGCAGCACTGCGTTTTCCATCAGATTGATGAGCACCTGCTCGATGAGAATCGGGTCCATTGGAATCATCAGCAGTTCATCCGGTGCGCTGATGTGCACGTCGATTTCGGGAAAGCGCTTGTGAAATTTGACATTTGCCGAGCCGAGGACCTCCTCGCCGGCCTCCATGGTCTTGCGGATTTCCGACGCCGCGCCGGAAATGCGTGTGACCGACAGCAGATTTTCCACCACGCCGACCAGCCACTGCGACTCGTCACGGATATTGACCAGAAGCTCGCGCCGCGTGGCCTCGCTCAGCGCGTCGCCGTTGTCCAGAATTGCGTTTACACCGCCGACAATCGACGTCAGCGGCGTGCGGATGTCGTGCGAAACGGCGCGCAGAAGATTGCCGCGCATTTTTTCCTTTTCCGCCTCAGCCTTCAGCTTTTCCTGACGCTTGATCTGCGTGGTCATGGTGCTGACCATGATCGACACGGCCAGCATCACCAGAAATGTCAGCGGATAGCCGGAAATGGTGAAGTTGAAGGCGTAATAGGGGTATGTAAATATGTAGTTGATGCCGATGACGCTGATCACCGCGGCCATCAGGCCGAACAGATACCCGTCGGTAAAGCGCGAAACCAGCACCACCGCCAGCTCAAAGATCAGCGCGACATACACATCGCTCCGGTCGATCAGACGCAGCAGAAAGCAGAGCGTCGCTGCCGCCGACAGAATGGCGGTGAACACGCCGAAATCGCGCCAGCAGAACGGAAAATGTTCTTTCAGGCGATGGCGGCGCGCGGGCGGCGCGCTGCTGACCGTATCCCTTTTCATAACTCTCACCCACTATACGATATCACGAAATGCGTGTCGAATCGCGTTAAAATTGCGTTAAAAAAGCATAGCGAAGCGGTTTTTTTCCGGTTGGCACCGGAGTGCCGAATTTGCGGTAAGACCGCAGCCGTGCCTCCGGCGGTGATGCTGCACAGCAGCTTGTAGGGGTGGGCGACTCTGCCTGCCCGTCTGTCCGGATTCACCGGAACTGCTGTTGAATGCGGTGAGACTGCAACTGTGCCTTCGGCGACCCACTTTTTCTGTCTTGCCAGAAAAAGTGGGCAAAAAGAGGCGCTGGAGAACGATTTATGGCGCTTACGCGCAGATTCTTTTCAGCGCCCTCTTCGGGCGCAAGGCCAATACTTTTCCGATAGCTTATCGTTCTGGCAAGTGTACCACACACAGTCGCGGATAGCTGACATCAGGTTTTGGTTCTGCTCATTTGCGGAATACCCGACCGACTATGGTCATGTACTGTGTCCTGTAGGGGCGGACAGCCCTGTCCGCCCTGTTCGTTTCTTTGCATGTGTTTGTAGGGGCCGATGCCCACATCGGCCCGCGCAGTACACACCGTTTTAACGGAAATCTGCGGTGAATTCGTCGGTTCCCAAACGGGCCGATGTGCACCCGCAAGGGGTAGGCCGCATCCGTAGCGCTCCTTCGTCGCTGACGGCTGCGCTCGCCATCG
>CAKUJN010000034.1 GCA_934661735.1 uncultured Oscillospiraceae bacterium
ATCGCGCCGTTGCCGCCGCTGCCGGCCTTGACATATATTTTAACCTTATCTACAAACATATGCTTCGTCTCCTTTCAGATGAAGCGCATAAAACGCCGCATCGAATGTCTCGCTGCCGTCAAAGCGGCTGTCCCGGCCATACCGCACCAGCTGAAAGCCGCATTTGCGCGCAACATTCCCCGACGCTCTGTTCAAAATGGCGTGCCCCAGCACAAAATCGCGCACGCCGAGGCTGTGATACGCCCACGCAAGCATCGCCTGCGCCGCCTCGGTGGCATAGCCCCTCCCCCACGCATCACGCCGGAGGTTATAGCCCAGCTCGTGTACACCGTCTGTATTTTTACCCACACCGCCGGTGCCGATCAGCTGACCGTTGTCTTTGCGGTAAAATCCAAATTCCAGTGCATCCGGCGTGATAGAGGAAATCCACGCGCGCGTCTCGTCCACACTTTTGTGCAGCGGATACGACATATAACGGTTGACCTCCGGATCGCCCGCCCACTGGAACACCGCCGGAGCGTCGTCCAGCGTGACCGGTCTCAGAATCAGCCGCGCCGTCTCAATTCTCCGCGCCGCAGGCGCCTGCTCTGTGCACATATCTCGGTCTCCAGTGGTAGATTCTTCCAACCGGCAATGTGACCGGCGTTGAAAGCATACACCCTAAAAAAATCCCGAACATAACGCGTTATGTTCGGGATTCCATATTACATCTTACTGCTCGGCAGCGTAGACGGAGCACATTTTGCGATCCTTGCCCATACGCTCGAACTTGACATGACCGTCGATCTTGGCAAACAGGGTGTCGTCCTTGCCGATGCCGACGTTGTTGCCTGGATGGATATGGGTGCCTCTCTGACGAACCAGAATGTTGCCGGCCAGAACAAACTGACCGTCAGCACGCTTCGCGCCCAGACGCTTGGACTCGGAATCACGGCCGTTCTTGGTGGAGCCGCCGCCTTTCTTATGCGCGAAGAACTGGAAACTCATTTTCAGCATGTTGTTACACCTCCAAAACTTCGATATAATCAGGATAATCATCCCGCAGTGCGCACAGAGTGAGCATCATGCCGGTCAGAACTGCCTGAACGGCCTCCTCATCCTCACATGCGGCGGGAAGTGTCAAGGTGACGCGGGCCTCATCTTCGTTCACCCTGGTTTTTGCGTGTTCGCCAAGCACCTGACAGATGGTGGCCTCGGCAAACCTGACGGCTGTGGAGACGGCAGCGCACACAATGTCGCTCCCCTCGTCGGCATAGCCGCTGTGACCCGCACAGCAGAATCCGGTGATCCTGCCGTCCTGATCGAAAAATTCGACTCTGGTCATAACTTACAGAGCGATCTTTTCGATCTGCACCTTGGTATAAGGCTGTCTGTGACCCTTAAGGCTCTTGGAGTCCTTCTTCGGGCGATACTTGAACACACGGATCTTCTTGCCCTTGCCGTTCTTCAGAACCTTTGCCTGAACGGAAGCGCCGGCAACCGTCGGAGCGCCGAACGTCGAATTCGCGCCGTCGACAACCGCCAGAACCTGATCGAAGTTCACGGTTTCATCAGCCGCAGCGTCGAGCTTTTCGATGTAGATCACATCGCCCTCTTTGACGTTGTACTGCTTACCACCGGTAACGATAATAGCCTGCATTTGGTTTGCACCTACCTTTTTTGTAGTCTCGCTCTGGAGGTGTGAGGGCATACCTCAACTTCTACCTCTTTGACGCGGCCTATTGATTATAGCAGTGTGCATTCTGTTTGTCAAATGCTTTTTCCCGTTTCCGCGCTGTTTTTTGCAGAAATTCCGCACTTTCACGACGAAAAATCAAAAATCCTCCATGTCGGCATCCATACGCCGCACGCCGGTGCAGATACCCTCCAGCGCCTCGGCCGCCTCCATGGCGTAATCCGGCCTGCGGCACAGATCGGCAAGCGTCACCATGCCGACCAGACTCCCCTGCTCCACGACCGGAAGCCGCCGGATCTGCTCGCGCGCCATCAGCCGCGCGGCCTCACCCGCGTCCGTCTCCGGCGCAGCGGAGACGACGCGCCCCGTCATGATCTCCCGCACACGCACGGCACGCGGGCTTCTGTCCGCCGCCACGCAGCGCAGAATGATATCCCGATCGGTCACAATGCCGTCCAGATTCCCGTGCGCGTCGCGCACCGGAAGCGTCCCCACGTTGTGCCGCGCCATCAGCCGTGCCGCAACCGACACCGGCTCCGCACCGCCGACGCTCACAACCTGCTTTGTCATGCACTCTCTGACCTTCATGCTGTATTTCCCCCTTCATTAATTATAATTTGGAGGAATTATAGCCGGATTTCCGCTGTCTGATACTCTGAACGCAAAAAGAAAGCGCCTCTTTCGAGGCTCTTTCCGGATGTATCGGATGAGAAATCACTTCTCGGCCGGTACAGTTGATAGGATACCGCGTTTACAGGAAACATCGATTGCCGGAAGCGGAAAAATCCGCTTTGGTTTTCACTGCAATTTCAAAAATTTTTTGAGCTTATCGAGGTTTTTTGCAGATTCGATGAACTCATACAAAAGGCTTTCCCTTCAGAACGACCTCGCGGATAAAGCGGAACATCTCGTCCTCGCCGCGGTCACGCAGCATGGTCAGCAGGAATTCCAGCTGCGCCATCGTTTCCGGATGCACAAAGCGTGACTCCTTTGCCTTTTGCAGATACGCCAGCGGCGCGCCGTCCGTATAGCCCTTTCCCTGATACGTCTTGCAGGCGGCAATGCGGTCCATGACCATCTCGGCCAGATACCGCGGCGGCATTTGAACCGGCTCATAGGCGTGGGTTTCCAGCGACAGATCCGTCCAGTATTCAAAATGGTGCCGGTTGCGGCCCTTGTGGTGCATCCACGCCTCACTGTAGCCCTTTTCCTCGCGCTCGGCGGCGTTGGGGCTGCGCGTACCCTGATAATAATGTACGCCCGTCCAGAACTCGGACGGGGAGTATTTGGACAGATCGTGCGTCAGGCCCTGAAAATACAGGCCGACACGGAAGCAGCCTCGCCGCACAAGGCGGCGGTGGTGGGTGATGGTTTTCAGATGGCCCCAGAATTTGTTCATGGCAATACCTCAGTCATGCGGCACAGTTTTTTTCATTGTATCACACTCCGCGGCGTGCTACAATATCCGCGGACAAATGAGAGGAGAGATACGATGCGGCAAATCGGACGCTTCGCACCGAGCCCCAGCGGCAGGATGCATCTGGGCAATGTTTTTTCCGCGCTTCTGGCGTGGCTTTCCGTGCGCAGCTGCGGCGGACAGATGCTCCTGCGGATTGAGGATCTCGACCCTGACCGGTGCAGACCGGAATATGCGGACACGCTCCGGCGTGATCTGGAATGGCTGGGCCTTGACTGGGATATTGAGCAGACACAGCAGAGCCTGCGCGCGGCGGAATATGCGCGGCAGTTTGCGCGGCTCGACGCGGCGGGGCTTGTCTATCCGTGCTACTGCACGCGCGGCGAGCTGCACGCCGCCAGTGCTCCGCACGCCTCCGACGGGAACGTCGTCTACGCCGGCACATGCCGGAGGCTGACGCCGGAGGGGCGCGCGGCAAAAACGCGCACGCCTGCGTGGCGGCTGATTGTGCCGGAGGAAACGGTTTCGTTTGTCGACGGGCTTCAGGGCGCGTATGTGCAGAATCTCGCGCGCGAATGCGGCGATTTCATCATCCGCCGCTCGGACGGCGTGTACGCTTATCAGCTGGCCGTTGTGACCGACGACGCCGCAGGCGGCGTGACGCAGATCGTCCGCGGCTGCGACCTGCTGTCCTCCACCCCGCGCCAGATTTATCTCCAGCAGCTGCTGGGCTTTTCCACGCCGGAATATTATCATGTGCCGCTTCTGACCGCGCCCGACGGGCGGCGGCTTTCCAAGCGTGAGCGCGATCTGGACATGGGCGCGCTGCGTGAGCGCTATGCGCCCGAGGCTCTGGTCGGCCGTCTTGCGTATCTCGCGGGCCTTCTGGATGCGCCGCAGAGCGTTTCCGCGTGCGAGCTGGCGGCGGATTTTTCGTGGCGGCGCGTCAAACGGGAAAATATTCCGATCGAAAATCTGTAATTTTGCGGCGAATCGGTTTACAATGTCGAACGCCGCGTGTTATAATAACCGTTGTATGGGACTTTTCAAATATCATAATATGTATTTGATCAACTTGAAGGGATGAAAGCTATGTACAAAATCGTGCAAAAGAAGGAACTCAACTCCGCAGTCACGCTGATGGAGATCGAAGCGCCGTTCGTCGCCCGCAAGGCAAAGGCCGGCCAGTTCATCATTTTCCGCGTTGACGACCGGTCCGAGCGCGTGCCGCTGACCATCGCAGGCTATGACCGCGAAAAGGGCACCGTTTCGATCATTTTCCAGAAGGTCGGCCTGTCCACCGAGCTGCTGGGCAGTCTGAACGAGGGCGATTACATTCAGGACTTCGTCGGCCCGCTCGGCAAGCCCACCAATGTTGAGGGCAAAAAGCGCGTGTGCGTTGTCGGCGGCGGCGTCGGCTGCGCCATCGCGTATCCGTCCGCAAAGGCATTCAAGGAAGCGGGCGTCGAAACCGATGTCATCATCGGCTTCCGCAACAAGGACATCGTCATTCTCGAGGACGAGTTCAAATCCGCGTGCGACAATCTGTATCTGATGACCGACGACGGCTCCTACGGCGAGCACGGCTTCGTCACCGTCAAGCTCCAGCAGCTGCTGGAGTCTGGCAAACAGTACGACGAGGTTCTGGCCATCGGCCCGATCCCGATGATGAAGTTCGTCGCCAAGACGACCGAGCCGTTCGGCGTTCCCACCGTTGTCTCTCTGAACCCCATCATGGTTGACGGCACCGGCATGTGCGGCGGCTGCCGCGTCACAGTCGGCGGCGAAGTCAAATTTGCCTGCGTCGACGGCCCCGATTTCGACGGCCACAAGGTCGATTTTGCCGAGCTGATGAACCGCAACACCGTCTACCGTGAGCGCGAGGCCGAAGTGCGCCAGAGCCACAAGTGCCGGATGCAGAAGCTTGGCGAAGAGCTGATCAAGTAAGGGGAGGATACATAAAATGGCGAACATGACACTGACCAAAACTCCGATGCCGGAGCAGGACCCCAGCGTCCGCAATCATAATTTCAAAGAGGTCACGCTTGGCTATACCGCCGAGATGGCCATTGAGGAGGCCGGCCGCTGCCTGCACTGCAAGAAGCCGAAGTGCGTCGAGGGCTGCCCCGTCAACATCCAGATCCCCGAATTCATCGCAAAGGTCGCCGAGGGCGATTTCGCCGCGGCGTATGAGATCATTACCTCCACCAACGCCTTGCCCGCCCTGTCCGGCCGTGTCTGCCCGCAGGAAACGCAGTGCGAGTCCAAATGTGTACGCGGCGTCAAGGGCGAGCCAGTCGCCATCGGCCGTCTCGAGCGCTTTGTCGCCGACTGGTACCGTGAGAACGTAAACGCCATGCCCGAAAAGCCCGAGCCCAACGGCATCAAAGTCGCGGTCGTCGGCTCCGGCCCGTCCGGCCTGACCTGCGCGTCCGAGCTTGCCAGAAAGGGTTACGCCGTCACGATTTTCGAGGCGCTGCACACCGCGGGCGGCGTTCTGGTCTATGGCATTCCCGAATTCCGTCTGCCGAAGGCCATCGTCGCGAACGAGGTTGAAAAACTCAAGGCCATGGGCGTCGAGGTCATGACCAACATGGTCATCGGCAAGGTTCTGTCCATCGACGAGCTGTTTGACGAGATGGGCTTCAAGGCCGTATTTGTCGGCTCGGGCGCGGGCCTGCCGATGTTCATGCACATCCCGGGCGAGGAGCTCAAGGGCGTGTGCTCGGCAAACGAATATCTGACCCGCATCAACCTGATGAAGGCGTATAAGGAAGAAAGCGACACGCCGATTCTGGTCAGCCACGCGGCAGCTATTGTCGGCGGCGGCAACGTCGCGATGGACGCGGCCCGCTGCGCCAAGCGCATGGGTGCGGAAAAGGTCTATATCGTCTACCGCCGCGGCGAGGCCGAAATGCCCGCCCGTCTGGAAGAGCAGCACCACGCCAAGGAGGAGGGCATCGAGTTCATGACCCTCACCAATCCCGTTGAGATTCTCGGCGGCGAGGACGGCCGCGTCAATGGCATGAAGTGCATCCGGATGGAGCTTGGCGAGCCTGATGCCTCCGGCCGCCGCCGTCCGATTCCGGTCGAGGGCTCTGAATTCGTGCTGGACGTCGACACCGTCATCATGTCGCTCGGCACCAGCCCCAACCCGCTGATCCGCTCGACCACCCCCGGTCTGGAAACCAACAAAAAGGGCGGCATTATCGTCGACGAAAACGAAATGTCCACCCGTGAGAACGTCTTTGCCGGCGGCGACGCCGTCACGGGCGCAGCCACTGTCATTCTGGCCATGGGCGCCGGCAAGAAGGCCGCCGCGGCCATCGACGCAAAGCTCCGGAACAAATAATTCATCGCACATGCCGCTCCCACTGCGTTGCAGTGGGAGCGGCGTTCTGTTTTTCTCCCGCTTTGCTGTTTCTCGGACGCGGCAGCGCGCTGCTTTCTCCGCCTGCCGCGCGAAAAAACGTCCGCTGCACGCCGCAGATTCCGCATCCGAGAAAATTAGAGTTTACTTGACCCGCCAGTTGTACTATAATATGGTAGAGTGATCGAATTTTGTCCCCATGCGACGCATTTTGCAGAAAGGGCGGGCCTGCCCGCGACACGAAAATGAGATCCCTGCACCGATGGATCTGCGCTGTTCTTGTGTTTGTCCTGCTGCTGAGCGGCTGTCAGAGCACAGCTGTGCCTGAGGCCGGCGCGGACGAGCCGTCCGGCGCCGTACAGGTGTCCGCTCCGGCGGAGCCGGAGCCTGCGCCCGCCGAACCGGAGCCGGAACCTGCTCCCGAGCCTGAACCGGAGGCCGAGCCGGAGCCGGACTATCTTTCCCACGCGCCGTTCATGCGCACCGCGCGCGGCTTCTTCCGGCCGGATGATCCTCTGACCCGCGCCGCCCTTGCGCGCCTTCTGTGCAATCTGACCGGCAGCGTTATGGATGCGGATGCGTTCTGCCCGTATCTGGACGTGCCGGAGGACAGCTGGTACTATGGCGCAGTCTGCGCCGCCGCACGGTATTTTCCCGCAAATATCTGGCTGTTCCGGCCGGATGATACCGTCACGCTTGGCGAGTTTACGGACGCGCTGAACGCGGCGCTGAATCTGACAATCGGGCGCTGGAACGCTGGTCTGCGCAGCGCGTACCGCGCGATGCTGGCGCGCGCGCCGGAGCCGGACGCCGCCGAGGCGGATTCCCCCGCGGCGCAGCGTATCCTGCTGACCCGCGCCGACGCCGCCGTTCTGGTGTGCCGCGCACTTGGCCGTTCGCCGGATGAGGCGGCAATCCGCCAGACGGGCCGTTCACTTCTGCTGGACGTGTCCGAGGAGCGCAGCGACTATTGCGATATCGTCGAGGCCGTCATACCGCACAAATATCTGGAGACGGACGGCAGCGAGCTCTGGCCGGCACAGACGCTGGAAAAAGTATTCTTTACCCGAGGTGTCCATCTGGGCGACGGCGACGGTTATGTCGTGGACAGTGAAGGCCGCGTCCTGCGCGGAAGCGGCATTCTGGAATACAACGGCTGGAAATATCTCTCCGCCGACGACCGCGGCCGCATTTTTGCCGACGGCGCGCTGCATCCCTATGACGGCGGAGCCGTCTACGCCCGCAAGGGTGGCGAGCTGGCGGCCGGCTGCACGCTGGACGGCATGCTTTTCGATGAAAACGGCTTCTACACCACCGGCGACACGGAGCTGGACGGGCTGGTCCGCGCGGTAATCGCCAAATACACCACCGAGGACATGACACAGCTGGAAAAGCTGCGCGCATGCTATGACTACGTCCGCACGTTCCGCTACCTTGGACGCAATGCCGCCTATGGCGCGGAGGTCCGGACCATTCCCTATGACGCACAGCTGCAATTCGCAAAAAAGATTTTCACCACCGGCAAGGGCGACTGCTATAACTTCACCGCCGCATTCTGCCTGCTGGCCCGGCAGCTGGGCTTCAGCGCCGAGTGCATCGTCGGCGAATGCGCCTATTACTGGAACTGGAACGGCATTGCGCACGGCTGGGTCGAGGTAGAGATTGACGGCCAGACATGGCTGTTTGACCCGCAGATTGAAAACTACAACCTGCGCGCCGGATTGAGCAACGAAGCCTTCAGCGCCTTTCAGGTCAAATATGAAACGGCGCACGCATATTATATGAAGCACTGAAACCATAGAAAACCGAGGAGAAACAAGCCGTGAAAAGAAGTATTGCCATCGCGTTGACCGTCTGCCTGCTGTGCGGACTCCCGTTCACCCTGACTGCCTGCGGTGAGGACGCCGCTCCGGCCCCCGCGCCCGAGGCCCCTGCCGCGGATGCGCCGGCTGAGGACGCAGCCCCCGCGCAGCAGGATTCCGCCGCCGTTCTCCCCGCCGAGGAGGAAAAGCCCGTTGTGACAAAATCCCCCTCCGCGGAGGAAGCCCCCGCCGACGAGCCTTCCGAGCCGACCGCACTGGAAACGGCGCTCAGCCTTGTCGATCAGGATGTTTCGCTTTTGATCGAGGCGCTTGGCGAGCCGCAGAACCGCTATTATGAGACGTCCTGCTCCGGTCCCGGGGACGACGGAATCTGGACCTACGACGGCCTGACGGTCTTTACCTACGTCGAAAACGGCGTGGAGATCGTTGTGGACGCGGAAGCGGAATAAGGAGGCGGCCATGAAACGGATTACTGCTCTGATTCTCTCTGCCGCCATACTCTGCGTGCTCCTTTGCGCCTGCGGCAAAAGCGCGTTCACCGAGGACGATATCTCCATCCGCGTAAACGGGGAAACAATCGACACGCACAGCAGCGTCTCCGCGATTCTGGACGCATTCGGGCCGGATTATGCCTTTTCCGAGGCCATTTCCTGCGTCTACACCGGCATGGACAAGACATACCAGTATCCCGATCTCTTCCTCTACACCTATCCCGACGGCGAAAATGACCATCTGATGGAGGTCTACTGCACGGCGGACGTTGAAACCGCAAAGGGCATCGGCCTTGGCGCAAGCCTGAAGGATATCGAGGCTGCCTACGGTTCCGGCTACACAAGGGCGGGCGTTACCGTCACCTATTCCCTGCCCGCACCGGACAAGCAGACGCTCCCCGCGACGCTCTATTTTGAACTGGACGGCGATACGGTCTGCGCCATCGGCATCACCAGCGCGCACCGCGCAGAGTGAGGCGCGCCATGAGACGATGCATCTGTCTGCTTCTGGCCCTGGCGCTGCTTGCCGCCTGTACGGCATGCGCGAAAAGCGTCTACACGCCGGACGGCCCTGAGACCGGAAACGCCGCGCTGGACGAGGCGGTTCTGACGCTTCTACAGGAGATCTGCGACCCGAAAGCCTCGAAAACCGAGAATCTCGGGCGTGCCTATGACTTTATCTGCAACGATATCACCTACCGTGCCGGAACAGCCGACACCTCCGGCGGCTTTACCGAGGAGCTGACCGAATCGCTCGCGCTGGAGCTGCTGCAAAAGCGCAAGGGCAACTGCGACGCGCAGGCGGCGCTGATGGCGGTGCTGCTGCGGCGCATGGGCTGCGAGGCACAGATCGTTCAGGGCACATTTGTACGCGAGGACAGCGGCGAGCCGGTTGACCACGCGTGGGTTCGTGCCGTGGTCGACGGAACCGCCTGCTGGTTTGACCCGCTCTACGGAAGCCATTTTGCCGAAAACGCCCGCGATTACTTCATGGCCGGCGACGCGCTTCTGGCGCAGACGCACCAGTGGAACGCCGCAGCGTTTAATTGAGGAGTTTTCTCATGTTTATTCTGGAAAAGCTTGCGCAATACGCCGAAACAGGCCGCACCGCCATTATTTATAACGGCGTGCGGACCAGCTATGCCGAGCTGAACCGGCAGTCCGACGCATTCGCCGCCTGGCTGCGGGAGACGCTGCCGGACAGCAGTGCGCCCGTTCTGATCTATGGCCACAAGGACTCGGCCATTCCCGCGTGCATGCTGGGTGCGCTGAAAGCAGGGCGTGGCTATATCCCCGTCGATACCACATTCCCGCCTGAGCGTGCCGCGCAGATTGCCGCGGAGGCACAGCCGGAGCTGATTGTCGACCTCTGCGACTCCGGCCTGCGGGCGGCGCATGTGCTTACATCCGACACGCTGCGCGAAGTTCTGGCGCGCACTGCCGCGCCCACTCCGCGGGAGGGATGGCTCCGGCCCGATCAGACGGCGTATATCCTGTTTACCTCCGGCTCGACCGGCAAGCCCAAGGGCGTGCAGATCACGGCCGGAAACCTTGCCGCATTTCATGAGGGCGTCCGCCCGTGGTTTGACGGCATGAAGGACGGCGGCGCGTTTCTCAATGAAATTTCCTATTCCTTTGACGTGTCCGTCTGCGCGCTGTATGAGGCGCTCAGCCGCGGCATGACGCTCTGGACGGCGGACAAGCAGACGCTCTCCGATCCGAAGGCGCTGTTCGCGCTTCTGCGCGAGGCACAGATCGACGAATGGGTCTCCACGCCGTCGCTGGCGGAGATCTGCGTACAGTCCGAGCAATTCACGCACGAGCTGATGCCGGACATCCGCCAGTTCCTGTTCTGCGGCGAGGTGCTGACAAAAAAGCTGACGGAGGAGATTTTCCGCCGCTTCCCGAATGTTCCCGTCGTCAACGCCTACGGCCCCACCGAGGCAACCGTTCTGGTCACCGGTGCGGAGATGACGAAAGACATGCTGGCAGACGAAGCGCCGCTCCCCATCGGTATGCCGTTTGCAAACGTCACGGCGGTTATCGCCGATGAGACCGGCGCGCCGGTCCCCGAGGGGCGCGAGGGCGAGCTGCTGCTCATTGGCGACGCCGTAAGCATTGGCTATCTGAATCGGCCCGAGCTGAACGCGAAAGCGTTTTTCACCGCGCCGGACGGCCGCCGCGGCTATCACACCGGCGATCTGTGCCGGATGCGGGACGGCTGCGTCTATTACCTTGGGCGGTTGGACGGTCAGGTCAAGCTCAACGGCTTCCGTGTGGAGCTGGAGGATGTGGAGAATAATCTGGTCAAGGTCCCGAACATCGCCCGCGCGGCGGTTCTGCCCGTCATGCAGGACGGCAAGGTCACGACGCTGACGGCGTTCGTTCTGCTGGAAAAGCCGGACGGCGAGTCCTCTCTCGCGCGTGCGCGGCGCATCAAGGCCGCGCTCGGCGAGCTTCTCCCCGCGTACATGATTCCCCGCAAAATTCTGGCCGTGGACGCGTTCCCGCTGAACACCAACGGCAAAATCGATAAAAAACAACTCTCCGCGCGGCTGTAGCCGGCGGAACGGGAGGCAGGCATGAGCCTTTACACCGGCCTTGACTTTTTTCTGATACTGCTGATCGCGATGCTCCCGCCGGTCGTGCTGGGCCTGCGCGGCAAGAACCTGCGCGTGTGCGGCCTTGCGGTTACGGCTGTGATGCTGCTTCTGATTTTTGACACATGGCACAGCCGCGCGCTTCTGCTGGCGTTCTGGGCGTGGCAGTCGCTTCTGATTTTCGGATATCTGCGCCTGCGCCGGCGTACTGCGCAGCGCCGGCTGCTGTGGCTGATGCTGCTTTTGAGCCTTGTACCGCTGCTGCTGGTCAAGCTTTCGCTCTGGGTTGAGCCGCTGCGCGTGCTGTCGATGCTCGGCGTAAGCTATATGTCGTTCCGTGCGGTTCAGATTCTGATTGAAATCTACGACGGTTATCTGACTGAGCTGGATTTTGCAGACGTCAGCTATTTCATTCTCTTTTTCCCATCCATCTCCTCCGGCCCGCTCGACCGCTACCGCCGCTTTGCGGCCGATGTCCACCGCACATATACGGCGGAGGAATACCGCGTCCTGCTGCGCGACGGCCTGTGGCGGCTGATGACCGGCGCGTTCTACAGCCTTGTTGTTGGCAATCTCATCTGGCAGTACTGGCTTTCGCCGCTGCCCGAGGGAGGATTTCTGCCGACGCTCAGCTATATGTACGGCTATACGTTCTTCATGTTCTTCAACTTCGCCGGCTACAGCCGCATGGCCGTCGGCACGGCGTATCTGCTGGGCATCGCCCAGCCGGATAACTTCAACTGTCCGTTCCTCAGTCTGGACATGAAGGATTTCTGGTCCCGCTGGCACATTTCGCTTTCAACCTATCTGCGCGACTATGTCTATACGCGCTTCTGCATGGCGGCGCTGCGCGGCAAATGGTTCAAGGGCCGCCGCACCAGCTCGTATCTTGGCTATGTTCTGACGATGCTGGTCATGGGCGCGTGGCACGGTCTGACGCTTGGCTATCTCGTCTACGGCGCGTACCACGGCGTTCTGATGTGTCTGAACGACGTGCTGGATACCCAGTGCAAAGGCTTCAAAAAGCTCAAGAAAAACCCGAAGGCGGCCGTCCCGCTGATGCTTGTGACATTTCACCTGTTCAGCTTTGGTCTGCTGCTGTTTTCCGGAAGGCTTATCTAGGAGGAACTACATATGACGGAAAAAATCATTGCCTGCCTCAACGACATCACCGGTGCGGACGAGGGCGAAATCACCCCTGATACCGAGCTGTTTGACGAGGGCATTCTCGACTCGTTCGGTCTGGTCGAGCTGCTGGTGCAGCTGGAGCAGTACGGCGCGAAGCTGGATGTGGCGAACCTCTCGCGCGAGGAAATCTCCACACCCGCAAAGCTTGCGGCGCTGATCGGATAAGCGATGCGGAAAATCATTCTGACGGCGCTGGCGTGCCTGCTGGCGGCAGTTCTGGCACTGGGGCTTGTGCGGCTGGCCGTGGAAAAGACGATGCCTGCCTGGCCGGACGCGCTGGGAAACGACCCGATTCCCGAAAAAATCACGGGTGAATATCTGCTCCGCGCAGCGGCCGAATCCGATGAAACACTGACCATTTTCGGCTCAAGTGAGCTGAAAACCACGGAAATCTGCACGCATCCGGCCAATTTCTTCGCCGGAAGGCGCTGCGGCTTTCAGGTCGACCTCATCGGCCGCGGCTCGTGTCAGTCTCTGGTGCACGCGATGGCCGTCGCGTCCTCGGGTGAAAGCCTGACAGGCAAAAAGGTCGTGCTCATCACCGCGCCGCAGTCCTATGTTCCCGATGGCATCGCGCCGGATCTGTTCATGGCAAACTTCTCCGAGCAGCAGATGCTCACCCTGCTGTCCGACGAAACGCTCCCCGTGTCGTCGCGCCGCTATCTCGCCGCGCGCGTACAGGAGCTGATCGCGGAATATAACGACCAGTACGGCGCCAGTCTGCAAACACACACAGCCGCAGGTCTTATGAGCCGTGCCGCGGCGGACGGCAGTACGCTTGCGCAGGCGCTGCTCGCGCCCTATGCCGCCGTTTCCGGATGGCTGCTCGACACACGCGATATGGTTTCCGCGCGCGCGGCCATAGCCGCGGTACAGCCGCAGCAGCCCGCGCCGTCCGGCGAAATCGACTGGAACGCCGAAGAGGCCACCGCGCTGGCGCAGGCGGCGGAAATGGTCACAGGGAACGACTTTTACATGGAGGACGGCTACTACAGCACCTACGTCGGCCACAAGCTGGCGCAGATGGCCGGCCGCGACAGCGCGCTGAGCTATGCCGCGTCTCCGGAATATGACGATCTGCGCTGTCTGTTTGACGTCTGCCGTGCAAAGCAGCTGGACGTGCTCTTCGTCCATGTGCCGATGAACGGCAAATGGAGCGATTATACGGGATTTTCCGCCGAAAAGCGTGCGGAATACTACGAAAATGTGCGGCAGATTGCCGCGGAATACAACAACGTGACGCTTCTGGATCTGACCGGCTTTGAATATGAGCCGTATTTTCTGTGCGACACCATGCATCTTGGCTGGAGGGGGTGGCTTGCCGTTGACAAAGCGATTGCAGAATTTTGGCGCGAGGCTTAAATCGCTGGTCTTTTCCAGATGGTATACGCTTGCGCTTGCGTGCGCGCTGCTGGCTGCCGCCGTTTTTCTGGTCTGGCTGCACATGGACGCGGGCGGCGTCGCATTCATCTACAGCGAATTCTGACAGGAGGCTTCCATGAAAAACCGTTTGAAAATGATTGCCGTTTTGCTGACGCTGACACTGCTGTGCACACTGGTTCTGTGCGCCTGCGGCGAGAAGAGCAAGCTGGAAACCGCCCAGAGCATGAAGGGCGAGCCGCTGGACGCGCTCATCTCCGCCATCGGCGAGCCGGAGCGCAGCAGCTATGCCTCGTCCTGCATTGGCGACGGCGAGGACGGCGAGCTCTACTATGACGGCTTCACCGTCTACACCTACCGCGATACCGACGGAACGGAGAGCATTCAGGACGTGATGCCCGCACAGTAAAAGGAGACTGCCATGAAACGATCTCTTTCGCGCGCGCTTGCCGCGGCGCTCTGCCTTGTGCTGCTGTCGGGTTTCTGCGCGCCGGCTTTCGCGGCGCGCGAGGCGTATACCGACCGGATACTTGCCGGAATGCGCCAGCCAATGGTGCTCGGGAGCGATACCTTTACATATGAGGACGTCGCATTTCACCGCGTGCTTCTGCCGCGCTATATCATCGAGCAGTACGCCGATTCCGAGTATGCAATTCTCCCCGGCCAGTCGGACGAGCGCGTCCGGACGGTCAAAAGCATGCTCTATTCCAACACGACATATCCGAACAATGAATTTGTAACCTATACGCAGGTGCGCGAGGGCGAGCCGGTGGAGACGTATTTTGACGACCATCTGGCCGCGCTGCTGGAGACAATCTACATGTTCTGCGGTCTGGAGGGAAAAACCGCCTGCATTGACGAGCTGACGATGTACCTTCTCTCCCGCCTGCCCTCGCTCAGCGAGGATATGCGCCACGACATCGAGGCCGCCTATAAATACCGCCTGACGAAGTCCGGTACCTACGGCACCGTCGCGCGCAGCGGCAAAACGGACAATCTGTACTACTTCGCGCAGACCGATCCCGACTGGGCCGGCGAAATCTTTGAGTTTGAGGGCAACGGCGCGACGCTCAAGGACCGCGGCTGCGGCTGCGCCTGCGCCGCGATGGTGTTTTCCACCTATCACAAGGTTGAAATCACGCCGCGCTGGATGCGTACCTTTGCGCTTCAGGACGACTATCCTGTCAGCTACGGCCTGCCGAACGAGTATTTCGAGGGTATTTCCTATTATTACACCGATCTGGAAACCGAGCGCTACGGCACCACGCTGGAAGCGCCCAGTATCATCAAAAAGGCATCGGTGGATATGAACACGCTGGCCGACCAGATCGCAAATCAGGGCTATCTTGCCATCATTCACGTTCTGAAAGGCGCGTTTACCAGTCACGAGCACTACATGGTCCTCTGTGACTATCAGGAAATCGACGGCAAGGGCTATTTTCTGGTCGCCGACCCCTATGTCCTGCAAAGCCGCTATCGCGACTGGGACCAGCTGCGCAAGACCGACACCGGCAATGACGGTCTGATTTACGCCACGCCGGAGGTTCTCTACCGCGACATGAAGTCGATTATTCTCTTTGCGCAGGACCGCAATGCTTTCCCGCTGTACTGCCGGACCGGCGCGCCGGAAAGCATTGATGAAAGGAGCTGAGCGTATGGCGAATGCGCGAAAAATGACGCCCGCCCGCTTTCTCAAGCGAAACCGGCCCTATTTCATCCTTGCGCTGGTGCTGATCGTACTGGCCGCGTCGATCTTTCTGATCCTGCGCCGGATCAGCAGCTTCTCTCCCGCCGCTCCGGACGAAACGCCGTCCAGTGTGTCCAAGCCGTCGCAGCCGGAGGCTCCATCCGAGCCGTCCGGCGGCACGCAGACGCCGGATGCCGAGCAGCCAGCGCCGGAGGAAAACCTGTATGTCCCGCCATTTGACGGCACGACGGTGCTTCTGGCATCCAACCAGCTGATTGCGACGTATGATGCGGCAGCGCTTCAGCTGATCGACGGCGGGACGCTCGCCTCCCTTACACCGCTGGCTGAAAATCAGACCGCGCGCATCGACGTGCAGCCGTTGAACACCTCGATGAAGCTTCTGAAAAAGGCGGAGCTTTCGCGCATCTGCACCGGCGCCATGCAGGCATACTATTTCGCCGCCCCGCCGACGGAGGATATCTCCGTCACCGTTCTGAACGATGAGGACGGCTTCTACGCCGCCGAGCTTCAGGCGCCGGAATACGGCGGTGCAGGCGCTGTCACGGCGCAGGTCCGCCTGTATGAGCTGTCCGGAACACTCTGGTGCGTCAGCGCCGTCTATCCCGACGGCGAGGACTGTACGGCCCTCCGGCAGACATTCGACTCGATCACCGTCCGCACGGCGGACATGGAAATCAAAGGAGTGCAGCTTCCCTGATGAAACGAATCCTTTCGCCGCTGCTGGCGCTGGCGCTGGCTGCCCTGCTGTGTGCGTGCGCGCCAAAGACGGACGTGCCCGCGCCGGCTGCCGAGCAGCCGGAAGCTCCCGCGGCGCTCCCCTCGCCCGCTCTGGATACGCCGGATACGTCCGACAGCCAGCCGCAGCCGCTTCCGGACGGCATATACACGCAGGACGGCACTGCCCGTTACTATCAGGACGGCGCGCCCGCTGCCGCCTCCGGACTGACAGAGCTGGACGGCATGACGCTGTACTTTCAGCCGGACGGGAGCCTTTACCGCTTCACGCGCGGCGTGAACGACTGCGGCGGCCTGCTCTATTACCATACGGGCGAGGACGGCTACTCGCTTCTGTCTCCCGCCTCCGGCCTGTATGACGACGGCGAGGCGCTCTATTTTGTACAGGACGATGCCTCGCTTCTGACGGACGGCGCGGACGGCTATCTGACATTTGGCCCCGACGGCCGCTATACCAGCGGCAGCAACGAGCTGGACGGGCAGATTGCACAGCTGCTGGCGCTGAGCTGTCCGGACGCGGACGCAGACGCCGGTACACGGCTGGAGCTGGTGTACGACTACATCCGCGATCATTACACCTATCTGTCCATGGCGCACTATGACGCCGGTACGACCGACTGGGCGCAGGAGGCCGCGCTGCTTTTCCTGCGTCAGGGCAAGGGCAATTGCTATGGCTATGCCGCAGCCTTCATGTACTGCGCGCGGCGGCTGGGCCGTCAGGCATATGTCGTCGCCGGTCACGAATCCCGTCCGGACAACGACCATGCCTGGACCATGATCGATGAGGACGGCGTCAGCTGGCTGTACGACGTCCAGCTGGAATACGCCTATCTCTACGTCTTTGACAAGGGCGAGATCGATGTGTTCCATGTGCAGGAATCCGACGGCCTGTACAACGGCTTCCAGTACTTTTTCCCAGAAGCATAGACCTCCGCCGCACAGCGGAGTCTTATCATGACGGTGCCGCCGCTATGCGGCGGCACTTTTTCTGAGAGGGATCTGCAATGAACTTTTCTTCCCCCGTCTTTCTGTTCGCATTTCTGCCCGTCGCCGCGGCAGCGTACCATCTGGTGCGGCCTGCGCGGGCAAAAAACGTGCTGCTCATCGCCGCCGGACTGGTGTTCTATGCCTTCGGCGATCTGCGCCATCTGCCGCTGCTGCTGGCCTCATGCGTGCTGCACTATTTCGCCGGACGATGGCTTCTCGAACGCACGCGCGGCCGCAGGGCCGTCCTGTGGGGCTGCATTGCGCTGGATATCGGCGTTCTGTGCGCGTATAAGCTTTCCGGCGCGCTCCCGCTCGGAATTTCCTTTTACACCTTCCAGGCGATCAGCTACATCGCCGATGCGTGGCGCGCGCCGGAAGATGGTACGCACAGCTTCCGGCAGGTGCTGCAATATCTCACGTTTTTCCCGCAGCTGGTCTCCGGCCCGCTGATGAAATTTTCCGACGCACGGCCGTATCTGGACGAACGCGCCGTCACATGGGACGATGCGGCGCAGGGCATATGCCGCTTTGTACGCGGCCTTGCGAAAAAGCTGCTGCTCTCCGCCGCCGCGGCGGAGCTTGCAGCCGCGGTATACGCGCAGAGCACGCTTGACGCACTGTGCGCATGGACAGGCGCGGTCTGCTACTGCATACAGCTTTATTTCGATTTCTCCGGCTACAGCGACATGGCCATTGGCCTCGGCCTGCTGTTCGGCGTGCCGCTGCCCGAAAACTTCAATCATCCCTACTGCGCGTCCAGTCTCTCCGACTTCTGGCGCAGATGGCACATGTCCCTCTCCGGCTGGTTCCGCGACTATATCTATATTCCGCTGGGCGGCAGCCGCAAGGGCACGCTCCGCACGATGTGCAATAAGCTCATCGTCTTTCTGGCCACCGGCATCTGGCATGGAACAGGACTGACGTTCCTGCTGTGGGGCGTGTGGAACGGTCTGTGGAGCTGCGTGGAGACGGCGTTCCGGCTCCCGAAAAAGCTGGAAAAGAAGTGGTACGGCCACATCTGGACGCTTTTGATTGTCATTTTCGGCTTCGCGCTTTTCCGCGCGGACTCGCTTGCACAGGGCTTTGCGTTCTGGCGCGCCATGTTGAGCGGCTTTGCGCCGGACGGCGCGTGCCGCGCCGCGCTTTTGCAGGCGCTTTCCAGACGGACGGTGCTGCTGTGCGCATGCGGCGTTGTGCTGTGTACGCCCGCCGCGGCGCAGCTGGACGCACGCCTCGGCGGTCTCGCGTGCGCCGATGTACTGCGCTGCGCGCTGACGCTGATTCTGTTCATTCTGTGCGTGATGGCGCTGGCCGCAAGCTCGTTCCAGCCGTTCATCTACGCCAGCTTCTGAGGTGCCGCCATGAAAACGAATCGTATCAAGCAGCTTTTCTGCATCCTCTTTTTCCTGCTGTGCCTCGTCCCGCTGGCCGTTTTTCTGATTGCGGGGCCAGCCGAGGCGGGCGCAAATGAGCGTCTGCCCGCAAAGCCGCGCCTTATGAGCGGCGGCGCGCCAAACTGGGATGTTCTGTCCGACGCGGCAGACTACTATGCCGGCCGCTTCGGTCTGCGGCAGGAGCTGATCACGGCAAATGCCGCCGTACAGGCCGCCGTTCTCCGCGAATCCGCCGCCGGTGATGTGCTGCTGGGCACAGACGGCTGGCTCTACTACGCCGAAACGCTGCCGGACTACACCGGCAGCAGCCCCATGACCGAGCGGCAGCTGTGGTGCGCGGCGCACAATCTGGCGCTGATGCGGGAATATGCCGCCGATTTTGACGTACAGCTTCTCTTTGTCTGCGCACCGAACAAGAACACCATCTATCCGCAGCATATGCCCGCGCGCTACGCCCATTCGTCTGCGCCGTCCGATCTGGACCGGCTGGAGGCGGAGCTGGCGCGGCAGAGCGTAGACTTCTGCGACGTGCGCCAGACGCTCGCCGGTACAGCGCAGGAAACCTACTATCACACCGACAGCCACTGGAACGGCTATGGCTCGGCGCTGGCGCACGACGCAATCCTGCGCGCGCTCGGCCGCGACGCGTCGCTTGCGGACGAGGCTTTTACCGCGCAGCCGCACAGCGGCGACCTGTACCAGATGCTCTACCCCGCCTCCTCCCGCACCGAGGATGCTCTTTCGCTCGCACGTGAACGGCACTTTGAATACGAGGGTGATATCCGCGGCGCGGACGACCAGCTGATTCACACATTCTGCCCCGCGGAGGGCGCGCTATTGATGTTCCGCGACTCGTTCGGCAATGCTTTGCACGCGGATCTGGCCGAGGATTTCGGCGAAGCGCTCTTCTCCCGCGCAATGCCCTATGATTTTTCGCTGCTTCTGCGCGTCCTGCCGGATGTCATCATCGTCGAGCTGGCCGAGCGCAATCTCAGCTGGCTCTGTACGCGCCCGCCGCTGCTTCCCGCACCCGAGCGCATGCCCGAAAGCGTGCAGACGCCGGAGCTTTCCGGTGCGGCGGCGCAGGTCACGCGGCAGGATTCCGACTGGGAGGGACTTGTCCGCTATGACGGCACGTTCTCCGGCGTCTGTCCGGACGACGACTCGCCCGTTCTGGCGCTTCTGAACGGCGTGTGCTATGAGGCATGTCCCACGGACACGGGCTTCCGCCTTATTGCGCCGGACGCGGCGCAGCTGACGGTGCAGTTCCGCGTCGACGGCACGCTGTACAGCGTTCCCTGCACATTCTCCTGATCCCCAGCTGTCATGCGGCCGCGGAGCCTTCGCTCCGCGGCCGCATTTGTCAGCCGTCAGATACACGGAATAATTAATTTACGGATACCACTTGAAACGCGCCGTCCGGCGTGCTATAGTTCCTCTCGCGCAGCCGCGCAACTGATTTTACACGCAATTGGAGATCGATCCATTATGGCAAAAGGCACGTCCCGCCACGCAGGCAGCATTGAAATGACCTCCGGCTCTCTCTGGAAAAATATTTTTCTGCTCAGCATCCCGCTGATGTTCTCACAGCTGCTTGAGGTTCTGTTCAACCTCAGCGACGTGGCCGTCGTCGGCAAGTTTTCCAGCTATCTGGCGCTCGGCTCAGTCGGCTCGACCACAATGCTCGTCACGCTGTTCACCGGTTTTCTGATCGGCCTCGGCGGCGGCGTCAACGTCACGGTCGCGCGCGCCCTCGGTGCGCGCAACGCGGAAGAGGCGCAGGATACCATCCACTCGTCGTTTCTCATCTGCACCATCGCGGGCGTGATCGTCTGCCTTGTCTGCAATCTCTTTGCCGCGCCGATGCTCCGGCTGCTGCACACCAGAGACGAGCTTCTCGACGGTGCGATTGTCTATCTGCGGATCTACTCGCTCGGCATGCCGGCAATGGCCATCTACAACTTCGGCAACGGCGTCATGAGCGCCGCGGGCGACACCCACCGGCCGCTGATCTATCTGACGATCTCCGGCGTGCTGAACGTTCTGCTGAACCTGTTCTTCGTCATCTGCTGCCACATGGCCGCCGACGGCGTGGCCGTCGCCAGTGCAATCTCCCAGTGCCTGTCCGCGCTTCTGATCGTCCTGCATCTGCTGCGCCGTACCGACGCGTGCCATCTGAGCTTCCGCCGCCTCCGCTTTCACCGCGCCGCCTGTCAGCGCGTACTGCTGACGGGTATCCCCTCGGGCCTGCAAAATGCAATTTTCGCCATCGCAAACATGTTCGTGCAGGCCGGCGTCAACTCGTTTGACGCTGTGACCGTTTCCGGCAGCTCCGCCGCCGCAAACGCCGACACGCTGGTGTTCAATATGATGGCGGCATTCCACACCGTCTGCGCCAGCTTTGTCAGCCAGAACTGGGGCGCCGGCCGGTATGACCGCATCCGCAAAAGCTATCACATCAGCATGCTGTATTCGTTCCTTGTCGGCGGCATGTTCGGCATTGCGATGCTGCTGTTCGGACGGCAGTTCCTGCTGCTGTTCACCAGCGAGCCGGCTGTCATTGACGCGGGTATGCAGCGGCTGAAGATCATGAGCTTTTCCTACGCAATCAGCGCGTTCATGGACTGCACCATCGCCGCCTCGCGCGGCATCGGCAGGAGCGTTGCGCCGACAATTATCGTCATTCTCGGCTCGTGCGTGTTCCGCGTGGTGTGGGTCTATACGGTTTTCGCGTACTTTCACACCATTTCCTCGCTGTATCTGCTGTATTTCTTCTCGTGGATCATCACCGCCGCCGCGGAAATCATCTATTTCCGCGCCAGCTATCGCAAGGGTATTCTCCCCGCTGCGCAGTCGTCGGGCGCATAAAACACAGAATCCTGCCCGCGGCTTCCCCGCGGGCAGGATTTTATATACTGCGGCAGTCCGGCAGCGTGGAATTTATAAATCAAATCATAACCACCGGCCGTGCCGGTGGTTTGCACTAGCCCCCTTGGGGCATGACCCGGGCTGAGCCTATAGGCTCGTCGAAAAGTCTGCCAACCGCGCAGTTCTCCCAGGCTGCCCCTAAAGGGGCTTTTGTT
>CAKUJN010000035.1 GCA_934661735.1 uncultured Oscillospiraceae bacterium
GCGGTGTGCGCTTTTCTGTTCATTTTTTGCTGTTATCCCACGCTCGCCATGAAGCCGCTGATTTTCTGTGCGGCTTCTTTTCCATATTCTTTAATTTGTCCCATACATCAGAATCTCGTCATTCTTCAAATACGTGGTATATTTCTTTGCCGTTAATCTGTTCTATCAAAGCATTGCTGCTAGCAGTGAAATCATACTGTAGTTTTGTTTAGAAAATGTTCAGTTTTTTCTGATAACATGGAAAACAGTCGAAATATGCTATAATGAATACATCTAAAAAACTAGGAGGTGTATTCATGTCCATTATTCCGCGTTTTTTTATGGAAGCAACTGTCGTACTTGGTAGACTCCCAATTTCAAATCCACGATGGTGCGCCACAGGCTTTGTCGTTGGTCGGTACGAAGGGACTCAGGACGGGAATGAGAAATTTAGTACATACCTCATAACAAATAGGCACGTTGTCGAAAATGAAGAAAAAATGGTGATGCAGGTAAATCTCCAAAATGGCGTAAAGGCATACTTGCTCTCCCTGGCTTCCGAAAATAGCACTCCAAATTACAGCGCTCATCCAGCTGCAGATGTGATCGCATGCCATATTAATATCAACCCCGCGCTATCGGAAGGTGCTCAGCTTCCGTTCTTTGATTTAAGGCACCATACCCTTACACTGCAGCAAATGCGTGATACCGGAGTTTGTGAAGGAGGACTAGCATATACGCTTGGCTTCCCCGTGAGTATTGCTAGCGACTTTGTTAATAGTACTGTTAAAACCCCTGTATGCAGAATGGGTTGTATTTCAAGAGTAGAGAATGTCTACCATGACTCCAGTTCTCGAAACTTTTTAATTGATGCAACTACATTCCCCGGAAACTCAGGTGGTCCAGTTATTAGCCGCCCAGAAAATATAGCTATTACAGATACTCCCTATAATACTTCTGCAAACCTAATCGGACTAGTAAGCGCTTATTTGCCATATCGCGAAGTGTTATGTAGCACCCAAACACACAGAGATAGAATGATAAGCGAAGAAAATAGCGGGCTTACCGTTGTTGTGTCCGTAGATTCAATTAAGGAAGTTGTTGAAATTGAACGGACGCGAGCATATGGTGCAGCATCAAATGATTGCATTTTAAGTATTGAGCCATACAAAATTGGGACGCCGGTCGAAATTCCTGCTTGCGTTGGATAATTGTTCATTCAAATCGTCGTCTGCCGGAGTTTTTCCGGCAGACGGCGTGTTCATTTTTGCTGTTATCCGACGCTTGCCATGAAGCCGCTGATTTTCTGCGCGGCTTCTTTTTTCATGCCTGCTGTCACATGGGTATATCCGGAAAATCCTTCGTCAGCTTTTCGATGAGCTGCGTCTGCCGTTTTGTCGGCGGGCGGTCGTCCGGCAGAATTTCTACCCGTTCGCGCGTATCGAAATCTACGATGTGCGCTATTTGATAGAGCCAAGCATTGTCCAGCTTGCGTGCGGCCGTATTCCGGAAGATGTTCTGGTCAATTTGTCCGAGCGGAGCCAAGCTGCACTGAGCGCAGATGTTGATACAATGCTTCAGGAGGACGACAATTTCCACATGACAATTCTGAAATATGTGGATAACAAGATCATGGTTCAGATCATGGAGCGAATTTATGAGTACAGCAGGATTCGTACCCTGCGTTCCAACCGTATGCTCAGTGTAGAAAGTTCCCTCATCGAGCACCAGAAAATCATCAATTGTCTGCTGAACGGTAAAGTCGATGATGCGGTAACTGCAACAAAAGAGCATTTGATCGCCTCACGAAAGCGTGCGATTGGTCTGGTTTTCTAAGAAAACTTAATTTAAGCCCGCCTGATGATTTCAGGCGGGCTTGCAGTTTTGTCCGGTAATTTTTTTCCTGTCGCAGCATTCAAAAGTCGCCCGTCGGGCGGTTTTGACTGCTGCGACAGGCTTCTCACCCTGTCAACCGCACTTTATTTGAACTCAGTAATGAACAAATTCCCGCTTTTCTCCCACCTCACGCGAATAATGCGCAGTTCTCTTCGCTGCCGCCTTCTGAACAGACAGCCATTCGATTTCTTCTTTTTCTTTTGTGCGGACGTGCAGATATTTCGTACACTCACATAATTTGTTTACAAGTTCTTTAGGTTCTTTTTAGCTTCCGGAGCTATGATACAGGCACAATCAAACAACGACATAAGGAGGTCGTTTTCCATGAAAAAGCTGATTGCACTGTTACTGGCAGCAGCCATGCTGCTTTCTCTCACGGCCTGCGGTTCGACGACAGCAACAGACACCGCGGATGCAGATGCCACACAAGAAGCTGCCGCCCAGCAGGAAAGCACGGAAGTCTCCACTGAAGCGCCTCCGGAGAAGCCGGACAGCGAAGCACCCACCATGGGCGATGGCGAAACACCGCCAGAAAAGCCGGACGGCGCACCTCCTGACGGTGTCGGCGGCCCGATGGGAAATCCGCCGGAAGGCAATCCGCCCGACGGCGCGCCGAACGGTCAGCCTGGCAGTTTCGGCGGCAGCGGCGAGGTTACGCAGGGCACAAGCGCCAACACAATTTTCGAGAACACGACGGTTACCGGCACAAGCTACACCTCCACCGGCGACGATGAGAACGCCCTTCGCATTGACGGCGCAACGGTCACGCTGGACGGCGTCTCCGTCGACAAGAGCGCTGGCGCGACGTCCAACACCGAGGACGGCGACTTCTACGGCATGAACGCGGCGCTTCTGGCCACAAACGGCGCAAACGTCACCATCAAAAACGCAGTTATCAGCTCCTCCGCACAGAACGGCAACGGCGTGTTCAGCTACGGCAGCGGCACAACAGTCAATATTTCGGATTCCGCCATTACGACAACCGCTGACAATTCCGGCGGCATCCAGACCACAGGTGGCGGTACGACGAACGTCGAAGATCTGACCATCACTACCTCTGGCAACTCGTCCGCAACCATCCGCTCCGACCGCGGCGGCGGCACCGTAAACGTCACCGGCGGCAGCTACACCTCGAACGGCTACAACTCCCCCGCCGTCTATTCCACAGCCGCAATCACTGTCAAAAACGCGAAACTGACCGCCAACAATTCCGAGGCACTTGTCATTGAGGGTAAGAACTCCATCACGCTGGAAAACTGCACTGTCTCCGGCAATATGAGCAGCACAAAAGGCTCCAGTTCCAGTGAAAACGTCCACAACGTGATGATCTATCAGTCGATGTCCGGCGACGCAGACATCGGCACGTCGGAATTCTCCATGACGGGCGGCTCGCTGACCGGCCAAAACGGCGATTTGTTCTATATCACAAACACACACTGCATTTTGAATCTCACAGGCGTGACACTGAAAAATGAGGACACAAGCGGCTACCTGCTTCGCGTCTGCGGCAATTCCGCATCACACGGCTGGGGCACGGCGGGCAGCAACGGAGCACAGGTGGAAATGACCTGCGACGCGCAGACGCTGAACGGCAGCATTCTGGTCGACACGATCTCGACGCTCAGCCTGACGCTTAAAAATGGCAGCAGCCTCACCGGCACGATCAACATCGCAAACAATGCCGAGGGCGGCACAGCCGTCTCGGACAACGCCGTCGTCACCATCGAATCCGGCTGTACCTGGACGCTGACCGGCGACTGCACAATCACAAGTCTCACAAACAACGGTACAATCAATTTTAACGGCTATACCATCACGCTGGCCGACGGAACGGTTCTCCGCTGAGCCTTCCGGAATACGCAGACCAGCCGGTCATGCGCGTCATGACCGGCTGGTTTTTTGATTCTGGCGGTGCTTATTCCGCAGCGTCGCTGTATTCAATTTCAAGCACCGTATCCGTTTTGTCCGGCAGCGGATAGGTGAACTGTGGGACCGTTCCCAGTGTTACAAAAGCAAGTCCCGCATAGGCGTTTGTTACCCAGCTCTCTCCGCGAATAACCTCGCTGCCGTCCGCAAGGCGGCGCACTCTGCCGATTCGATTCGGATCAAGGCCGGTCAGTGCCAGTGGCCCGAGCGGGCAGTCCAGAACATGCGCATAGATACGGCCCGTTTTCTTTGTGTACCAGCCCCAGTCCGGCTTTGGAACGTCAGCGCTCCCGCAGCCGTAGATGCTTTCCCCGTTGACCGCCATCCATGCGCCGATCTCGTCCAGAATCGCACAGCTCTGTGTCGGGAAGCGGCCGTTTGCGTCCGGCCCGACGTTCAGAATCAAATTACCGCCCTTGCTGACACACTCGACCAACTTCCGGATGAGCATGGAGGCGGGCTTGTAACTCGTGTCATACGGATTATAGCCCCAGTTGTTATTCATCGTCGCGCAAAGCTCCCACGGGACGCGCTCGCCGCGGACGTTCCGGATGCCCTCAGGCGGCAGGAGCTGCTCCGGACTGGCGAAATCGCCGCTGTAATACGCAGGCTGCTCGGTGACAAGACTGCCGAAGCCCTCGCCGCTGCCCTCCAGACGGTTGTCGATAATCACATCCGGCTGATGGCGGCGAACCATCTGCATCAGCTCGGTTGCCTTCCACGCCTCGCCGCACAGTTCTCCATAGGAATAGTCAAACCACAGGATGTCAATTTTTCCGTAATTTGTAACCAGCTCCTCGACCTGTCCGTGCATATATGCAAGATAACGGTCAAAGTCGATCTTCTCATCCCGATAGGCCGGATTGCCGCGCATGGGGTGATTGAGATCGTTATACTTCGGAAAATCGGGATGGTGCCAGTCAATCAGCGAATAATACAGACCCACGCGAAGGCCCTCTGCACGCACCGCGTCCACAAATTCGCGCACCAGATCGCGCCCGCAGGGGGCGTTTGTACTCTTGTAGTTGGTCAGCTTGGAATCAAACAGGCAAAAACCGTCGTGATGCTTGGTTGTCAGCACGACATACTGCATCCCCGCCTGTTTTGCACGTCGCGCCCAGTCTCTGGGGTCATAGTCCTTCGCCGTAAACTCCTGCATGTAGCGCTCATACTGCTCTGCTGGAATCTGCGCGTTGCTCATATACCATTCGCCGCGCGCCGGAATTGCGTAGAGTCCCCAGTGCAGGAACATGCCAAAGCGCGCATTCTGAAACCACTGTACCCGTTTTTCTCGTTCTGTCATATCCATATCCTTTCACAGCGCCTGTGTTCAACGCACAGGCGGACGCCATATCGCCGCGCAGCATGTCTCTGGGCCTGCCCGCAGCTGCCTGCCGCTTCTATTATACCGGACCGTACTATGTTTGCAAGAGGCGTTATGCGGATACTGCCGCATTTCATACGTCACCGGCAGAAAAACAAACATGGTTTTAGCTGGAAAACAATTAACCGGCTGCATAGTGTTTCCCGTTTTTTCGCAAAAATCGTATTTCGAGATGAATTTGTTCTTCTCTCGTGGAAATTTGTCCTTGACATTCTTCACTGCGGTGCTATAATGATGTCGAAATCAATTGAATAACCGTTCCGTTGATTGCTTTCAGAACGCCATGGCGGACTGGATGCGGTAGGAATCTCTGGAGAACTCATTGAATTGGGTGCCGAAGGTGCAAGGCGAAAGCCGAATCTCTCAGGCAAAAGGACAGAGCATGGCAGCTATTGCAGATGTGTGTCGTTCATGAGCAAACCGGAGTGCGGTTTGTTCATTTTTTTATTGTTTTCAGAGAGGACGCGCACACAATGAACATTTTACAGCAGACCATGAATTATCTGAATGAAGCCGACGCGGAGGTTGCCGCACTGATCGGGCAGGAATACAACCGTCAGAACCGGAATATTGAGCTGATTGCGTCGGAGAATATCGCCTCCCCCGCCGTCATTGCCGCGATGGGCAGCGTACTGACCAACAAATACGCAGAGGGCTATCCAGCCAAACGCTATTACGGCGGATGCGAATACGTCGACCAACTGGAGCAGCTGACAATTGAGCGGGCAAAGGCGCTGTTCGGCGCGGAATTTGCGAACGTGCAGCCGCACTCCGGCGCGCAGGCAAACCTTGAGGTCTACGCCGCGCTTTTGCAGCCAGGCGACACGCTGATGGGCATGGATCTTGCCAACGGCGGACATCTGACGCATGGCGCAAAGGTCAATCTCTCCGGCAAAATCTACAATTCCGTCTCCTATGGTGTTGACCCCGAAACCGGACGCATCGACTATGACAACGTCGAGGACCTTGTGCGGCAGCACCGTCCGAAGCTGCTGGTCGCGGGCGCTTCGGCGTATCCGCGCGCGATTGACTTTCAGATCATGGGCGAGATCGCGCACCGGCACGGCGCACTGTTCATGGTAGACATGGCGCACATTGCGGGTCTGGTCGCAGGCGGACAGCACATGTCCCCCATCCCCTATGCCGACGTTGTGACAACCACTACGCATAAGACGCTCCGCGGTCCGCGCGGCGGCATGATCCTCGCACGTGAGGAATTCGGTAAGGCCATCAACAAGGCCGTCTTCCCAGGCACGCAGGGCGGCCCGCTGATGCACGTCATCGCGGCCAAGGCTATCTGCCTGAAGGAGGCAATGCAGCCGGAATTCAGAGTTTATGCCGAAAACGTGGTAAAAAACGCATCTGTTCTGGCATCTGAGCTGCAAAAACTCGGCTTTGCGCTTGTTTCCGGCGGAACAGACAACCATTTGATGCTTCTGGACCTGCGCGGCCACGGCATCACCGGCAGGGATTTGCAGGAGCGCCTGGACAGCGTGCACATCACCGTCAACAAAAACGCCATTCCAAACGACCCGCAGAAGCCCGCCTACACCAGCGGCGTGCGCATCGGTACGCCCGCCGCAACAACGCGCGGCCTTCAGGCAGAGGACATGCGGCTTCTCGCTTCCTGCATTGAGATGGCCGTACACAGCTATGACGATAAGCGTCAGGCCATTATCGATGCCGTCCGCTCCATCACTGATCGGTATCCGGTCTACCGTTAAACAAATGCAAAAGCCGCTCCGTGCTTCGCACGGAGCGGCTTTTACGCGTGTCAAAAAACGGCAGGCAGAATGCGCCGCTTTGCAGAAGCGGCGCATTTATTACTGATTATTCTTCTTCAGAATCTGTGCAATTTCCTGCTGAACAGCGGCTACCTCCTCATGGAAGCTCTGCGCCGACACACGCTGTGCGCCGTGGCCGATGATGATCAGCTGCTCAAGATTATCCGACGTCGCCACGCGCACGCGCCGCCGCTTTCCAAGCGCGTAGGTCACACGTTCGATATACTGGTCGGCCGTTTCGGCCTCCTTTGTGTAGACAATGTGGATATTGTGGTATTTTTCCACCGCGCCAAGGCCCTGCGGCACGCGGTACGCATCAAACACCAGAATCAGCGCACAGTTTTTATACCCCTGATAGTTACACAGCAGATCCATCAGCACATGCCGCGCGGCGTCCAGATTGTCACGGGCAATTTCTTTCAGTTCGTCCCACGCAAAGATGATATTGTAGCCGTCAACCAGCAGATACTCCTCTGCCGGCTCCAGACGGCGGATCAGCTCCTGCTTGTCCTCGGCGCGCAGCACCGCAGACGGCAGAATGTCGCGGCGGCGGATTGTGCCGTAGGTGCGTTCAAAAATCGCCATCAGTTCCTTGTCCAGACCGGTAAGTCCGGCGGAGGCAACGCTTTTGCTGATTTTCTGCGTCATGGGCGCATTTCCGCCGCGCAGCGTGTTCCAAAGCGGCAGATGCGCGTAGGAATCGACGTGGTCCCACCGCACCTCAAAGCCCGCCCCATGGTCGCAGAATACCGAACCGGTCGGGTTTTCCAGATCGCGCTCGGGATCATAGCCGCTCGCGCGGACAATCGCCTCCTGATCCGCACATGGCCGGTAACCGTCGACCGTACAGGTCAGACGGCCGCGGCCGCGGCTGTAAGCCGTCAGCTCACGTTGATAGCCGCGCATGGCGCTGACCGGCGCGAAGCCTCGAAAAACCGCCATGCCGTCGTCGGAGAATTCCGGCGGCTCAAACGAGCCGTCCATGCGCTGGATATCGGTCATGGCACGGCCTGCCGCGTCCTGTGGAAGCTCAAGCCGGAAGCGGTACCATGGCTCAAGCAGGATGCTCTGCGCCTTGCGCAAGCCCTGCCGCACGGCGCGGTAAGTCGCCTGACGGAAATCACCGCCCTCGGTGTGCTTCAGATGCGCGCGGCCCGAAAGCAGCGTAATGCGCATATCGGTGACGGGTGCGCCCGTCAGGACACCCAGATGCTGCTTTTCCATCAGGTGCGTCAGGATCAGCCGCTGCCAGCTGCGCGCCAGCACGTCCTCGCTGCACACCGTGTCAAAACGCAGACCGCTGCCCGCCTCCATTGGCTCCAGCAGCAGATGCACCTCGGCATAGTGGCGCAGCGGCTCATAGTGCCCCACGCCCTCGACCGGCGCAGCGATTGTCTCCTTATAGACGACGCTCCCCTCGTCAAACGTCACCTGCATCCCGCAGCGCTCGGCAATGACGCGCTGCAAAATCTGCATCTGTACCTCGCCCATCAGCTGGATATGAATCTCCTGCAGGCGGCTGTTCCACACGGGGTGCAGCTGCGGGTCCTCCTCTTCCAGCTGGCGCAGGCGCAAAAATGCCTCCTGCGGTGTGACGCCCGCCTCCGGCGTCAGCCGGTATTCCAGCACCGGCAGAAGCTCTGGTGCAGGCGCAGGTGTCTCATGGCCCAGAGCCTCGCCCGCTGCCGTCCGGCTCAGGCCCGTCACGGCGCAGACCGTGCCGGCGGGAGCTTCGTCCAGAAGCGTGAATTTCGTACCGGAGTACAGGCGCAGTTGGTCGCATTTTTCCTCCCAGCCATCGCCGTGCAGCAGATCCTTGACCCGCAGCCTCCCGCCTGTGACCTTCAGAAACGTCAGGCGCATACCCTGCGCATCGCGCGCGATTTTGAACACCCGAGCGCCAAATTCCGATGGATAGGCAGGCATCTGCGTGCAGCTCTCAAGGCCGGATAGCAGCTCGTCAACGCCCGTCAGCCGCAGCGCCGAACCAAACCAGCACGGGAAGATGCTCCGCTCCGCAATCAGGCGGCGGACGGTATCGGGGCCGAGCGAACCGTCACGCAGAAACTCATCCATGGCGTCCTCATCCGACAGCGCCAGCAGCTCGTCTCGCTCGGCAGCGGGCAGATCGAATGGGATACACCCTTCACTCAGCTCGTTTTGCAGCTGCGTCAGCACTCGCTCGCGGTCCGCGCCGTCAAGGTCCATTTTGTTGACAAAAATCAGCGTCGGAATCTGATACCGCTGCAGCAGCGCCCACAGCGTATGTGTATGCGCCTGCACGCCGCTTGTGCCGCTGACGACCAGTATTGCATAATCCAGCACCTGAAGCGTCCGCTCCATCTCCGCGGAAAAATCGGCGTGGCCGGGCGTATCGAGCAGCGTAAACTGTGTCTGGCCGACGGTGAACACCGCCTGCTTGGAAAAAATCGTAATCCCGCGCTCCCGCTCCAGCTCGTTCGTGTCCAGAAACGCATCGCGGTGATCGACGCGGCCGAGCGTGCGGATCGCGCCGGCGCGGTAGAGCATCGCCTCGGAGAGGGTTGTCTTGCCCGCGTCGACGTGCGCAAGGATTCCAATTGCAAGTCTGTTCATGTTGCTTCCGCCGTTTCTTTCGTGGTTTTGTCCGTTCAAACGGGATTCTCCCGCATATATTCGTCCAGAATTGCGGCCGCCTGCGCCACAAGCTCGGCACACGGACGCTTTTTATAGTATTCCGCCGTGCGCTCGGACGGCGCAGCGGGCTTCGCGTCCCTGTCCAGTCCCAGCAGCTCTCGGCAGACAATTGAACCGTTTTCCGCGCGGAATGCGTCGGCCATGGCGCGGCAATGCGCATAATGCAGCTTCTTTTCCTCGCGCGCAGACGGATCGTCATAGCCGTAAAGCGCGCCCGCCGCCATCAGCATCCCGCTGACCGCGCCGCAGACCTCGCGCATGCCCGCCATGCCGCCGCCAAAAGACGAGGCAAGCTTCGCCGCCGTGCGTTCGTCCATGCCGAGTTCCGGCGCGAACGCGGCAAATACCGCCTGCGCGCAGTTATAGCCGGAGAGAAACAGCTCCTTCGCCCGCTGTTCATGGTTTGTCATCTGCAATTGCCTCCTTTTGTATGCTCAGATCAAATTCTCTGCCGCCGCAGCGGCGGCAGATACAGCCGCTGTTTTTCGGGCGCTCCATCAGCGCCGTGACGACCTTGCCGCGCCGGACATAGCGTGACGACGCGCCGCAGCCGCGACAGGTCACCAGATAATACGGCCTGCCCACGCGCGTGCGCGCGTATTCCGCCGCGCGGCGCTCGGCGGCCGGACACGGCTTTGCCGTGCGCTCCGGCTCACAGCCGATACGCACACAGATTGCCTTCCAGACCGCATCGTGCCCGTGCGGCTTTCCGGTCATCAGCTGGGCAGCGGCGTGCGCGTATTCATGCCGTGCCGTCTGAAGCAGCTGTTCCTCGTCCTGCGCCAGAAACGACGCCAGCCGGATCTGCACCGGACGGCCGTGGGAGAAGCGGCACTCGCCATAGCGCCGCACCATACGCGTGGAAAACACCAGCTCCACGCGCGAGGTGTCGATCCCCAGCAGGTGGTCAAGACGGTCGTACTCCCGCCGCAGCTCGTCAAGCGTCCGCATCCGTGCCGCGCTCCAGCCGCGCCATATCCTTTCGGAACGTTGCCAGAAACAGCGCCGTACAGCAAATGATAGAGATCACATCCGCCACCGGCTCGGCCAGAAAAACCGCAAAGACCTTGTCCGTGAAGAAATGCGGCAGGATATAGATCAGCGGAATCAGCAGAATGACCTTTCGGAAAATCGCCACAAACAGACTCTGGCGCGCCTTGCCGGTAGCCATGAAAACCTGCTGCGCCGCCGATTGCAGACCGAACGCGCCCATTCCCGCCAGATACAGCCGCAGCGCCCAGCTTGCCGTATCCAGAAGCGCAGGATCGCTGTTAAAAATCCGGACGACTGTGCGCGGAAACAGCTCGGCCAGTGCCCAGAATACAAAAATAAAGGCAAACAGCGACACGAACAAAAGCCGCACGGTTTTGCGCACGCGCGCGGTATTTCGCGCGCCGTAGTTATAGCTGATGATCGGCTGCGCGCCCTGCCCGATGCCATGTGCCGGAAGCCAGATCATCATCATGACAGTACTGGCAACCGTCATGGCGCCGACCGCCATATCGCCGCCATACTTTTGCAGCGATGCGTTGAGCGCAACGTTCAAAACCGCCTCGGTCGCCTGTATGATAAACGGTGCAAGGCCCAGCAGAAGCGCCCTGCCCATCTGGCTCCATCGCGGGCGCAGCTGTTCGCGCCGCAGGCGGAGCGTGGTACGGCTCCCGCACAAAAACAGCACAACGAATACTGCCGAGGCTGCCTGTGATGCAATGGTTGCGATGGCCGCACCGCGCACACCCCAGTGGAATACGAAAATAAAGATCGGGTCCAGTATAATATTGCTAAGCGCGCCGATGAGCACAGCCGCCATGCTGCGGGATGTAAAGCCCTGCGCTGTAATGAACAGATTCAGCCCCATCGAAAGCATGACAAACACCGAGCCTGCGACGTAAATCCGCAGATACGGCAGCGCATAGACGATTGTCTCTCCGCTTGCGCCAAACGCAAACAGCAGAGGCCCGCCCCAAAGCTCAAACACTGCCGTCAAAACCACTGCCGCCGCCAGCAGCAGCGTAAAGCAGCCGCCAAGATAGTGTTCTGCCTTTTTCAGATCGCCGCGTCCCATTTCAATGGAGGCAAGCGACGCGCTTCCCTGTGCAATCAGCATATAGAATGCCGCGATCAGCGTAATGACCGGAAAGCACACGCCGACGCCGGTCAGCGCCAGCTGGCCGGTCTGCGGAATATGGCCGATATAAATCCGGTCAACAACATTGTACAGCATGTTGACAAGCTGCGCCAGCACCATTGGTACAGCCAGCTTCAGCATCAGGCGGCCGACCGGCGCCTGTGCAAGCTCCTGATTTTTCTGCGACTGGAGACTCTGATCCATAACGACTCTCTTTTCTGAAGTGATTGTATTCACTATAGCACATGCTTCGCCGGATTTCCACAGATTCTGCTTCCGCCGGCGCATCTGCCGTGCTATACTGATGGTATCACGCACGGGAGGATGATCATGTATTCACGCGCCTATCTGGAAATCACCAATATCTGCAACCGCAGCTGCGCCTTCTGCCCTGGCACAAGGCGTGTACCGCACATGATGACCGCCGCGGAATTCCGGCTTCTGGCCGGAAAAATCCGGCCGTTTACCGACTATCTGTATCTGCACGTCATGGGGGAACCGCTGCTGCATCCGGAGCTTGGCACGTTTCTGCACATTGCAAAGGCGCTTGGCTTCCGTGTGGTACTGACAACAAACGGAACGCTGCTTTCGCAGCGCGGAAACGTTTTGCTCGGCGCGGACGCGCCGCATAAGGTACACATCAGTCTGCACTCGTTTGAGGCAAACGGACATGACGGCTTTACACAGTACATCCGCAGCTGTGCCGGCTTTGCCCGCGCGGCAAACGCGGCCGGAATCATCGTCAATCTGCGCCTGTGGAATCTGGACGGCGCGGAAAGCGCGGGGCTGAATGCGCGCAACAGCGAAATCCTGGCGATTCTGCATGAGGTCTTTCCGCAGCCGTGGGCCGATACCACCTGGGGGCAGCGGCTGGATGCACGCGTCTTTCTGGAATATGGCGAGCGCTTTGAATGGCCGGATCTGACGGCAGAAACGCGCGGCGAGCGCGGCTTCTGCCATGCGCTACGGTCGCAGTTTGCCGTTTTGTGCGACGGCTCGGTCGTGCCGTGCTGTCTGGATCATGAGGGCGATATGACGCTCGGTAATCTGTTTACCGAGGAGCTTGAAGCCATTCTCTCCTCGCCCGCCGCCCGCGAAATCCGCGACGGCTTTACCGCACGGCGGCGCACGCATCCGCTCTGCCGCACCTGCGGCTACGCCTCGCGCTTTGACAAATAGAGCTACAGACAAAAATCATGCGGACGCCGAAGCGTCCGCATGATTTTTTGAAAAGAGAGAAGAGGAAAGAATGTGGAAGTGTTTCTGGTAAGCATCAGATTTCCCTGTCGCCCGTTCTCAGGAGTTCCTGAAAACCAGTTCCATCTGATGGTGCTATCTTAACGCATTGCGCGTTTCGGTTGGTGAACAGACTGTAAACGAACCATGAAGAATTTCTGAAGAATTATGTCAACACGCTTTCCGTCGGCTTTCGCAAAAGCTCCCTCCGGACAAGCCGGAGGGGGCTTTCATCATGAATTCAGTTTACGTTTTTCAGATACTGCGCACTCATATATGCGACCTTATCGCCGAAAATGATCTGGTACCAGTCGCCCGTGCGCGCCGTAACGGCGACGGGACTGTCCTTGGGCAGCGTTTCCAGAATCACGCTGCTGGTTGAGGCATCCGAACGAACATTGACGTCGCCGGTTGTCGCCATGCAGGCGACCGTCTGAACCAGCCCATCGGGAGGCGCAACATCCTCGTCGTTCGCATTCGAATCGATCAGTCCGTTGTTGAACAGCAGTGCCGCCACAACCGACGCAGAATTCGCCTTCAGCGCGGAGGTGCTGCCGCCGTATTCGGCCGTTCCGCTCCACGCGTTATCCTTCCATACCAGACGCAGCGAATAGCGGTCCTCGCCCAGATTCACGCTGTATGGATACTGCACATCGGTCGAACCGGCCGAATACTCAAACGAAATAAGCAGCGCGCTGAGCTGAAGCGCATCATCGCCGAGCATCTGCACAGACACAGGCGCTTCCTCCTCTGATTTTGTCCATGTGATATCCAGCGTATCAACCGGCTCCGGCTCATGCTCGGTCGCATCGTTGATGACAAACCAGTCCGAATCGTCGTGCTGGGTGAACGTGAACGACAACTGAAGCTTGGAACTGGGGTCGCTCAGCGCAAGCAGAAAGCCGTTGTCCGACGGCGTAATGCGGTAGAGTCCGGAGCTTTGATAAAACGCCTGAAACAGCGCCGCCATCGTAGAATCCGCATTGTTCAGGCCGCAGGCGTACTCGACGCCCGCCGTGACGCGGCTGCCCATGTTGTCGCGGATATGGCTGTCGGAAATGAGATGCAGCGGCATCAGCAGATCCATCTGCGTATCCGGCAGCGTCAGCTCGCGATGCATACCGGAGAAGATATACTGGTTTTTCGTATTGGACGGATCGGTCTGATACAGGCACCAGGAATCCGTGCCGGACGGTGTCTCCGAGGTAAACAGCGCGCAGACGCCATAGGCGTTTTCAAACTCAGCCACCGTGACAGATTCGTTGTTTTTGGTGATCAGGCTCTCCATTTTGGCAAGCTTTTTTGTACTCTGGAACTGATGGCCGCCATAGGAGACATAATCGCCCTCATTCAGCTCCGCCTTCAGCGGGAGCGTCAGAACCGTACCGCTGGAAAATGCCTGCGCAGGAATGCCGTCGGTCCCCGAACTGCCGGAGCAGCCCGCAAGCATCGCAGCAAGCATTGCGCACGCCAGCAGCAGCGCCAGAATCTTTTTCATGTGATTCCCTCCATTCGTATTTCACGCCGCGTTGCGGCGAATTCAGGAGCAGTCTGCGGAAGTATATAGCTGATGTCAGTATACCATATGTTTTCCGCTTTTGCAAACATTCCCTGTCGAATCCGGTATGTTCGCGGCGAAGCAGGCACATTTTTTTGCCGCCGGAGATGGTTTTCCGGCCGGTTCCGGCACACTTGCAAATTCTGCCGGAAGCTGTTATCATATATTTAATTATTCTGTATCCGCTCCGGTCATTGACCGGAGCAGCCGGACGCGCACACGCGCGCCGTACAGACGGGAGGCGTTTTATTCATGCTTTCATCCGAGGTTCTGGCGCTTACACCGCAGCTGATTGCGTGGCGGCGCGAAATGCACCGCCATCCGGAGCTGTCCTTTCAGGAATATGAAACCACTGATTTCATCGAGCGGACGCTCCGCTCGTTTGGAATCACCGAGATTTCCCGCCCCTGCAAAACCGGACTGATTGCCGTTGTGCGCGGCACAAAGACCGGCAGGCCGGCCGCACTCGGCATCCGCGCCGACATTGACGCGCTGGCCATTCAGGAAAAAACAGGGCTGGAGTATGCATCCGAACGCGCCGGTGTTATGCACGCATGCGGCCATGACGGCCACGCCGCCATGCTACTGGCCGCAGCAAAGCTCCTTCAGGAGTCGCGCGACAGCTTCTGCGGCGAAGTACGGCTTTTGTTCCAGCATGCCGAGGAGCTGCCGCCAGGCGGCGCGATTGAGATGGTTCGTGCCGGCGCAGCCGACGGTCTCGACGCCGTACTGGGCCTGCATCTGTCGTCCGTATTCCCCACCGGCGCATTTGGCGTGCGCGTCGGGATGCTGACGTCCAACGTGGATCGCTTTGATATTACGCTGCGCGGCAAAGCCGGTCACTGCTCGTATCCAGAGCAGTGTCTGGATGTTGTTCCGGCAGGCGCGCAGCTGATTTCCGCACTTCAGACCGTGGTCTCGCGGCGTGTCGCCGCGGTTGCGCCGACCGTACTTTCCATCTGTCAGGTCACAGCCGGAAACGCATACAATATCATTCCCGACCGGATGACGCTGACCGGCACCACGCGCTGCTTCGGGCCGGAGGCCCGCCGCTTTATGCGCGCGGAGATGGAGCGCATGACACAGGGTGTCGCGCTGAGTGCGGGGCTGCAATACGATTTCCAGTGGCAGGAGGGCTACCCATCTGTCGTCAACGACGCGGCGCTGACCAAAACCGCCTCCGGCGTGATTGCCGCGCGCTTCGGCGAGGAGTCCGTACTGTCCATCGACCCGCTGATGCCAGGCGAGGACTATCCGTATTTTCTGGAGGACGGCAGACGTCCCGGCTTCTTTGTCGAGCTGGGCACCCGCTGCGCCGAAAAGCATTGCGACCAGCCGCATCATAATCCGCTGTACCGGATGGACGAGGACGCGCTGCCGCGCGGCGTGCAATACTACTGCGACATGGTGCGCCTGCTGCTGGACGGTTCGCGCGCACACATCTGAATCTGAGGCGCTGCGGCCTGAAAAATCTGACACACGGAGGCTCACATGCGATATCAATGTCTGGTTCTGGACCACGACGATACCGTCGTCAACAGCACCGCCGTCATCCATTTCCCGTCGTTTCTGGAATATCTGAAACTGGTGCGTCCCGACGCGCACTATACGCTGGAGGACTATTTCCGCAAGAATTTCGACCCCGGCATTCTGTCGCTGTTCACCGACGAGCTTGGCTTTACCGAAGAAGAGCTGCAGAACGAATTCAAATTCTGGCAGGAGTATCTGCAAACACGCGTACCGGAGGCATACGGCAGCATCCGCGAAATTCTGCTGCGCCATCGTGCGCGCGGCGGCAGAATTGCCGTGATTTCCCACTCCATGTCCGACAAAATCCGCCGCGACTACGCCGCAAATGACCTGCCGGAGCCGGATCTGATCTTCGGCTGGGAGCTGCCGCAGGAGCAGCGCAAGCCCAACGCATGGCCGCTGGAGCAGGTCTGGAAGCGGCTGGGCCTTTTACCAGAGCAGCTGCTGGTGGTGGACGATCTGAAGCCTGGGTTTGATATGGCACAGCTGTGCGGTGTGGACTTCGCCGCCGCCGGATGGGCCAACGACGTGCCCGAAATTGAGAGCTTCATGCGCCGACACTGCAAATACTATTTCAAAACCGTCCAGGAACTGGACCGGTTTCTGGAGGCGGACGTATGAGAACCATCGACCCGAAAAACTGGGAGCGTGGCGAAATTTTCGATCTGTTCTCCGCATGCGACCATCCGTTTTATTCCGTCAGCTTTGAGCTGGACGTGAGCAGGCTCTATCATCTGACGCACGAAACCGGACAGTCGTTTTATTACTCCATGGCCTATCTGGTCACGACCGCGATGGAGTTTGTTGAGGCATTCCGGATGCGCATCCGCGGCGGACAGATCGAGGTGGTGGACGAGCTGATTCCCAGCTGTACCGATCTGATGCCTGGAAGTGAAACCTTTGTCATCGTTACGCTCCCGCACGGGAACAACATGGCCGAATTCTGCCGTCAGGCAAAGGAAAAGGCTGCCGGCCAGACCTATCTGTTCGACCGTGAGATGGAGCGGCTTGACACGCTGGTATATATCTCCTGCCTGCCATGGTTCCCGATCACCGGCTTTGTCACCGAGCGCAATCTGGAGCCGGACGACTGCATTCCGCGCGTCACATGGGGCAAATATCAGAAGGACGGCGGACGTGTCAGGCTGAATCTGACGCTGGACCTCAACCACCGCACCATTGACGGCGTGCATGTGGGGAAATTTTATCAGCTGCTGCAAAGCTCGATTGACGCACTCTGATACCGGATACAGCCGCCGGCATGATGCCGGCGGCTGCGCATTCTGCAAAAGCTGCCGCGGGAAATCCCGCGGCAGCTTTCATTCTGTATTCAGTAGAGCAGCAGTGCCTCCGGCCGGATGGAAAAGCGCATAAGCTCTCCCGTCTGCGGCGCGCGCTCGGACGGCAGCTCCACGCGCAGCTGTTCGGCATCCGCCGGCGCGCCGTCCAGCGCAAGCAGCACGATTGTGTGCTCCACATCCGCAACGACACGACGCACGCGCCACGCGTAATCAGAGCCGGACGGATCAATGGCGCTCTGTGGGATGCAGAGCGTCCCCTCCGCCTGTTCCAGTTGAAGCTCCGGCAGACGCATTCCCCATGCTGGCACCAGCACGCCGCCGTTTTTGTCCGCGGCTGCGCTTACAAAATTCTTATGTCCTGCAAGTCTGGCCGCGCTTACGGAATCGGGATGGCGGATCATCTCCTCCATGTCCATTTCCCTGCCGCTGCGACCGTTCTCCATTACACATACGCGGGCGCAATTGCGGCAACACTCGCTCAGATCGTGTGAAACCCAGACAATCGCCCCCTCAAACTGTGCCAGCATGTCGGCCAGCTCCGCCTCCAGATTCCACTTCAGGAAGCTGTCCAGCGCTGAAAACGGCTCATCCAGCAAAACAGCCTTCGCCTTTGCGGCCAGAATTCTGGCAAGCGCGACACGCTGCTGCTGTCCGCCGGAAAGCTGCGACGGGAGCTTCTTTTCCAGCCCCTCCAGCCGGAAGCGGCGAATCCGTTCGTCCAGCTCGCATTCCCTCTCCGCGCGCGTGCCGCCGCGCAGCACGCAGCGGATATTCTGCGCCGCGGTCATATTGGGAAACAGCGCGTACTGCTGGAGCAGATAGCCAACCTGCCGGCGCTGCGGCGGCAGATCGATATGCCGCTCGCTGTCAAACAGCGTCACGCCGTCAAGTACGATCCTGCCGCGATCCGGCCGCTCGATACCAGCAATGCACTTGAGCGTCATGCTCTTGCCGCAGCCGGACGCGTCCAGCAGCGCCAGTTTTTCCGATGACGCCTCAAACTGCGCGCGCAGATGAAACGCACCGAGCCGCTTTTCAATATCGACATACAGCTGCATCACGCACGCTCCTTTCGGCGGGAATTCCTGCGTTCCAGCATATTCACCGTCAGCAGCACCGCCGCGGAAATGGCCATGTTGACCATGACCCATTTGAGCGCCAGCGCGTCGTTGTCCGTGCGCCGCATCTGATACACCGTTGTGGAAATGGTGGCCGTTTTGCCGGGCGTATAGCCCGCAATCATGCTGGTCGCGCCATATTCGCCCAGCGCACGCGCAAAGGCCAGCACCGCCCCCGCCAGAATGCCCTGACGGCAGTACGGCATCCGGATGCGCCAGAAAATATAGGTATTGGATAAGCCGAGCGTTTTTCCGGAATACGCCAGCGTTTCGTCAAACAACTCGAACGCGCCGTGCACCGTCCGGTACATCAGCGGGAAAATCACAATCGCCGTGGCGAAAATCGCCGACCACCACGTCATGACCATCTTGACGCCGAATGTTTCCAGCACCCGCATGCCAATTACGCGCTTCGGCCCCAGCACCCGCAGCAGCAGATAGCCGACGACCGTCGGCGGCAGCACCAGCGGAAGCGTCAGAATCACGTCCAGCACGCCCTTGATCAGGCGCGGGAGCTTTGCGATGTAATACGCGGCAAAAACGCCGATAAAAAAAGACAAAAAACGTGGAAATCGCCGCAATTCGCAGCGAATTCCATAACGGATACCAGTCCATAAGCTCTCCTGCTGCGTCAAATCAGGCAGACGGCAGAATGCCGCCTGCCTGATATCCGGTTGAATTACGAAAGCGCGGTAAAACCGACAGCCTCAAAGATTGCTGCGCACTCAGGCGTGCGGCAGACGTCCAAGAATGCCTTTGCAGTGTCAACATTTTTCGAAACGTTCAGAACAGCGGCAGGATAGATGACCTGTCCGCACATGTCCTTGGTCGCGTAGTCGACAATCGTCAGACCCGCGGAGAACGCATCGGTGCAGTAGATAACGCCGCAGTCAACAGCGGCCTCGGAGACCTGCGTGGTGACCTCCTTGACGTTGGTGCCGTAGGTAATGCTGCCCGCGGCGGCCAACTCTTCCTCGTTCAGCTCATAGTACGCAAGAATCTTCTGTGTATACTGGCCGACAGGAACGTCGGAGTTGCCCATGGCCAGCAGGATCGTGCCGTCCTTCAGGCCGGCGGCCATGTCGTCAAAGGACGCGACGCCTTTTTCATTGCTTTCGGGGACAACCAGCGTGACCTTGTTCTCCAGAATGTTGAAGCGTGTGTCCGCCAGAACGAAATCCAGACCGTCGGTGTTGATCTCCGCGTCCGCGGTGATGTCCAGCTGGTTCATCTGCTTCTGACCGGCGGAAATGAACACATCACAGTCAGCGCCCTCTTCGATCTGGGTCTTGAGCGTACCCGAGGAATCGAAGTTGAACTGGATGGTAACGTTGGGGTTCTGCTCCATAAACTTATTGCCGATCGCGGTCAGCGTCTCGGTCATCGAGGCAGCTGCGAACACAATCAGCTCGACCGGCTCAGCGGCGGGCTCTTCAGCCGGTGTCTCCTCGACGGGAGCTTCCTCGGCAGGCGTCTCAGCGGGCTGTGCGTCCACTGCGGGCGCGTCGGTCTTTTCCTCGGTCTTTGCGGGCGCGGCTGCGCACGCGGCCATGCCGAGCACCAGTGTCAGTGCCAGCAGAATTGCAAGAAACTTTTTTATTTTTGTAAACTCCTTTGCTTTGAACTTTATAAAACGCCATATGGCGGTTTTACCGCATGTCTGATTTACTTTCCGAACGGGCAGACGGGATACCGGCATTCGGCGCAGCCGAGGCACAGCCCGCCGTTACCCATTTCGGCGATTTCCCGCCGTGTGACCGGCACGCCCGCCGCAATACGCGGCAGCAGCAGATCAAAAACAGTCGCCTTTGCATACATCACGCAGCCAGGCAGGCCCACGACCGGCTGCCCGTCTGGATAATAACCCAGCAGGAACATCGCCCCGGGCAGAACCGGCGCGCCGTAGGAGATGATGTCCGCACCGCTTTTTTTGATTGCACCAGGCGTATTGTCGTCGGGGTCGACGCTCATGCCGCCGGTGCAGAGAATCATGTCTGTCTTTTTCGCGCGCATTTCCGCAATTGCCGCAGCAACCTGCTCAAGACCGTCGCCGACCGTCACATGCTCGGTCATGCGGATGCCGAACGCCGCCAGCTTTTTCTCCAAAATCGGTGTGAACGTATCCTGAATCCGTCCGCTCGCAACCTCGCTTCCAGTTGTGATAACCGCCGCGGTTGTCAGCTTGTATGGCAGCAACTCCAGAATCGGCTCTTCAGCCGCAATCGTGTCCGCCGCGTCAAGCTTTTCCTCGCGGATGATCAGCGGAATCACGCGCGTGCCGCAGAGCTTGTCTCCGGCGTGGACAGGCGTATTGGAATGGCGTGTGGCAATCATCAGCTCATCGATCATATTGATCGCGTTGAGCTTTTCCACATTGACACGGAACAGCCCGTCGCATGCGGCTCGAAGGTCGGCTCATGGTCGTGAGCGGCCACAACAGTGGCCCCGGTAAGCGGAACTATTGAGCGCCGTGAGCGGATCGACGCGGGTTAGCTTCGGAGATGAAGTCGACCAGCTCCGCGGCGCGATGGCGCCATAGGCCGGCCCGCAGCACTTTTTCATGCCCCTTGCGGGCGAGCTTCTCGCCACGGCTGCTTTCTATCAAACCGCCCATCACGCCTGCGGCGGTCTCAGGC
>CAKUJN010000036.1 GCA_934661735.1 uncultured Oscillospiraceae bacterium
CACGCCGTTGCGCTTCACCAGCTCCGGCACGATCAGCTCCATGCGATTTCGTGCCGCTTCGTCAATCTCGGCGCAATACTGTCTTACGTACACCCAGCTATTGCGGAGGGCGCTTTTTCAGCAGCCGCCGGCGGTCTTACCGCAAATCCGGCACAAATCCGGACCGATATAAAAATACCGCCTGCAAAAAGCAGGCGGCATCTTATTTGTGCAATCAGCCCTGAGCCTTCATGCGGGCGAAGCAATCGCTGCAATAGACGGGTCTGTCCGACTTCGGCTCAAAGGGAACACGGGCCTCGCCGCCGCAGGCAGCGCAGGTCGCGGTGAAATACTCTCTGGGACCACGGGCAGAGTTCTTGCGGGCGTCGCGGCATTCCTTGCAGCGCTGCGGCTCGTTCTGGAAGCCTCTCTCCGCGTAGAATTCCTGCTCACCGGCGGTGAATACGAATTCCTTGCCGCATTCCTTGCAGACTAAAGTTTTGTCTTCGTACATTGATTTTACCTCTCTTTAGCGTAAATAGTGGTTTGCCCTGAGAATTGCGGCTCTCGCTCGTAGTTACAGGGACAATCTATGCGATCAGCCATATGCTGCATTCGCCGGAAAAGCGCCTTGATATCCTGCTGGCTTTGCGCATCACTAGGTACACGAAAGAGACCATACACGGAAATTCAATCATACAACAGGGAGCGTAGAAGCGAGCGCGGGGGGCGCATGAAATGTACCCGCGATCTCTGCCTGTAATTGCCATTATAGCAAAGAAAACAGCTTTGTCAATAGTAAATAAATATCTTTTTATTTCCTCGGCTATTTTTGTAAATTTTCGACGGCCTTCGCCAACCGCTCCGCGGCGGACTGTGCGGCCTCCTGTGTTCCGGCCTCCACCATCACGCGAATCAGCGGCTCGGTGCCCGACGCACGCACCAGCACACGTCCGTCTCCGGAAAGCGACTGTTCGGTTTTTGCGATTTCCGCACGGAGCGCGTCGCTGCCCATAATGCGCGTCTTTGCCTCGTTGCCGCCGACCTTGACGTTGATCAGCACCTGCGGATAGCGCGTAATCGCGCCGCCCAGCTCGCTGGCCTTCTTTCCCGAGCGGCTGAGGATGGACAGGAATTGCAGCGCCGCCAGCTGGCCGTCGCCGGTGGTCATATGCTCCAGGAAGATGATGTGGCCCGACTGCTCGCCGCCGAGGACCATTCCCTCCTTCTGCATCAGCTCCAGCACATTGCGGTCGCCGACGCTTGCGCACAGAAGCCGCAGACCGTGCTCGGCGCAGTACTTGTGCAGGCCGATATTGGACATGACCGTCGCAACGAAGCCGTTTCCATGGAGCTTTCCCTCGGCCGTCAGCGCCTCGGCACAGATGGCCATGATCTGGTCGCCGTCGATCTCCACACCGTTTTCGTCCACGGCAAGGCATCGGTCGGCGTCGCCGTCAAACGCAACGCCCGCGTCATAGCCGCCGTCTTTTACCTTCTGCGCCAGCATTTCCAGATGCGTCGAACCGCAGTGGTCGTTGATGTTCACGCCGTCCGGCGTGTCGTTGATGATATCGGCGTTCAGCCCCGCCATTGCAAACAGCTTCCGCGCCGTCGTGCACGACGCGCCGTTGGCGCAGTCAACCAGCACGCGCAGCGGCTTCGGCGGCTCGATCGTCGCGGCCAGATGCGCCAGATATTCCGGAATCCGGCCGCGGCCGTCGGTCACCTGCCCAAGACCGTCGTGCGTTCTGACCGGAAGCGCGCCGTCCCGCAGAATCAGCTCTTCCATCCGCGCCTCCAGCGCGTCGCTGAGCTTGAAGCCTTCGCCGGAAAACAGCTTGATGCCGTTGTGCTCATACGGATTGTGCGACGCGGAAATGACCGCGCCTGCGTCGGCGTGCATCGCCACCGTCATATAGGCCACCGCCGGCGTGGGAATCACGCCCAGCGTCACGACGTCCGCGCCGCAGGCCGTCAGGCCCGCGATCAGCGCGCCCTCCAGCATATCCGAGGAAATGCGCGTGTCCTTGCCGATGACAACGGTCGGCTTTCTGCCGTCCGCATCCGCAAGACAGATTGCCGCCGCCTGGCCGACACGGTAGGCCAGCGCCGCGTCCAGCGTCTCATTGGCGACGCCGCGGATACCATCTGTTCCGAATAATTTACCCATAAACAACACTCCCGTCAAAATCGCAGCTGCTCCGGCACGGCGTCCGCCGTCCGGTTCCTGTTTTCCAGATGCAGGTGGTCATAGGCCAGCTGCGTTACGCAGCGCCCGCGCGGCGTGCGCGTGAGAAAGCCGATCTGCATCAGATATGGCTCATAGACATCCTCCAGCGTGACGGCCTCCTCGCCGATCGTCGCCGCCAGCGTTTCCAGTCCCACCGGCCCGCCGCCGTAGTGCGTGATGATCGAGCGCAGCATCCGCCGATCAATCGCGTCCAGACCCAGATGGTCGACCTCCAGCTGTCCCAGCGCATGGTCGGCGGCCTCGCGCGTGATTACGCCGTCATGATAGACCTGCGCAAAGTCGCGCACGCGCCGCAGAAGCCGGTTCGCGATTCGCGGCGTCCCGCGCGAGCGCGCGGCGATCTCGCCCGCGCCGTCGGGGTCAATTTCAATGCCCAGAAGCGCCGCCGAGCGCGTCACGATACGCGAAAGCTCCTCCTTTGTGTACAGCTCCAGCCGGAGCTGTACGCCGAAGCGGTCGCGCAGCGGGCTGGTCAGCTGACCGGCGCGCGTCGTCGCGCCGATAAGCGTAAAGCGCGGCAAATCAAGCCGGATGGAATTCGCTGACGGCCCCTTGCCGATGATGATATCGATGGCGTAATCCTCCATCGCCGGATACAGAATTTCCTCCACCGCGCGGTTCAGGCGATGGATTTCATCGATAAACAGAATATCCCCCGGGGCGAGGTTCGTCAGCAGCGCCGCCAGATCGCCCGCCTTTTCAATTGCGGGACCGGAGGTCACGCGGATGCCTGCGCCCATCTCGTTTGCGATGACGCCTGCAAGCGTCGTCTTGCCAAGGCCGGGCGGGCCGTAGAGCAGCACATGGTCCAGCGGCTCGTTCCGCCGCCGCGCGGCCTCGATATAGACGGCCAGATTGCCCTTTGCCTTTTCCTGTCCGGTGTAGTCGGCCAGCGTTTTCGGCCGGAGGCTGACCTCGCCCTCATCGGCGGGGGTCAGGCTGGCCGTGACAATCGGCGCTTCATATTCCTGCGAAAATTCAAGACTCATCCCGCGTCCTCCCGCTTACTTCATCACCATGGCGCGCAGCGCCTGACGGACGATTTCCTCCACCGTCATGCTCTCCACATTCAGGCCCTTGAGCGCCGCGCCGATCTCCGCCTGCGAATAGCCGAGGCTTGCCAGCGCCGCCGTCGCCTCGGCCGTTTTGCTGCCGTGGACGGGCGCCGCGCCCGAAACCTGCGCGCCGGTGGAAATCTCCAGCTGCTGCGCGCCCAGTTTATCCTTCAGCTCCAGCAAAATGCGCTGCGCCATTTTTTTGCCCACGCCCTGCGCCATGGTCAGCGTCTTTTCGTCCTGCGTCATCACGGCCAGCGTCAGCTGGTCGGGCGAGACAACCGACAAAATCGCCAGCGCCGCCTTCGGGCCCACGCCGCTGACGCCCAGAAGCCGCTCAAAGCAGCCAAGCTCCTCGCGCGAGGCAAAGCCGAAAAGATCAAACGCATCCTCTCGGATATTGCAATGCGTATAAAGCCGCGCGGGCTTCCCCGTTTGCAGCGAGGCCAGCGTATAATTGGAGGTAAAGCACTTATAGCCCACGCCGCCGCAGTCGATCACGGCCAGATTCGCGTCTATCAGCGCGACCGTCCCGCTGAGATAATAAAACATATTCCGTTCCTCCGTTCGGGAAGCTCTGATTTCAGATGCGTCCGGCAAGCAGCGACGTGGCGCTGCGCGCATGGCACAGCGCAATGGCAATCGCGTCGGCCGCATCGTCCGGCCGCGCGACCTTTTCCATTTTCAGAATCCGGCGCGTCATGTCCATGACCTGCCGCTTTTCCGCGCCGCCGTAGCCGACAACGGCCTGCTTGACCTGATTCGGCGTATATTCAAACAGCGGCACACCCGATTTTGCCACGGCCAGCAGAATCACGCCGCGCCCGTGGCTGACGCCGATGCCGGTCGTCACATTGTGGCCCCAGAACAGCTCCTCCACCGCCACGGCGTCCGGCCTTACGGTTTCAATGAGCCGCACCGTGTCGTCATACAGCATTTCCAGTCGCTGCGGAAATTTCAGCGTTGTTGGCGTGGTGATGGTGCCATAGTTCAAAAGGCGCTGGCTCCCGCGCTCGCTGTGCAGGACGCCGAAGCCTGTCGTGGCATAGCCGGGGTCGATTCCCAGAATGATCATCCCGCCGCTCACGTCCCGTAAAACGCCATCCAGTAGCAGGTGCCCAGAAACGCGAAAATCACAACCGCCGCCAGAATCCACGCCAGAATGATCTGGCTTTTCGGACGCGGCGTGTATTCCTGTTTTTCCGGCTCGGCGGCCTTCCGGCTCTCCTGCTCCAGCTGTTCGGTTGTCCGGTATTCGTCCATGCTTTCACCCCGTATACGTTCTTCCAGACAGTATATCATACATTTGTGCGAATGAACAGAAAAACTTTGCGCACCGTCTGCAATCGCCCGCATTGCGCGCATAATTTCCCCGCCCGTGCCAAAACTAGCGGAAAGTACAAACGGGAGGCGCATTCCTTGCTGATTTCATTCATTCGCGCAGTCATTTTATATCTGACGCTGATTCTCGCCATCCGTCTGATGGGCAAACGTCAGCTCGGCCAGCTGGAGCCGACGGAGTTCGTCGTCACCATGCTCATTGCGGACCTGGCCTCCGTGCCGATGCAGAACGAGGGCATTCCACTGCTCTCCGGCCTGATTCCAATTCTGGTGGTGCTGGCCATTGAGCTTCTGCTGTCCGTCTGGGTCTACAACAGCATCCGTGCACGCCGCTTTTTCTGCGGAAAGCCCGTCATTCTGGTGGAAAACGGGAAGCTTTTGCAGAATAATATGAAAAAAACGCGCGTCAATCCGGACGAGTTGACTGAATATCTGCGCCTTTCCGGCGTGACAGACATCACTACCGTCAAATATGCCATTCTGGAAACGAACGGCAATCTCAGCGTCCTGCCGGACCCGCGCTACGCCCCTGCCAATGCAAAGGACGCCGGCGTGCGTGTCGACCCGCTCCAGCTGCCCGTCACGCTCATCAGCGGCGGACGGCTTCTTGAGGACAACCTGAAGCGCTCCGGCCGCACGCGCGCATGGGTCGAACAGCAGCTGAAAAGCCATAACTGCACCCTGCGTCAGGTCTATCTGCTCAGCGCCGAGCCGTCCGGACGGCTCTATCTCTCCATTCAGGAAGCACAGGAGGACGCCACATGAAGCATCTGCTGCTCGCGCTTGCGATTCTGGCCGTGTCGCTCGGCTTCTGCATTTTTGTCACCTGCTATGTCCGCACCTGCGCCGAGGAGGCGGCGCAGCCGCTGGCGCGCGCAAAGGCGCTTGCCGCGCAGGACGATTTTGACGGCGCGGCGGAAGCCGTTGCCGAGGCGCAGCGCCGCTGGCACAATTCCAGCCGCTGGCTGGAGCTGATGCTCCCGCACGACGAAGCCGACGAGGCCAGCCGTATTTTTGCCGCGCTTTATGAATACGCGCTGCTGCGGGACGGCGATGATTTTGCCGCCTCCTGCGCGGAGCTGGAATTCCAGCTGGCGCACATCCGGCAGATGCAGCTGCCCACGCCGCAGAATATCCTGTAACGCAATTCCCTGCCGCCCGTGCGGCGCATAAACCGCAGAATCCTGCCCGCGTTCATTCGGGCAGGATTCTGTATGCTGCGGCCCGTTTGACGCGTGGAATCTGGCAGCCCGCTATAGCCGGACGATTTTTCTGACCGTATTCGCTGTCCGTATCGTCAGCTTCGAGCCGATGCCCGCGCCGGCCGTCTTATGCCACCAGTTTGTTTTCTGATAGTCCTTCCGGAGAAAAGACCAGAATATCGCCCCCCTGTATTCCTGTATTCTCTCCAGCCCCTCCTTCGGCGCTCCGATTTCGCCGTATACATCGGTGAATGCAGCGGGCGGCAGGATAAAAATCAGATTGTCATAGATCTCTCTGCTCTCATCTCCCCACCAGTCGGGCGCATGCTGCAAAATATCCTCCAGCGCCTCTATTGCGATGACAAAAACAGGAATGTCCAGGCCGAACCGGCATTTTATCATTTCCGCAATCCGGCCTGTCAACCGGATGGTATCGGCTTCCGCGCCCGAAAAAACGACATTGCCGCTGTTCAGGCAGGTTTTCACCTGCGTGTAACCGAGTTCCTCAAAGCCCTGCTTCAGCTCCACCATCGGTACCCTGTTTTTCCCGCTTATATTGACGCCCCGCAGGAAAGCCGCATATCTTTTCATATCCTGAAATACCTCCATACGTTCCAAGCCATCATTCTGCCGCGCCATACACGGCGGCACAGAAACAGCCACAGCAGCGCGGGCTGCTGTGGCCGTCAGACGCCTTATGCGCGCCGTACACCGCGGCGGGGGATTGACTGCGCCTACTTTTCCTCAAGAATCTTGTTCAGCTCACGCATGAAGCTGTTGATATCCTTGAACTGGCGGTAGACCGAGGCAAAGCGTACATACGCCACCTCATCCAGCGGCTTGAGCCGCTCCATGACCAGCTCGCCGATCTGCGCGGTGGAAACCTCGCGGTCCAACGAATTCTGGATGATCTGCTCGATCTCGTCGGCCGCAGCCTCCAGCTCGGCCATGGCGACCGGCCGCTTTTCACACGCGCGCAGCATGCCGTTGAGAACCTTGTTGCGGTCAAAGGACTGCCGGCTGTTGTCGCGCTTGATAACGACCATCGGCAGGCTTTCCACGGTTTCATACGTCGTAAAGCGCTTGCTGCACGACAGACACTCTCTTCTTCTGCGGATGCTCAGCCCGTCCTCCGAGTGGCGCGAGTCGACGACCTTGCTCTCCTGATAACCGCAATACGGACACTTCATGCTGCTCTCTCCTTATGGCACAACGGCCTTTATTGACACAATACGGATTGTATTGTATCATAACTTTGCACAATCTGTCCAGTATTTCCGGCAAAAATTGTATGTCCGTGTCGGGGTGCATCTGAAAGCTGGGGATATGAACGGCGGCGGGGATTTCCCGTGCCGAACAGGACGTTTTTCGCAGGAATCCGGTTTGTATTGCAGGGAAAAGCGCCGCAGCGGGAAAGGGCCCGCCGTCCGGGTGCGCTGCCGGTTTTCAGATACGCCCTAGAGCCAGTCGCTCACCACGTCGCGCATCCCCGCCGGCGTGACCGTTCCATCCGCCAGAAGCCGCACCAGTGCCTGCGCCCGATTCCGGTCCACCGTCACGCCGCAGATCTCCGCATAGTCCGTGCTTCCGCCGTCCGCGCAGCTGATGGCCGCGCCGTAATCCGCCGTCCCGTCCGGCGCGCTGGTGGTCATCAGGCTGTATTCCAGATACAGCGGCCTGCCGTCCTGTGCCGGCGTGCGTTTGGTAAAAATCACGCTTTTTGTTTTCATGTTTCTTCCCCTCCTTGTCCCCATTGAACCACACAAATTGCGTGAATGGTAGCAAAAAGAATCGTCATTTTTCGACAATTTCCCGCCGCCAGCGACATTTTGTCGAAAAGATCACGCGTTTTTCGCGAAAAAAACTGTCCAAAGCGATAAAAAGCCGCCCAGTTTTGTCGAAAACTTTTTTCTTCGACAAACCGCGGCCACGCCGAAAGGAACCGCCCATGAAGCTTCCCGCCAAAATCGACCGCATCGTCCGTGAGCTGGTGCCGATGCAGATTCCCGTCTACTCCGGCAACGCATCCTTTTTTCTGCTGCTGTCGTTTTTCCCGCTGGCGATTCTGCTGCTGGCGCTGCTGCAATATGTGCCTGTGACGCAGGATGATCTGCTGGGGCTGATCGAGCTGCTGGTGCCGCAGGCGCTCCTGCCGTTTTTCTCCTATCTGATCAGCGGCCTGTATCCGTCCAGCACCGCCACCGTCATCTCCGTCAGCGCCATTGCCGCGCTGTGGTCGGCCTCGCGCGGGCTGCACAGCATGATGAACGGCCTGAACTCGGTCGAGCAGGCGCGCGAAACGCGCTCATATCTCCACCGGCGGCTTTTGTGCGCATTTTATACGCTGCTGATGCTGCTGGCGCTGCTGCTGACGCTGACGCTGCATGTGTTCGGGCAGGAATTTTTAAGCCTTCTGACCATCAGCGGCAGTCCGCTTCACCGCATCATGACGTCCGTTCTGCAATATCTGCACCTGTATTCGCTGGTGCTGCTGACGGCGCTGTTCGCGGTTTTGTACCTGGTCCTCCCGAACCGCAAAACACGCCTGATTCTGGTTCTGCCCGGCGCGGTCGCCGCTGCCTTTGCTTGGATGGTCTTTTCCTCCGCGTTTTCGTATTACGCCAGCCACATCAAAGATTATTCCGCCGTCTACGGCAGCCTGAGCACTGTGATTCTGACCATGCTGTGGCTGTATTTCTGCATGTCCATACTGTTCTACGGCGATTATCTCAACCGTCTGCTCTTCCGGCGCTGGGCCGTCTGAGCACACGTCAAAAGGAGGTTCTTCCATGTCCGGAACCGCTTCCCGCCGCAAAGCGAAGCCCAGCCGCAGGGTGCAGCTTCTGTTTGCCGTGCTGGCGCTTATTGCCGCCGCAATCGCCGCGTATCAGGCCCACCGCGCCGAGCAGGCGCGCGTGCCGGTATCGCTGGATGAAATTCCGCCCTACTCCGGCGAGGCGTACATCGAAATCAACGACAACGTCCCGTTTTTTACCGCGGACGAGCTGACAACCGACACATTTGAAACCTACAGTGAGCTGGATTCGCTCGGACGCTGCGGCGTGGCCTACGCGAACATCTGCATGGAGCTGATGCCCACCGAGCCGCGCGGAAAAATCGGCAGCGTCAAGCCCTCCGGCTGGCACACCATCCGCTATAACGGACTGGTTGAGGGCAACTATCTGTACAATCGCTGTCATCTGATCGGCTATCAGCTGGCCGGTGAAAACGCCAATCCGAAAAACCTGATCACCGGTACGCGATATCTCAACACCATCGGCATGCTGCCGTTTGAAAATCAGGTCAACGATTATGTGGACGAAACGGACAACCACGTTCTCTACCGCGTGACGCCGGTATTCGAGGGCGACAATCTGGTCGCCTCGGGCGTGCTGATGGAGGCATACTCGGTTGAGGACGCTGGCGAGCTGGCCTTCTGCGTCTACTGCTACAACGTCCAGCCCGGTATCACCATCGACTATGCCACCGGCGACAGCTGGCTGACGGACGGCTCGGCCGCCGCCGCATCGCCGGAGGAATCGCCGGATGCCCCTCCGGACGAAGCGGACGAGGCGTCCGCATCGCCTGCTGACGGTGCAGACGGCGCACAGACAGTCTACATCTCGGAGAGCGGCACGAAATACCACCGCGAGGACTGCCGCTATGTCAAAGACGGCAGCCGCGAGCTGACAGAGGCGGAGGCCGAGGCCGAGGGCTACAGCGCCTGCGGCACCTGCAAACCGTAAACGCACAAAAAACGGGGACGCGAGGCGTTCCCGTTTTTTTGTACGGCCTATGCTGTCTTTATACAGGCTGCGCGCAGTATCTTGTAACACTCCGTCATTTTTTCCGTCTTGCTGGGTGAGCGCGCTTATAACTGACTCCCTGTGAGGTGATACCATGACCGAAGAACAGGCCCTTGAACGTCTGCGGCGGCAGGAGCTTCCGGCGCTGGACTGGCTGATTGAACGCTATAATGCCTATGTCGCGTCCGTCGTGTCGGCGGTGCTCGGCCCGAACGCGCGGCCCGAGGACGTGGAGGAGCTGACCGCCGACGTCTTTTTCGCCGTGTGGCAGCATGCCCCCTCCGTCCGGCCAGACCGGCTCCGCGCGTACCTTGGCGCAAGCGCCCGCAATCGTGCGCGCGACCTGCTGCGCCGGACACGCCCGCCGGAGTGTGCGCTTGACAGCATCGAGCTGCCGGACATTGCGCCCGGCCCCGAGGGCGAATGCCTCCGGCAGGAGCGGCGGCAGCTTGTCCGCCGCGCGCTGGAGGCTCTGCCGGATACCGACCGCGAAATTTTTCTCAGAAGCTATTACTATCTGCAAACCTCGCAGCAGATTGCCGAGGCAATGCAGCTCACCGCCGGAGCGGTCCGCACGCGGCTCAGCCGCGGCCGCGCCGTGCTGAAACAATTCTTATTGCAGGAGGCGTCGTTATGAACGTGAAAATTACCGATCTGCTGGACGATTATGCCGACAGCAGCGTCCTGCTGCCATCCAGCGCCGCGCCCACGGCGCAGCGAACCCGTCAGCTGGTGCACCGCAAAATTGCCGCTGCGCGGCGCAGGCCGCGTCTGGCGGGCCGTGCGCTGCTGGCCGCAGCGCTGGGCCTGCTGCTGACGCTCGGGGCTGTGGCGGGCGGTCTGACACTGTGGCAGCATGCGCGTGCCGACCTCGGTGTCAGCAGCCCCGAATCGATTCCGGAATATACCGAATACGCCGAAGCGCCGTCCGGCGGACCGCTGACGCTTGTCAGCACGTTCCGCTCCGGCAGCCGCGTCATCTTCTACGCGCAGGCCGACGGCGTGACGCAGCAGATGGCGGACGAATGGCAAAGCGCATGGGACAGCTGGGGCTTCAGCCTCTGGTCGCTGCAAACAGCGGCACGGCTGAACTGCGCGTTCGGCATCGAACAGCTCAGCTATGACGCCGAGGCACAGCGCGCACTGCTGCGTGTCGAGCTGACGCTGGACGACGCGCCGCCGGAGGCGCTTGAAATTACGCTGTACTTTGACCGCGAGGAGGGCGGAAATCCCGTCGCGGGAAGTGCCTTTGGAACGCTGACCATACCTGTCACCCCGTCCGGCAGCCTTACGGCGGCGTGCGCCCTCCCGCTGGAAAACACGATTCTGAATGTGTCCGGCACGCTCATACAGATTGAGCTGGAGGCCGGCAGCGTGCGCGTGACGCTGGACGCGCCGGCGCTGGATGACTACCTCGCCCCGCTCGGTGAAAATGCCGAAACGGCGCTGGTTCAGCGCTATCTGACGTATTTCGGTGCCGACGCAAACGTCACGGCCGACCGGATGGACGCGGAGGTCTACTACCGCCGCTCGTGGGACAACGCGGCAAAGGCGCTGATGCAGAGCGCCGTTCTGACGCTTGCGGACGGCACGCAGGCCGAGCTTTCCACCCTGTTCTCAAGCGAAAGCTGGGGGCCGGATGCGGACTGCGACGTGAACACGGGACGGCTGGTGTTCACAGGCCGGACTGACACGCCGCTGGAGCTGGCGGCGGTGCAGTCAATGACCATCGGCGAAACAACCGTCACATTTGCAGAATAATCACACAAAAGCGGCGGAAAGCAATGCTTTCCGCCGCTTTTCCGCGCAGTTTACTTTCTTTCGAAGCTGAGGCAGTCGGTGCAGGCGTCGACCGTCGGGTCGCACTCGTGCGTGCCGATTCTCACCTTATCCAGCGAGCAGTAGTTTTCCGTGCCGCAGTGATTGTTGCAGGAGAAAACACTGCACTCGATGGACTTGTTCGCCTTGCAATGCGTATGATCCATTTTGCATGACCTCCTTCATTGAATTGCACGACTAGTTTGCCCGTTTTTCTGCCGCAAACACAGGAAAATTTTGAAAATCAGGTCATACCGCCGCCCAGCAGCTCGCCGGTGTAGGCGTCGACACAGAAGCTCACCTCGGTTGTGATTTCGCCGCCCGCCTGCTCATAGGTCAGCTGCCACGCAAGGCGGCTGACCTTTGCATACTGCAAATCGCCGCTCCACGCACTGCCGGTAAAGAACCAGTTCGGCAGGACGCAGGCAACACGCGCCTCCGTCAGCGTATAGCCGCTCATATCCATGCCGCTCTGCTCTGCGGCGGCAGCAATCGCCTCGTCCTGCGTCAGCATCACGTCGCCCTCGTCGTGGTCGTCCAGCAGCGGGAAATCAAACACGTTGCACAGCGTCAGGCGGCCGGTGCTGCGGTTGACGCACAGGCGCACCATCTCATACGGGTTGTAGATTTCCTTCGTCACGCTGCGGCAGAATTCATACGACCACAGCTCGTCGTCATACTTGTTGACGCCGGTCAGTATATACCCCTGCTCCACCGGCAGCGCTGCGTAGAACTTCCGCGCCAGCGCCTCTGTCTCTTCCTCCGTCGCGCAGACCGGCTCTGCCGGTACGTCCGCCGTCTCGCTGAAGCTGCTGAGCGAAAGCAGTTCGCCGGTGGATGCGCTGAATTTGACGGTGGTCTGCGGCCTGTTCTGCGTGAAGGCAACCTCCGCCTCCTCGCGGCCATAGGACAGATTCTCCTGCCGCGTGACCTCGGCGGCGGACGTGTCCACATCCGTCAGTCCCGCGCGCGTCAGAATCTCCTTTGCCGACACGATCAGCTCGGCATCCGTCGGTGCGGACGCGGCAGGCGCGCTCTCCTCCGCCGGAGCGTCCGTCTCCGGCTGCGTCGTGTCGGGATACTGCTTCGTTTCATGCACGTCATAGCTGCCGTTTTCGGTTGGCTGGTACGGCGTCGGCTCGGGCAGCGACCATTTTACCGCCATCCGGCCCGCCACAACGCTTGCCGCCGCAGCCAGAAGCACCGCCGCAATCAGAATCGCGCGCCGGACTGTTTTCCGGCGGTCGCGCGCAGGTCCGGTCGGCTCATTCCGGCGTGCAAGGATGCGTTCCAGCATTTCCTCCTGCTGCGCCTGTGTCGGCGCGGCGCGGTCATACGCGCGGATCAGTTTCTCATTCCGCATCAGAACTCACCTCCCAGAAGCGCGCGCAGCCTTTCGCGGCCGCGCCGCAGATCGCTGCGGATGCTGGACGCCGGCCGCCGCAGCAGCCCCGCCAGCTCCACGGCGGAATAGCCCTCGTAATAGTGCAGATACAGCGCAATGCGGTACTGCTCCGGCAGCGTCCGCAGCGCCGCAAGCGTCTCGTCGATCTCCGGCGCGCTGTGCGCCGCATCCGCCGCGTTCTCCAGCGGCACGTCGCGCCGCCTCGCGCGCGCCAGATCGTTTTTGCACACGTTCTGTGCCGTGCGGATAAGCCACGCCTTTTCGTGCTCCTCCGATTCAAATTCCGGATTGCTGCGCAGAAGCCGGACAAACGTCTCCTGCACGGCGTCCTCCGCGTCGGCGGGGCGGCGCAGGAGCGTGATGCAGACGTTCCAGACCGTTTTTACATGGCGCCGGTAGAGCGCCTCCAATTCATTCGTTTCCAAGACTGTCTGTACACTCCCCTTTCAAGCTGTCTGACTGAAATACCGCCGAGGACCGGAAAACGTTGCAGCCCGCGGCAAATTTTTCTGCCGCAACCAAAACCGGCCTGCCAGTTGGCAGGCCGGTTGCATCTTTATCATCTGCGTCCGCCGAAGCCGCCGCCGCGGGAGCCTCCACCGAAGCCGCCGCCTCTGGAGCCGCCGAAGCTGCCCCCGCGCGAGCTTCCGCCGAAGCCGCCGCTCCTCGAGCTGCCGAAGCTGCCTCCGCGCGAGCTTCCGCCAAAGCCGCCGGAGCGCGGCGTGCTGCGGGGTGGGCTGCTCGGTCTGGGACCGCCGGAGGGTCTGGGGCCGCCTGGGCGCGGGCCGCCGCCCATCGGACCGCCTGGGGGCGGAGGAGGCGGCGTGTGGTGATGCCGGTGGAACCACGGCCGCGGGCCGAAGCCGCCGAACCAGAAAACCGGACGGGCATACGTTCTGCGGCCGATAGCCGAGATCAGGGCGACAATAAACACAATTGCCAGCACAACCATCAGAATCGCAAAAATACTCGCGCCGCCGATGCTGACGCCGGCAGACTGCGTCTGCTTCTCGGGAACCTGTCCCTCATACCAGCCGGAAAGCCCGCTCATCAGCGACAGCAGCTGCTCTCCCGCTCTGCCGGAGTAGACGTCCTGGGTCATGCTCTGCCGGAACAGGATTTCCAGCGCATTGTCCACATAGCCTGCCAGATTGTCTCCGGCAGCTGCATACCAGTCCTTCGTGTCCATATCGATGATCAGGCACAGATCGTTTTCGCCAAGGCCGAGCGCCGCGCCGGAATCGTACGCCGCATCCTCAATGGTTTTGCCGTCCAGCCCGTCGACAATCGCAATGCCCGTAATGCTGCCGAAGCGGTAGTCCAGCGTCGCGTCGTATACGCTCAGCTTTTTGATCTGCGCGCTGTCCAGCGTGCCGGTCTCATCGGAGATATATTTTTCGTATTCGGACGCGTGCTTTCCGGCCCATTCCTGCGCGGCGGACTGCGACTCGGGGTTGTACGGCTGCTCAGTCCTGTGCAGCTGCGCAAACACCAGCGAGCCGATGATCGCCACGATCAGGACGGCCACGGCAAAGCCGCGTTTTTTGAAAATGCTCATAGCGTTTCCTTTCTCAGGACTTACGTGCTTCCAGCAGCTTCTGCTTCAGCTCGCCCTCGATGCGGCGCAGCTCGACCTCGGCCTCCTGCCGCTTCTTCGCGCCCTCGGTCTGGATGGTCAGCACCTCGTCCAGCGTCTCAATCAGGCTCTGGTTCGTATGCTTCAGCGTCTCAATATCCACAATGCCGCGCTCAGATTCGCGGGCCGTCTCCACCGTCGCCATTTTCAGCATGTCGGCGTTCTTCGTCAGAAGCTCGTTGGTCATATCCGTAACCTTGCGCTGCGCCTCCATGGCGCGGCGGGAGTTTTCAATGCCCAGCGACAGCACCATCTGATTTTTCCACAGCGGGATGGTGTTCATGATCGAGGTCTGGATTTTTTCGATCATCATCGAGTCGTTGTTCTGAATCATGCGGATCTGCGGCGCGGTCTGAAGCGAAATGACGCGCGTCAGTTCCAGATCGTGGAGTTTCTTCTCAAAGCGCAGGCACTTGTTTTCAAAGTCGTTCGCAGCCTGCGCATCCTCAGCAAGACCGGATTTCGCCGCCTTGTCGCGCAGCGCGGCAAGCGTGGTCGCGCGCACGGTCTCCAGCTTCTTCCTGCCGGCCAGGATGTACATGGTCAGCTCCTTGAAGTATTCCAGATTCTTTTCGTACATCTGGTCCATGACCGCCACGTCCTTCATCAGGCGCACCTGATGCTTTTCCAGCTCGCCGGAGATGCGGTCGACATTTGCCTCGGCGGTGCTGTATTTCGCACGCATGGCCTGCGCGCTGCTCTCCGCCTTCTGGAACAGGCCCGCAAGGCCCTTTTTCTTCTCCGTCTCGTCGCAGCTTTTCAGCTCGACCAGCAGACTGGAAATCATATCGCCCAGCTCGCCCAGATCCTTGGTCTTGACCTTTTCCAGCGCCGTCTCCGAAAAATCGGCAATGTTTTTCTGCGCGGCGGAGCCGTACTGAATCACCTGATTCGCGTCGGTCAGATCAATCTGCTCGGCAAAGGACAAAATGGCCTTCTGCTCGGCCTCGGAGAGCATGGACATGTCCGGCCCCGCCTCGGGCGCGGGCTTCTGCAATGCCTCGTCGTTTTTTGTCTCGGGTTTGATTTCGTCGTCCAGATTCGGCGTCAGCGTCAGCTGCGGGATTTTTTCTTCCATCTTGATCGCTCCTTAAAAATCTTTCTCGTTGGTAAGGCCCTCACTGGCCATCATTTTTTCCATGACCTGAATATCGGCGGTGATGTCCACCACGCTGCTTTCAAACAGGCTGTCCAGCTGCTTCTGGAAGGCAACGATGATCTTGTCCAGCATCTCCTCGATCTTCTTCATGCCCTCGTCGATGTTGCCGATGCGCATGCCCTGATTTTGCAGCGTGACATACTGCCCCAGCAGCTTGATCGTCGTCGGCAGATAATAGTTGAGGAACTGCCGGATCTGCCGCAGGTTGTCCGGATTCTGCTCGACAAAGGCAAAAATCCGCTCCGTCAGAATTTCCAGCTGCTTGATCTGCGCGGACATTTTGAAATCCGGAATTTCGTCGTTCAGCCGCTGAATTTCATCCACCGACTCGCGCCCTTTCCGCAGCACCTCGTCCAGCTCCGCGTTGCCCGTTGATTTCGCACGCTGCGGCTCGGGCTGCTTTTCCGGCTCCGGCTGCTTCTGCGGTTCGGGCTGTTTCTTTGTCTCCGGCTGCTTCTGCGCGGTCTTTGCCTGCTCGGGCGCCTTTTCCGGCTCCTCGACCACCTTGTCTGGGAAAATCAGCTTCAGCACAAACGACAGCACGAACGACAGCACGACGCAGCCGATGATATCGCCAAAACTCGCCAGCTTTCCCGTAAGCGCCCGCACAATCCACAGCGCCGCCACGGCGTAGGTCGGGATAACGGATTTTTTCTTTACCTGTTTCATTGCTGTAACCAAGCCTTTTTCTAGTATATGTCTGTCTATCGCTTCCATCCCGCCGTGTCCGCGCGGAACAGTTCCGCGCATTCCGCGCGCCATAGATAACAACAGTTCTCCATATCTCATATTACTGTAGCGCTCCGCAAAAGTCAAGCCGCTGTACTGCCGCCGCCGGAATTTCTGCGAACACGATTCCGTGCTTGAGCTTTCCCGCCGGATGTATTATAATAGGGATCATCCAATGGGGCTGCCATAGGCAGCCCCTATCTCAAGCGGCGCTGTGCATCCGCGTGGGAAGAGCCTTGCCCGTGACGCCGCGCCGCACATCCATTACTATGCGCGCACGGTCCCGCTGTGTGCCTGTTTTTACAAATTTCGTACCGGAGGTATCCCCATGAACAAAATTTCTCCCTCGATTCTCTCTGCCGACTTTGTCAATCTGGAACGTGATATCCGCGCGCTCGGCGACGCCGGAGCGGATTATGTACATATTGACGTAATGGACGGCCTGTTTGTTCCCAACATTTCCATCGGCATTCCGGTCGTTGCCGCAATCCGCCGGATCACCGATCTGCCGCTGGACGTGCATCTGATGATCGACCGCCCCGTCCGGTATGTCGAGCGCTTCTGTCAGGCAGGCGCGGATATTCTGACCGTTCACGTTGAGGCCGATACCGAGGAGAACACGCTTGAGGCGCTGCGGAAAATCAAAGCCTGCGGCGTACACCCCGCCATCTGCGTCAAGCCGAAAACACCGGCCGAGGCCGTTCTGCCGTTTATCGACCTGTGCAGTCTGATTCTGGTCATGACCGTGGAACCCGGCTTCGGCGGACAGTCGTTCATGGCGGACATGATGCCCAAGGTCGCGCAGATCCGCAGATATATTGACGAACGCAATCCGTCCTGCGAGCTGGAGGTCGACGGCGGCGTCAACGAACAGACCGGCCGCGTCTGCAAGGACGCCGGCGCGAATGTGCTGGTCGCCGGCAGCGCCTATTTCAAGGCCGCCGACAAGCCCGCATTTGTCCGCGCCATTCAGGCGGACTGAGCGCCGCGTCAGCCTACCGGCCTTGCCGGATAGCAGCAAGCCTCTGTATGGAAACACCATACAGAGGCTTTTTCATTCCTTCGTCAGAGCTCGCGCTGCTTTGCTGCGTATTCATATGCCAGCTTATACTGCTCCGTCTCGCGGAAGCAGCGCTCAAGCCCCTCATACAGTTCGCGCCGCAGAAGCCGCGGCAGCGGTTCCAGCTCCTGCGCCTGCTGGAAATAGAGCACCGCGTTTTCATACTGCTCCTTGCGGTACGCGATCCTGCCGCGCAGGATCAGATATTCTGCACGGTCGCCGTCCGGCAGATCGGCAATCGACCAGATTTCGCGCTCGGCAGCCTGCACGTGCTCCTGCTCCAGATGATAGCGCGCCATCAGCAGATGGTATCGCACATCCGCATGCAGGTGCAGATACGCCTCGCGGAAATCCGCGACCGCGTCATCCGCGCCGCTTTTTTCCGCCACACCGCAGCGCGCCAGTACCCCCAACGCCGAAAAGCGCAGCTCCGGCATGGGATACAGACAGCCATCCGCACACGCAAGCGCCTGCCGCGCCAGCTCCGCCGCCTCGGAAAGCCGCTCATCACCCAGCGCCGCCTCTGCCAGCTCCCGCGCGCAGAGCGCGCGCATCCACGAAACGCGCTCGTCCGTGCTTTTCCCCTCCTGCTCCAAAAGCGCCATGCACTCGCGCCAGTGCCCGCCGCGCAGCAGACCGCGTGCCTGCTCCAGCCGGTCATTCTGCTCCACATCATCGGGCGAAAGCAGCCAGCCCACGCTGACCTCCAGCGCCGCGGCCAGATGCTCCAGCGTCCGCATGGACGGCTTTGCCTGATCATTTTCAATCTGCGACAGCATGTTCCGCGTCACACACGCACCGGCAAGCTCACTCTGCGTCATGCCGCGCATCAGGCGAATTTTCCGAATCTTCCGGCCCAGCGTCATTTCCCATTCCTCCGCGATATGTAAATTCAATTTACCTTATTCTAGCAGAGCTCTGCGGAAAACGCAAGGAAACGATTTTCCGGCCGCCGGAGGTGCCATTGAATGCGGCGAGGCCGCCGCCAGCTCCGTCGGTGATTTTGCGCCGCGCTCTGTAGGGGCGGACGTCCCTGTCGGCCCGCCTGTCCGGTTTCACCGAACTGCCGCTTTTGCGGCGAGACCGCAACCGTTGCTTCGCAGACCTACTTTTTCTGCCTTGCCAGAAAAAGTAGGCAAAAAGAGGCGCTGAGTACGGATCGGATTGTACCGCAAAGCCACAGAAGGCCCCCGTAGAAGAACGCTGCGGCCAGCACACGAAAATCTCTCTGCAAAGCTATACTACAGCGCCGCCTGCGTGGAGACAACGCTCCCATCGGAAACAGTTGCCGCGCAGGGATATGGCAAAACACCCTGCTGTGGAAACAGCAGCGCATCTACGCATGCGCCGGTGGTGCAGAATATTTGCGTTCCGTTGTAAATGTTTGTAGGGGCCGATGCCCACATCGGCCCGTTGGGAACAAACGAATTTGCCACAGATTTTCGTCAAAACGGTGCGCACTGCGCGGGCCGATGTGGGCATCGGCCCCTACAACCTGCTGTGCAGAATCGTAACCGGCTGAGTATTCCGGAAATGAGCAGTACCGAAGCTGATGTAGTTTGCCAGTAACTGCGTGTAGTACATTTATCCGCACCGAAAACCATCGGCATGGTTGCAAATTTGCGCCCGAAGAGGGCGTAAAAAAATTCGCGCGCATCAGCGCGCAATATAACGCGTCTCTGCGCATCTTTTTGCCTACTTTTTCTGGCGCAACAGAAAAAGTAGGCCGCCGGAGGCACAGTTGCGGTGTCACCGCAAAAAGGGAAGTCCGGTGAATACCAGAAACGTCGGGCAGACAGAGTCGTCCGCCCCTACAGGGTGCTGTGCAGAATTTCCCGCGGAGCAACATCTGCGGTGTTGCCGCGAAAGAGGCAGTTCCGGTGAAAACCGGAGCGATATTACCGCAAAAAACAGGCTGTCCTTCCGGACAGCCTGTCTCGCTTATGTAGCGCTTTAGAATTAGAACACGCCCTGCTCGTACATGGCCTGTGCAACCTTCTTGAAGCCGGCGATGTTTGCGCCCGCAACCAGATCATAGCCAAGGCCGTACTCTGCGGCAGCCTCTGCGGAGACCTTGTGGATGTTCTTCATCATCTTATGCAGCTGCGCATCGACTTCCTCAGCCGTCCAGACCAGACGCTCGGAGTTCTGGCTCATTTCAAGACCAGAAACGCCGACGCCGCCCGCATTGACAGCCTTGGACGGAGCGACGATCATGTGCTTCTGCTCACGCAGGAAGTTCAGAGCGTCGTTCGTGGTCGGCATGTTGGCAACCTCGATGTAGTACTTGACGCCGGAAGCCGCGATCTTCTGTGCGGACTCCATCTTGACGTCGTTCTGGGTGGCGGCCGGCATGTAGACGTCAACGTCCTTCACGCCCCAGCACTTCTCACCCGCGACAAACTCAACGCCGTACTTGTCGGCATAGGGCTTGCAGTGCATCGGGTCCTTTGCGCGCATCTCAAGGATATAGTCGAGCTTTTCGCCGGTAACGCCGTCCGGATCATGGATGTAGCCGTCGGGACCCGCAAAGTAGGTGACCTTTGCGCCCAGCTCGGCAGCCTTCTTCATGATGCCCCAGCCCACGTTGCCGTAGCCGGAGATCGCAAGACGCTTGCCCTCGATGCTGTCGTTCTCATGCTTCAGGACCTCCTGAAGATAGTACACAGCGCCGTAGCCGGTAGCTTCCGGACGGATCAGGGAGCCGCCGTAGCTCATGCCCTTGCCGGTGAGAACGCCGTTCTCCCAGACGCCCTTCAGGCGGCGGTACTGGCCGTACAGATAGCCGATCTCACGGCCGCCAACACCCATATCGCCGGCGGGAACGTCGATGTCCGGTCCGATGTAGCGGTACAGAGCGGTCATGAAGCTCTGGCAGAAACGCATGACTTCAGCGTCGGACTTGCCGGCGGGATCGAAGTCGGATCCGCCCTTGGCGCCGCCCATGGGCAGGCCGGTCAGGCTGTTCTTAAAGGTCTGCTCGAAGCCGAGGAACTTGATGATGCCTTCGTAGACGTTCTTCTGGAAGCGCAGGCCGCCCTTGTACGGGCCGATCGCGCCGTTGAACTGGCAGCGCCAGCCGCGGTTGGTATGATA
>CAKUJN010000037.1 GCA_934661735.1 uncultured Oscillospiraceae bacterium
CAAAGCAGTACAGGCTGTGGCTGAGATACACCGGCAGAATCTGCGGCACGCACGCCGACCAGAACGCCTGGAACTTGTTCGCGCCCAGTGCCTCCATTGCCTCAAACGGCCCCATATCGATTGTCTCAATGCTCTCAAACAGCATCTTCGCCACAATGCCGAACGTGAAAATCGCAATGGCGACCGTGCCGGAGAATGTGCCCAGCGAGAAAATCAGCGCGCAGACCAGCGCGATAATCAGCGTCGGCAGCGTCCGGATCAATCCCAGAATAAATCGGATGATCCACACGACCGGCGTGCTTTTGTTGATGTTGCTCGACGACAGAATCGCCACCGGCAGCGCCAGCACACAGCCGATTACCGTGCCCAGAATCGACATCTTGATCGTGTCGATCAGCGGCGAAATGACCTTCGGGAAGAAGCTCCAGTCCGGCTGGAAGATTTTCTCCAGCAGATCGACCATCTTCCGGAATTTTGTAATAATAACGTGCAGGTCAAAGCCCGTCGTTTTCAGCGACAGCCAGATCGCCGCCGCCAGCAGCAGCACAATCAGCGGCGCGCGGCTTCTGCGGCGCTGCACCGTGTGCCCGTTTGCCAGCGTGACCGTCTGCGGCCGGAAAATCCGGTCATAGAGCGTCAGCTTCATCAGGCCCGATTCGTTGTTGTTTTCCATGCTCAGACCCCTGCCTTCTTGGCGCTGGGAAGCTCGCCCTCGCCCTCGCCCATCGTCGGCGCCTTCGCGCCGTTGTAGACCTCGTCAATCTGCTCCTGCGTAATGGTGCTGGCCGGGCCGTCAAACACGATCTCGCCCGCGCGGATGCCGATAACGCGGTCGCAGTATTTCAGCGCCAGATCGACATGGTGGATGTTCAGCAGGATGGAAATCTTGTACTCCTTGTTGATGCGCACAAAGTCCTGCATGACCTGCTTTGCCGTGATCGGGTCCAGCGACGCGACCGGCTCGTCCGCCAGAATAATCTTCGGATTCTGGTTCAGCGTCCGCGCCAGCGCCACGCGCTGCTGCTGGCCGCCGGACAGCTGGTCGCAGCGGGTATAGGCCTTATCCAAAATGCCTACCTTGTCCAGACTCTCCAGCGCGCGCATCTTCTGTTCCTTTGTGAAAATGCCCAGCAGCACGCGGAAAAACGGCATATCGGGCACATCTGCGGTCAGAACGTTCTTGATGGCGGTGCTGCGGGAAACCAGATTGAAGCTCTGGAAGATCATGCCGACCTTGCGGCGATAGCGGCGAAGCTCCCTGCCGCGCAGCGAGTCAACCTCGACGCCGTCAACGGTCAGCTCGCCCTTTGTGATATCGTGCATACGGTTGATGCAGCGCAGGATGGTGGACTTGCCCGCGCCGGAAAGGCCGATGATGGCGACAAACTCGCCCTGCTCAATCTGCAGGTTGATGTTCTTCAGCGCTGTGAAGCCGTTTGGATAAGTCTTATACACATTTTTGAATTCAATCATGCCGCGACTCTTTTCTTTCTCAAAGTATTGGTAAATATCCGTTAAAGCAAAAACAAACTCAGCTGCCGCGGCTCCGCCGTCTGCCGGAGGCGCCGCCGCGCCTGTTAAGGGAAAAGGCGCCCCGTATACGCGGGGCGCCTGATTCACTTGAACGCTATTTGATTGGATTATTCGGCGACAGCCTTCAGAGCGGCGCGCGCGCCGTCATAGTCGGAGTCGACAGCCTTGGCATAGCCGGTGTGGCTGTAGACGTCGAAGATGGCCTTGCCTTCATCGGTGCTGATGATGTTGATGAAGCAGTCCTGCAGCGCCGCGACGATTTCGGGCGTGTAGTACGGGCTCTCCTTGGAGATGGCGACGGTGTCGTTGTAGATACCCTCGGTGACGCCGATGACATTCATCTCGTTCCAGATGGTGTCGGTGCGTCCCATGCCCTGCTTGCCGGTCTCATCCTGCTGGTCGGTGGGCAGCTGCCACGATGCCTCATAGTCGTTGCGGCCGTCGGCATAGCAGACAATGATATCCACGGATTCCGCAGCGGCATAGGAGAACGCGGTGCCGTAGCCGGAGTCGATGGGCATGACGTTGGTCAGATCGGAGATCTTTTTGCCGTCATAGTTGGCCATCAGCCACATGGACGGATAGATATAGCCTGCGGAAGAGGAGGTTTTCTGAACCGCCCACTTGGCCTTGTCCAGATCTTCCCACGTCAGAGTCTCGCCGTTGTTGACCTTTTCGGCCAGCTGACGGCCGTATTCGGACGGAGTGGCGTAAATCAGGGAACGATAGTAGGTGACCTGCGGGCCATCCTTCTTGGTGGCGTTCGCGTCGCCGTTCCAGTCGGCGGGGTTGGTCGAGTCGTTGGACAGGCCGTTGCGGGTTGCCGTCAGGATGACGTCAACGTCGTCGGAGTACAGCGCGTAGGTGCCGCCGGGCAGCCAGCCCAGATCGATGGAGCCGGCAGACATGGCCTCGCCGGTGGCGTCATAGCTGGTGCCAACGGTGATGTCGACCTCGTCGATGTCATAACCAAGCTTTGCCATCTCGGCCTTGACCAGCTCGGGCAGATTCTTCGTGCCGGTGATGATGACGTCGGCGTCCTTGGACGGGACAAACTCAAGCGTCAGCTTGTCGAAATGCTGATTTTCGCTTGCCGCGGGTTCCTCTGCGGCAGGCTCTTCTGCTGCGGGTTCTTCCGCTGCCGGAGTTTCGGCCGCCGGAGTCTCCGCTGCCGGAGTCTCAGCCGCTGGGGTTTCGGTCTTGGCCGCGCAGGCGCACATGCCGAGCGCCATGACAACCACGAGGAGCAGTGCAATGATCTTTTTCATTTGTTTCTTTCCTCCTGAAAGATACGTCCGCAGCTGTCGCTGCGGGGTGTAATTGGAGGCCGCGTGCCCGCGGCCCCGTTTTCTGTGGCATTTCTACCAGCGTCAATATAACACACTTGCGCCGACAATACAAGTGTCGGTTTTCCAGTTTACAACGATTTTACACACACTTTTTCACATTCGTCCGTACAGTGCGGACAAATGTTCAGAACGAGGCGCACCGCACCTGTCCAACCGACACATAGCCGTTGAGCACGGCGTGGATATCGCTTCCCTCGCACGTCTGCTCCGCGCGCAGAACGGTCGCCCTCGGCGTGAGATAACGCACGCGCGGCTCCTCGCGCACGCAGTGATAGCGGTTTTCATAGTACGAATGCTTTTCCGGAACGCGCCCGTACAGCACGCCGCGGCACTGCGCAAGCGGACACGTCGGGAAATTCACATTCCAGAAACACCCGTCCCGCAGCGGCTTTTCCAGCAGCTCCGCCAGAACCGGCTCCAGATATGCGTCCGTGACCGCGGTCGAGCGGTCGTCCTTCATCGAAAGCGCAATCGCGGGAATGCCGTTCAGGACCGCCTCGGTCGCCGCGCCGATCGTGCCGGAGTAATTGATGTCCAGTCCCGCGTTCATTCCGTCGTTGATGCCCGAAAGCACCACATCCGGCCTGCATGGCAGAAGCGTCAGCAGCGCCACCTTCACACAGTCCGCCGGCGTGCCGTCCACGCTCCACGCGCCCCTTACCGGCACGGGGAAATCGACCTCGCGCACCGCCATCTCACAGTCAAAAATCGTCAGTCGCACCGACATGCCGCTGCACTGCCGCTCGGGCGCGGCGACCCACACGTCGCCGAATTTCCCCGCCGCCGCGGCCAGCCGTGCAATCCCCTCCGACGAGATTCCGTCGTCGTTCGCGATCAGAATTTTCCGTTTTTCCGCCATATTGTTTCACCTCATCTTGTTTTGCCGCTCTATTCTAACACACTCTCCGCCCCTTTCTCAACCCTCATCCCGACAAATTTCCCGTCGCCAAGGTTGACAGAAAATTATATCTATTGTATAACCATCTGGTTGAATCTGAATCTCTGAAAGGAACCATGCAATGAACGAAGAACGAACCTCAAACAAGATGGGCGTCATGCCGGTTGGCCGTCTGCTGATCTCCATGTCGCTTCCCATGATGATTTCCATGCTGGTGCAGGCGCTTTACAACATCGTCGACAGTATTTTCGTCGCAAAGATCAGCGAACCGGCCCTCACCGCCGTCTCCATCTCCTTCCCCATCCAGAATCTCATGATCGCCCTCGGCGTGGGCATCGCCGTCGGCGTCAACGCGCTTCTCTCCAAAAGCCTCGGCGAAGGCAACCCCCAGCGCGCCAGCCGCATCGCCGTGCAGGGCCTGTTCATCGAGGCGCTCTGCTATGTCATTTTCCTGCTGATCGGCCTGTTCGCGCTCGATCTCTTCTTCCGCAGCCAGACCGCCGACCCCGAAATCACCCGCATGGGCCGCGAATATCTCAGCGTCTGCTGCATTTTCTCCTTCGGCCTTTTCACGCAGATTATTTTCGAGCGTCTGCTCCAGTCCACCGGCCGCACCACGCTCTCCATGATCTCCCAGCTCATCGGCGCGGTGACGAATATCATCCTCGACCCGATTCTCATCTTCGGCGTTCCCGCCCTCGGCATTCCCGCCACCGGCGTGACCGGCGCAGCCGTCGCCACCGTCATCGGCCAGTGCCTCGGCGCGCTCGCCGGCATCATCCTCAACGCCCGCCGCAACCGCGAGCTGACGCTCGACCTGTGCGGCTTCCGTCCCGACGGCCGCCTGTGCGGCGAAATTCTTTCCATCGGCGTACCCTCGGCCATCATGGGCTCCATCGGCTCGGTCATGACCTACGGCGTCAACCGCATTCTCTTCTCCTTTGAAGAGGGCGGCAAGACGGCCGCCGCCGTTTTCGGCGTCTACTTCAAGCTCCAGAGCTTTGTATTCATGCCGGTTTTCGGCCTGAACAACGGCATGGTCCCCATCGTCTCCTACAACTTCGGCGCGAAGAACCGCGAGCGCATCACAAAAACCATCATTTACAGCGCCGTCTACGCCACCGCGATCATGCTGCTCGGCCTCGCCGCGTTCCAGCTGGTCCCCGAGCTTCTGCTCAGCCTGTTTGATGCCTCGGCGCAGATGCTTGTCATCGGCGTTCCGGCCCTGCGCATCATCAGCCTCTGCTTTGTGTTCGCCGGCTTCAGCATCGTCTGCTCTTCCATGTTTCAGGCCCTCGGCAACGGCTTTTTCAGCATGATCATGTCCATCGCGCGCCAGCTTCTGATCCTGCTCCCCGCGGCCTGGCTTCTCGCGCACACGTTCGGCCTCGGCGCGGTCTGGTACGCCTTCCCCATCGCGGAGATTTTCTGCCTGATCATCTGCCTGCTCATGCTCCGCCACACCTGGCGCAAAACCATCCGCCCCCTCGGCGCGTAAAAGCTGCGTCCCACCGCTTTCGACACTCGGCGCATTCTGCGCGTTGACAAATTTCCCAGTATCTGTTACATTAAAAACAGACGATTGTGTTTGAGTCCCAGCGCTGCCATTGGCGGCAAGGCTGGTTGGATTGGCTCTTATGCCATCGTCGATTTTTATTTGAATAGACAACTTCGTGAAATACAGCCCATCCTTTCCGCTTCTCCAGATACTCTGTTTCTGCGTCATTTTCAGTACATGTGGAACTGCTGAAATAACTGCGTTTTTTCTGTTCCGGCAGGTTTCCGCCCTCCGCCGCCTCCTTCGGCACTCGGCACGTTCTGCGCGTTGACAGATTCGGCAGATTGCGGTATACTGATATCAGATGCAGCTGATGAGACACCGGACGAAAGGGGCCCTGAGCCCGAGCGGCCACCGTCCAAGGCTGCATCTGCCTCTATTCCGGCCGGCAGGCTTCAATGCCTCTCGCCGGAATTTTTTTGCTGCGGCTTTTGTGCTGTTCCGCCCGCCCGCGTTGTTATACAGTCGAGGCCTCAAAAAAGAAACGGAGTATCAGAACCGATGAAACAGGAACTTGTACTGGAGCTGTTCGACCGCTATGCCGATACCGCCTACCGCGTCGCGCTGAGCTATCTGCGCTCGCCGCAGGCGGCGGAGGACGCGGTGCAGAGCGTCTTTCTGCACCTGCTTGAGCGCGAGCTGACCGTCTACGCCGGAAAAGAGCGCGCGTTCATCACCACGCTGACGGTCAACCACTGCAAGAATCAGCTCCGCGCGCAGAAGCGCCATGCGCAGCTTCCGCTGGAGGACTACGACCCTCCCACCGATGGCGACGCCCGCGAGGTCTGGCGCGCCGTCATGGCGCTGCCGGAAAAATACCGCGAGGCGGTCGTTCTGTGCTGCATTGAGGGCTATACCATGCCCGAGGCGGCGCAGCTGCTGCACATCGGCGTTTCCGCCGTCTCCATGCGCCTGCACAGGGCGCGAAGCATTCTGAAAAACCAGCTTGGGAGGAACTGACCATGGAACAGAGCTTCAAATCCGCTGCCGAAGCAATCCGCCTGCCGTCCGCGTCCCGCGAACGCATCCGCGCTTCGCTTGCCGCCGCACCCGCGCCGTCCGCGCAGGAACCCGAACGGCGCACCGTCCGCCGCGTCCGCATTCCGCGCCTTGCCGCCGCCGTCGTCCTGATTCTGGCGCTGAGCATTACCGCCGCGGCCGCCGTCTCGCACTATTTCCGCAACAGCATTCTCGTCTCCGATGAAAATGAAATCCCGTCCGACCTGCCCGTCGTCGTCACAACCGGCGCCCCGCTGAATCCGGCCGAGGCGCTGACCGAGGAAAAGATTGCGCGCTACCGCGTCAAATCAGATGACTGGTCCATTGGCGAGGAGATTTCCGGCGGCGTCCTGTCCGGCTACGTCCTCTGGGACAGCACCGAGGTGCTCAGCAGCGACCCGTCTCTCCGCATCCGCCGCACCACCCGACAGTGTGACGACGCAGTCAAGATGGAATACACCGCCGAAAACCCCGCCGTTCTCCCCGCGCAGCTCAGCGGCCGCGCCACGCTCTCGCTCGACTGGCTTGCGGAGCGCTATGACTACGTTCCCGACGCCAATTCCGCCTTTCTCGTCACCGACGGCGACGGCAGCTTTGTCAGCGACTTCTTCCTCGCCCTCTACCGCAAGCCCGACAGCGATGCGTACTTCGCGCTCGAGCTGACCGACATCCGCGAGCCGGACTACTACGCCCGTTCCTATGTCGTTGACGGCGAATTTGAGGATGCGTACTACTACACCACGCCCGACGGCTGCGAATACCTCATCACACTGGATTCCGGCCATGTTTCCGCCGAATGCACCGGCACCTACAGCTACTTCAATCTCACCGGCGCGTTTCTGACAAAGGCGGAGACCGAAGCGCTTCTTGACAGCCTCCACCTCCGCTTCAATCCGTAAATACCGCTCTCCCGCCGTGCCGCAGGTGTCCGCCTCCGCCTGTCGGCGCGGCACAGCGCGGCAGAACCATACGCAAGCCACAGGCGGCCGCGGTTTTTGATCCGCGGCCGCCCCGTGTCTCTCGGCTTCAATTGTCTGCCGTTCGCGGCGTCTGCTGCACCTGCTTTTCCCGCCGCCGGAGCGCCGCGTAGGCAATCAGGCAGATGATCACCGAAAACAGCGACCCGCACGATGTCGCAATTCCCATCGGGAAAAGCGTCTGCGGGAAGCGCTCCGACATCAGCCACGCAAACGGCACCCGCACCAGCGCAACGGCCAGAATATTGTGCAGAAACGAAAGCCCCGACCGTCCGCACGCGCAGAAATACCCGCTGAAGCTGAAATGGATACCCGCAAAGATGCAGTCGAAGATATAGCCGCGCAGATACTGTCCGCCCGCGGTGACGGCCGCGCTGTCCTGTGTGAACAGCCCCACAACCGGCTCCGCAATCAGCTGAATCACCGCGCACACCACAATGCCGAAGCCTGCCGTCAGCAAAATTGCATAGCCCAGCGTCTGCCGCGCGCGCTCCGGCCTGCCCGCGCCGATGTTCTGCGCGCCCAGCGCCGAAACCGTCGAAAGCATCGACGACGGCACCAGAAACAGAAAACCGATGATTTTCTCCACAATGCCCACCGCCGCCGCGTCGGTCAGTCCCCGCCGGTTTGCAATGACCGTAATCACAATGAACGCAACCTGAATCAGCCCGTCCTGTACCGTAATCGGCAGGCCGATTTTCAGAATCCGCCCCATGATTTCCCGCCGCGGCTTCAGATCCGCGCGCGTCACCGGAATGCCCAGCTTCCGCCTGCGGATCACCGCCAGCGCCAGCAGCACGCTCAGCGCCTGCGACAGCGTCGTCCCCAGCGCCGCTCCCGCCGGCCCCATGCCAAGCGCGCCCATGAACAGATAGTCCAGCGCGATATTCGCCGCGCACGCGGCCATTACGAAATACATCGGGCTTTTGCTGTCGCCCATCCCGCGGAAGATCGAGCTGATGATGTTGTACGCCGTGATAAACGGAATTCCGATAAGGCAGATTGTCAGATATACCGCCGTCCCGTCCGCCGCCTCGGCGGGCGTGGACATGATTCCGACAATTCCGCGCACCGCAAGCAGAAGCACCGCCATCAGCGCCGCCGACAGCCCCAGAAACAGCGTGACCGTGTTTCCCACATACGCCGCGGCGCGGCGTGTGTCGTTCGCGCCCACAGCCTGTCCGACCGTGACCGTCGTACCCATTGCCAGCCCCACTATCATCACCGTCAGCATGTGCATGGCCTGCGACCCGACCGAAACGGCGGTCGTCCCAGCCACGCCCTCATACTGTCCGATGATAAACAGATCCGCCATGCCATAGAGCGTCTGCAAAAAATACGAAAACAGGTACGGCAGACTGAACCGGACCACATTTCTCAGCACACTGCCGCTCGTAAGACTCTGCTGCATACCGATTCCTCCTATGATATTACAGTAAATGTCAGAGCCCGCAGCGTCAATTGGAAATTCTCACAAAATCCGGCCTTCGCCGCACCCGCCGCACCGTCAAAAGCAAAAGCGCCGCCTTCCCCGCCTCATACCTCCGCCGCCTTTTCCGCCTCCCGTAGAATGTCAAAAGCGGCAGACGCCTTCGCGTCTGCCGCTGTATTTTTCCGCTGTCACTGTGCCTTTTTCAGCTCTGCAATATCCTGCGCCATCATGCGGCACGCCTGCTTCAGCATGACGACCTCATCCTCCAGCGTCTCAACTCTGGACTTTGGCGCCATCATTTCCAGAAGCGTCCTCTGCCCCTCTGCCAGCAGCTCCAGCTGCTTCATGACCGTGTTTTCCAGTATCACCTGCATGTCATGAACCGCACCACGTCTTGCCTCCAGTGTCATTTCTCTGATCTGCTCCAGATCCTTTTCATCCAGCATGTCTTTCCCTCCGTCCGCATTCCGTTTTTCCTATTATATACCGCTTTTCCTCCGCCTGTCAATCCGCAAATCCCCGCCCTCGACTGCACGTCCTGCCGAAGCAGCCCGCAGGCTTTCAAAAAAGAAAAGACACGCTTTCGCGTGTCTTTTCTTTCTTTGGTAAATAGCCTTAACTTTAATAGAATGCACCCCCAGACGCTTAGGGGGTGCATTTTCAATTTAAGGGAAAGTAGTGATTTTTATCGTTGCTCTTTACTTACGGCACAGGCAAGGATATACACAGTCATCGACCACAAAGAATTTCGGAAAAGTATCCTTTTAAGAAATGCCGATACTCCGGATGATCGGATGCGTTCTCGTATTCATCCAAAATAGTCTTTTTGTTCCATGCTTTCATTTTATCATTCATTTCTTCATATCGGATAATGGTAAGCAGGCCTTCTCGTTCCGCCTGTAAAATTGCTTCATAGGCATCTGTGATAAACTCCACACCGGATATATCGACCGGTATGCGACTGGTAGCGACATCCGGTATTTGAACCGAAAAACCGGAATCTGAAATTGTCTCGGCAGAATAAATATAACCGGATACGCCTTTGTATGTGCTTATCAGAGCATTGGGATAATACTCTTCCAACCGTTGCCGCCCATCTTTGCCAAAACCGTACGGCCCCCATTTTTGGCATTTTCCATCATAAGAAAAGCCGGTTTCCACGCAATACTTTTCAATGGAATTGCTCAAATAGACCAATACGTTTTCTCTTTTTGTGGAAAAATAAACCAAAGGGATACCATGATTCGAACTATGCGGCGTTAGTTGTGTAATACCCTTAACAGATGATGCGTGGTAGTACATTAGCTTTCTTTCCTCCTAACGTAATTTATTCCAAGCGCTTTTCGACGGTGTACAGGTACTCGGATAATTCTCGCATTGGCATATCTTCATTTTAGCAGGCAACCAGCGCCTAAACAATAGAAAAAGTCCACCGTAATTCTATCAAAATTACGGTGGACTTATGGCGGAGTGGGAGGGATTCGAACCCTCGGACGGCTTTTGACCGTCACACGATTTCCAGTCGTGCTCGTTATGACCGCTTCGATACCACTCCATGGCATCACTGTTTCTGTCACTACCGAAACAGCCCGTTTATCATACACAAAACAAGCACGCTTGTCAAGAGCCAAAGGCAATTATTTCTGCATTTCCTCGATGCACACCCGCAGGACCTGTCCCGCGACGGGCGCGGCGACGGCGCTGCCGTGGCCTGCGTTCTCCACAAACACAACAAAGGCCAGCGGATACTCCGCATCCGCAACAAAGCCCGCAAACATCGCGTTCGGCTGCTCGCCTTCTATTTCCGCCGTGCCGGATTTCGCGCAGACGGCCACCTCCGGAAACTGCCACGTGCCGTAAACGCCCGTCACATTGTTCCGCATCATCTGCGTCAGCGTTTCCACCGCCTCCGCCTCAAAAATCCGTCCGGTCGAGCGCGTTTTCGCCGCATACGTCTGCTTTTCCCCGCTTTTCACCGAGGCCATCAGATACGGCTCCGCTGCTTCGCCTCCACCGCCGAGGATTCCCATAAACCGCATAAATGCGTATGCCGTCACCTGATCAGTGTACTGTCCGATGCCGGCCCACGCGGTGTCTCCGTCGTCCGCGCCGTTCAGATCCAGCCTTCCCGCTGCGCTCTGATTCCCGTCGCATTCCAGCCGTCCGGTCAGTCCCGCCTTCTCCGCGTATTTTTCCAGGGTTTCCGCCCCGACCTGTACCGCCACGTCTCCGAACACACAGTTGCACGAGTATGCCAGTCCGTTTTTCAGATCAATCGTTCCGTGCACGCCCTCGCAGACAATGCTCTGCCCGCCGATGATCGTCCTGCCCTCGCAGGTAAAGCGCTGCGTCAGGATATCGTCCACGGTTTCCAGCGCCGCCTCCGCCGTCAGCAGCTTGTAAATCGACCCCGGCGTATAGGCCGCGTCAAAGAACCGGTTTACATAAACTCCCTTATACGCGTCCGTTGTGTCGTTTTCAATGTCCGGCACGTTGTCCGGATCATAGCTCGGCGCCGTCACCGCGCACAGAATCTCACCGGTTTCATAGTTGTACACGCCCACCGTGCCGCGCCGGCCATCCAGTGCCTGAAGCGCCGCGTTCTGTACCGCCGCGCTGATCGTCAGTTGCGCGGACGCCTCCTCCTCGCGGAGCCGGAACAGGCCGTTGATCCTGTCATAGCCGATCATTTTGTCGGCGTAGTGCCCCAGCAGCGGCGCATAGATATACCCGTACCGGTCGCCCAGCAGATGCACGGTCGATTTCCGTGTCAGCGCGTCGTCCGAATACGTCCGCCCCTCCGTCGCGTCCAGAAGCAGCCGCCCCGCGCGGTCCGTCACAATTCCGCTGCTCAGATTCGTGCCGGAATAGACATGCGGGCTTCCGGAAAACGTGACCCACTCGTCCGCGTGCACAAAATAGCTGACCGTAAACGCCGCCGTTCCCAGCAGGAGCACCCCCGCCAGCGCCAGCGCGAAGAACGCGCGCGCCGAAATCTTTTTCATTCGGAGTCCTCCCCTCTGTCCGGCAGCTTCACGGCAAAGCTCGCGTTTTGCCGCGTATCGGCAGCCTTGATAAACGCCAGCAGCCCCCACACGCACAAAAGGCTCGATCCGCCGTTTGACACAAACGGGAACGTCACGCCCGTCAGCGGCAGCAGATCAACCGTCCCGAACACATTCAGAATCGTCTGCACCACCAGAATTGTCGCCGCCGACGCCGCGCCGATGGCGTAGAAGCTGCTCCGGCCCAGCGGCACCGACCGCACCACAAACGCCGCCAGCACCGCCACCGCCGCCACCATCAGAACCGCCAGCAGCAGTCCCCATTCCTCCGCGACAAACGCGAATACCAGATCCGTGTCCGACGCCGCCACATATTTCAGCCATCCCTTCCCCGCGCCAAGGCCGAACAGCCCGCCCGAGGCGATGCACATCATCGCTCTTGTCTGCGAATAGCCGGTCGTCAGCGCGTTTTCCCAGACGTGCCGCCACACCGCGAACCGCCGCATGGCGTACGGCTTGAACCGCAGCACCAGCACACCCGCAAATCCCGTTCCGGCAACCGCCAGACCCAGCGTCGCAAAGTCGCCCGACCGCATGAACGCCGTCACCAGAAACGTCACAAAGAAGATAATCGCCGTTCCAAAGTCGTTCATCAGCGCCAGACATCCGCAGATTGCCGCCGAATACGCAATGAACAGAATGTGATTCCGCTTCGTCATCAACCGCTGAAGCGTCGACGCGCCCGCGAAGATAAAGCAGATTTTGACAATCTCCGACGGCTGGAACGACACCGGCCCCAGCTGCATCCAGTTTTTCGCGCCGAATTTCTCCACGCCGAACAGCACGTTCGCCATCAGCAGCAGAATTCCAAACGCCGACACGGCGTAGCGCAGCTTTTTCGCACGCTCCAGATCGCGCAGCGTCCAGCACAGCGCCAGAAACAGCGCAATACCGCCCGCCATGGCCACAATTTCCTTTTTCAGCGCCGCCGGATTGTCCGAGCAGATCACCGCAAAGCCGACCGTCGACAGGAAAAACGCAATCGTCTCCACGTCAAAGCCGCTGCGGCGGCGCATCCGGTAAAACCCGAACAGAAGCCACTGCATCGCAATCAGCGCGCCGAACGCGCCCGCGACCGCGCCCGTCTCCTCGCACCCCAGCATCAGCTGCAAGCACGCCAGTATCTGAAACAGCGTCAGAAACAGAAGCGTCACCGCCGGATGCACCTCTCCGTCCGGCCTTGTCCGGACAGCCGCCTGAATCCGTTCCTGCTCCTTTGTAATCGGCACCAGCGTAAACCCCACGCCGCCAAGCGAAATCTCGTCGCCGAACGCCACAACGCTCATGGCCGTCTCCTCGCCGTTGACGCATACGCCGCCCTTCGACCCGACGTCCGAAACGGTCCAGCTTCCGTCGTCATAGCGCGTCAGCACCGCGTGGCTGCGCGAAATCGTCGGATAGTCCAGCACCACGTCGCAGCTTCTCGCCCTGCCGAGCAGACTTTCCCAGTGCGTCACGGGGATGTGCTCCCCCGCCGGCGTCGCCAGCCACGCCCACACCTCCGGCTCTCTGCGGAACATCAGCAGCGACCGCGCGCACCGCAGCAGAATCAGCAGCGCCAGCGCCGGAAACACATAGCGCAGAATGCCGCTGTACACTGCCGCGAAGCCCGCCTGCCGAAGCTGCTCCACCCATAAGCTGAAAGACTCCATAACGCTCTCCTGTCATATGACCATGTGCCCCTCACGCGTGTGAGGGACACCGCTTTTCTATTTCTGCTCTCCTGCCGCCGCTTCCTCAGGCTGCGCCTCCGCCGCTGCCTCCGCCGCTGCCGGCCTGTCCAGATCGGAAACCTCCTGAATCGGCCCGTATGCGTCGGTCACGGTCGTGCGGCCCTTGCGGCTCAGCGCCAGATTGACCGCGTCGGAAATCAGCATGTAAATCACCGCGAACACCGGCACGCCCAGAAGCATCCCCGCAAACCCGAACAAGCTTGCCGCCACCGTGATGGAAATCAGCACCCAGAATCCGGAGATACCCACGGTATTGCCCAGAATCTTCGGTCCGATGACGTTTCCGTCCAGCTGCTGCAAACAGATGACGAAAATGACAAAGTAGAACGCCTGAAGCGGATTGACCAGCAGAATCAGCAGTCCGCTCGGCACCGCACCGATGATCGGCCCGAAAAACGGAATCACATTCGTCACGCCGACAATCGTCGCGACCAGCGCCGGATACGGCAGCTTCAGAATCAGCATTCCGATATAGCAGATCACGCCGATAATGGCCGAGTCGATGATCTTGCCGATGACAAAGCCGTTGAAGATCTTGTTCGTCTCACGGCCCAGATACAGAATGTGATCCGCGGCCTGCGGCCGGAACGCCGCAACCAGAATTTTCTTCGCCTGCGCCTGAAACAGATCCTTCGACCACAGAATGTAGATCGACGCAACCAGACCGATCAGAAGATTCGCCACCCATTTGACGACCGAAATGACCGAAGCCGTCACCGTCGTGACAAACTTCTGCATGTCGCCCAGCAGGCTGGTGTTCGCCCAGTTTTTCAGATAATCGAACACCTTGTTCAGCGCCGTGTCCGCATACCCCTGAATTTCCGGATTGTCCGCCAGAACCTTGTTGAACCATTTCTCAATGCTTCTGTAATAATCTTCGGCGCTGTTGACAATGCCCATAATGCTCTCATACAGCTGCGGCAGCAGCATCGCAAAGAACGCGTAGATAATCAGTCCCGCAAAAATCAGTGCGAATACAATCGAAATCGCGCGGCTGACCTTCTGCGGCGAGTGCTTTCCCTTTCCGCGCTTTTCCAGCCATGGACACAGCCGCGCGTCCGCGAACCGCACCAGCGGATTGAGCAGGAACGCAAACACGCATCCCGAGACCAGCGGCGAGAGAATCGCGCCGAACGCCTTGAGCATGGCGAAAAAGCCAGGCAGATCCGTGAATATGACCACCAGCAGAATGCTGACGAATATGACGGCCAGCGCCGTCACGGCAATTTTGAAATAGGGTCTTTCCCGATACGGGCGCTTCTTTTCCTGCTCCATGGACGATACTTCCTCTCCTTTTTCTCTCTGCGTCATTCGATACCTACAGCGTATCATATACCGGCCGAAATCGCAAGAAACCGGCCGCGGCCTTCACAGATATTTCACATTTCCCCGCGCAGAAGCCGGATCTCCGCCGCATAGCCGTCCAGCTCGTTCGGCGTCTCCAGCACCATCGGCAGTCCCTCCAGCGCCGGATGCCGCACCACCCGCAGCAGAGCCTCCTGTCCGATCTGCCCGCCGCCGATGACCTCGTGCCGGTCCCTGTGCGAGCCGATGGGATTTTTGCTGTCGTTGATGTGCAGCGCGCGCAGCCTTGAAAGCCCGATCACGCGGTCAAACTCCTCCAGCACCCCGTCCAGATCGTGCACGATGTCATACCCCGCGTCAAACACATGGCAGGTGTCCAGGCATACGCCCAGGCGTCCGGAAAGCGTCACGCCGTCGATAATCGCGCGCAGCTCCTCAAACCGCCCGCCGACCTCGCTTCCCTTTCCCGCCATCGTCTCCAGCAGGACCGTCGTCCGCTGCTCCGGCGTCAGAATCGCGTTCAGCGTCTCAATGATCTCCGCGATTCCCGCTTCCATTCCCTGCCCGACGTGGCTGCCCGGGTGGAAGTTGTACAGGTTGTCCGGCGTCATTTCCAGCCGCCGCAGATCGTCCGCCAGCGTCTGCCGCGCAAACTCGCGCGTTTTTTCGTCCTTTGAACAGGGATTGACCGTATACGGCGCGTGCGCGATAACCGTTCCAAGCCGTCCGTCCGCCTGCATCGCGCAAAACGCCGCCACGTCGTCCGGATCGATGGCCTTCGCCGCGCCGCCGCGCGGATTGCGCGTAAAAAACTGAAACGTGTTCGCCCCGATGGAAAGCGCCGTGCGCCCCATGGCGGCATAGCCCTTTGCCGAGGAAAGATGGCACCCGAGATACAGCAATGCTTTGTCCTCCCGACCTGTTTTTTTCATTATATCACAAAAGCGGCGAAATGTACAAATTAAGAATTTCTTTGGAATTTGCGCAAAACCGCTTGCGCTTCGCTGAAGCGTCCGATAAAATGGACGCAGGAGGCGATCATGATGGCAAAATCCGACAACCAGAAGCGCAAGCTTCTGTATCTCCGCCAGATGCTTGAGCAGCAGAGCGACGAATCCCACCCCCTCGGCACGCAGGAAATCATCGACGCGCTGGCGGCGCGCGGCATCCGCGCCGAGCGCAAAAGCATCTACAGCGATATCGCCTGCCTTCAGGACTTCGGCATGGACATCTGCGTCCGGCGCGGCCCGAACGGCGGCTACTATCTGGCCTCGCGCACGTTCGAGCTGCCCGAGCTGAAGCTGCTGGTCGACGCGGTACAGTCCTCCCGCTTTCTCAGCGCGAAAAAATCCATGCAGCTGATTGAAAAGCTGGAAACGCTGGCAGGCGTCCACGAGGCCGGAAGCCTCCGGCGGCAGGTTGTCGTCACCGGCCGCGTCAAAACCATGAACGAAAGCATCTACTATAATGTCGACCGCATCCACGAGGCCATCGCGCGCAACTGCCAGATCACGTTCCGCTATTTCGACTGGGGCGTGGACAGGCAGCGCCACTACCGCGACCGGACCTACACCGCCAGTCCCTACGCCCTCTGCTGGGACAACGAAAATTACTACCTCATCGCCCACTCCGCGCGCCACGGCATCACGCACTACCGCGTGGACAAGATGGACGCCATCCGCCGGACGCGCAAAAAGCGCTATATCGACGACGAGGCCCGCGCCCTCGACCTGTCACAGTACGGCCGCAATGTGTTCAGCATGTTCTCCGGCGACGCGCGTCAGGTCAAGCTCCGTTTTGACAATTCGCTCTCCGGCGTGGTGCTCGACCGCTTCGGCCGCGACAGCATGCTCATCCCCGACGGCGATACGCACTTTCTCTTCACCGCCGAAATCACCGTCTCCCCCATTTTCTTTGGCTGGCTGACCGGCTTCGGCGACCGCGCGAAAATCGTCTTTCCGGACGATGTAGCGCAGGATTATGTAAACTTCTGCAAGCAGACGCTTGCGCAGTATGCGCAGCCTCCCGCGGACACGTCCGCCCCCGCCGGCTGATGTGCGCATTCTGTTGCAAAAAACGTGCAACGACCCCTGTTCGCTGCACGTTTTTTCACGCTTTTCACCGTTTTCACATGAATTTTTCGCGGATTTTTCGCGGTTTTCGCGTCAATTTTTTCAGTTTTCACGCTGTTTTTCGCGTTTTTCAGCGGTTATTTTCGCAGTGCGTCAATCACCTGCTGCGGGAAATCGACCTCGCGCTCGACAAACGTCATCTCCGCGCCCAGCGATGCCTCCGCGTCTGCAACGACGATATGAATCGCTCCGGCGCACCGGACGGATGCCGAACGCAGCGTCCCGTCCTCAACGTACATGCTCAGCGCTCCGTCGCGATAGGTAATGCTCTGCGCCCTTGTATCCGGCGCAATGGCCTGTGCCGCCTCGCGCATCGCGTCCTCATCCAGCGTCAGCGTATATTCCGTTCCGTTCCCTCTGCCGCGGCTCGAAACCTCGCCGTTCAGCGCCAGCCGGTAGCAAAGCTCGACCAGTCCCGCCGTGTCCATCAGCTTTCCACTGTCCATCTGTGACGTACTCCCCGATGCGTCGCACATCCGGTCGCCGGAGAAATACAGCGCCAGCGGTTCTCTGCGGATGCAGCTGAACGACTGCCCCGAAATCCGCTCCACATCATATTGCAGCGTGTCGTTCAGGACAATCGGCCCGCAGTCTGCCGAAACGGCGATATCCGCCGAAACCGTATCGCCGGAAAGCGCCGCGTCCCATGCCGCAATCAGAGAAAACAGTTCCTCGGAAAGCGCCTTTCCGCCCGTTTTTCCACCGGATATAGCACTTTTGACGGCTTCCGGCACCGCGGGAGCCTTCTTCCCCTCCGATATCGTCAGCTCGGCGCGCAGCGACAGGCTGCCGCTGTCCGCCGAAAACGCAAGCGCCTTCAGCGCCCCGTTCTCCGCCGTAAGCGCCATGTCAACCCGTTCGACCGAGACGTCCGCCGCCGCAGGCATCAGAATCGCCGTCAGCTCCGCCGCATCGCTTCCACTGGCCGCCGCCGTATAAATCTTCTGTCCGCCGTTCGCGGACACTTCGACATCGACCAGGCGGTACAGCTCCGCCGCCCTGTCAATCAGCTCCGAGCTGTCTGCAAACATTCCCTCGGCATTGAACGCCCTGCCGTTTTCCAGATAGAGCGTCGCTCCGCTGTAATACAGGCGGACGCCGCCGCGCTGAATACAGGTCATCATATTTCCGTCGACCTTCGTCCGGTAGACCGACGCATCCGTCTCATACGACTCGCCGCCAAGCGCTCCGGAAACCGTCAGCTCCATGCTCAGCGGGTCCTTTGCCGCGCAGGTTTTCAGCAGATAATACGCCTCCAGATCATTCCTGAGCGACGGCCGCAGAAGCAGCACCGCCGCAGCCGCGGCAAGCAGAACCGCAACAATTACGACCGGAATCCACCACTTAAAACGTTTTTTCCGCTTCTTTCCATACATTTCTGTCGCAGATGTCTCCGGCTGCTCCGGCGGCATATGATCCGCCTGCGGTGCAGACGCATCACTTTCGCCGCGCAGGATGCGCAGCTCCTCCTCGGCCTGCGCAAGCCGCTCCTCGGCCGAAACCGCGCGCTGTAAAAGCGCCTCATCCGCCGCAGAGTACGTCGTCTCCGCCGGAGCGGACGGCGTGTCATAAACCGGCTTCTGCTCGGGTGGGCCGCCCGCTGTCTGCAAAACGGCGCTCCGCGCCCGCGCCTTACGCGCCGCTTTACGCACAAAATGAATCACCAGAAACGCAATCAGCCCCAGAACCGCCAGAAGCAGCACCCATATCCACCAGATATCGATTGTTGTGACAACCGAAATGCGCGCGCTGCCGCCGCTCACGGGGAACAGCACATAGCTGCCCATCGTCTGCGTCGGAAGCTTCTCCCACACACCATCCGTCTCGGCATAGACGCGCAGGCGCTTTGTCTGTCCGTCCGGCGCCAGATAGCGCAGCGTATGCGTCTGCGCGCCGTCGTCCGGCAGCTGAACGCTCCACTGCTCGACGGCCTCCCAGTTGGCGGTCGTCAGAGAGAACGCATCCGTTCCGATTGTGGACAGATAGCCGGAAATCCGGTTTGGAATGCTCCCCGTATGGATGTGGAACGCCGCCGGCGTAAGCGGCTCGGCCGTAATCCGGAGCGTATCGCCCTCCTGATATCTGCCCTCCGCCATCATCACCGGTCTGCCGTCCTCGCGGACCGCCTCAGATGCAAGCCCTGGGATATACGGCGTGTAGACTGCTGTCACAACCGTGTCAAAATGCAGGTTTTCCAACTCGCTCCGGTCCCACGCGGCAATGCAGCCGTCCTTTTCCGGAATCGCGGGAAAATCCGCCGCGTCAAACGACGCGCCATAGTCAAAGTCCGTGGAGAATATCGTCTGCCCATCCGCGACGAAGCGGAGCGTCAGCGTCTGCATTGCCCGCGGCAGATGCGGCAGCTCAAGCAGCTGCTCATAGTCGACCGGCTCTGCCTGCCCGCTGTAGCTCCGGCGGTTCACGCCCGCAAGGCTGTCGCTGACATAGAGATTTTCCAGATAGCTTCCGGTCTCATAACCGGAAATCGCGCCGGAATACTGCGTACAGTCCGTGATATCCACCATGGAATAGCAGCCGGCAACCGTGCTGCCGTCGCCGCTGAGCTTTTCCGCAACGCCGGAGCCGACGATGCCGCCGACGTATTTCTGGCCGCGGAGCGTGCACTTGGCATAGCTGCCGCGGATTGTCGCCGCGGTCACGCCGGCGATGCCGCCGACATAGCTTCCGCCCTCGCTGCCGACCGCGCCATAGCTTTCACACCCGTCAATCAGACCCAGATCCATCCGGCCGCAGATGCCGCCGGCATAATTTCGCTTGGATGTGACCGCCGCGTCGTTTTTACAGCGCAGAATCACTGCGCGGTATTCATACTGCCGGCGATAGTCGCCGGAGAGGTCCTCGGTGACGTCGTCCTCGGGGTCCAGCTCATACT
>CAKUJN010000038.1 GCA_934661735.1 uncultured Oscillospiraceae bacterium
GACCGCCGTCCCCTTTTGGTCGCTTTCAGGGGGTGGCACAGGGGGAAATCGAAATCCCCCTGTGCGCGCCTCTTTTTGCCCACTTTTTCTGGCAAGACAGAAAAAGTGGGTCGCCGAAGGCACGGTTACAGCGTCGCTGTTAAAAATGGAACCTCCGGTGAAACCGGACAAAAGGGCCGACAGGGTCGTCGTCCCTACATTTCCCTTGCAGGGAAATAAAAAGGAGCCTTCCGGCTCCTTTTTATCATCCCCTTATTTCTTTGCTTCATCCTCCGCGGGCGGCGTCTGCGGAGGCGTCTGCGCCGCCTGCTTTGCGGCCTTCCGTGCTCTGCGCCTGCGGTTCAGCTTCACAATCACAACCACAACCGCCGCGGCAATCAGCAGGAACAGAATCAGCCCCGGCAGCGCGTAGACCAGATCGATCAGGAAGTACTGCAATCCGCTTGTAAAGCTGTCCCATCCGTTTTTCAGCGCGTCGGACAGCTTTTCGCCGAACGTGCGCTTCACCGGCGCGGTCGGCGTGTACTTTTCGACCTCCCACATCATGATATCCACGGTGGAATAGCCGATCTGCATGTCCAGATTCCGCAGATTGCGCTCGATGGACTCCAGCTCATACCGCACGTCGGCCAGCCGCTGCTCCAGCGCAATCAGACTCTCCACATCCTCGGATTTTTCCAGCATGCTCAGCAGCCGCTCCTCCTGCGTCCGCAGCGACGACAGCCGCGCCTCATAGTCCGTATACTGCGAGGTCACGTTTTCGGCGTAGCGGCCGGAATCGGTCACGCTGCCCAGTCCGTTGCTCAGCCGCAGAAATTCCTCAAACCGCTTTGCCGGAATGCGCACAGTATAGCTGGCATAGCGGTCGACGATATGCGTCGTGCCGTCGGAATTATACGTCACATTGCCCGAAACGTTGGAATTTTCGACAAAGCCGCCGAATTCCTTTACGCTCTTTTCCAGCGCCGCAATCGAATCGTCAAACTCGGTGGTCTGAATGCTGAGGCTTGCGGAGTAGATGATCTTGTCGGAAAGGCTCTGCGCGCCGTCGGACACGCTGTCCGCCGCGTCGTCCTGCCCCTCGACGTCATACGACTTCGTGTTGACGAACTCGCCCGATTCCTCGGCCGCGATTTCGCTTTCCACCGGCGCTTCCGCAGGCGTTTCGGCAGCCTGATTCGCCCCGATCTCCGATTTGTAGTTGCCGCCTGCGGCGGTGTCATACGACGCCATCGGCGCGCTCGCCGCGCTCTTGGTGCTTGCCGCGCACCCGCCCAGCGCGCCCGCCAGCAGCAGTACGGCCAGCACAATTGCAAGAAGTCTGTTCTTTTTCATCCTTGGTATCCCCTTTCATTTGTTCCGGCGGCGCATTGCGGCCGCAGTGCTCCGCGGCGCCTCCGTTTTTTCCGGTCATCCTTAATGACGACTTTTTTCCGCGCGGGTTTCACGGTATACAGAAAATTTCGGAAATTTTTTCAGAAGCGGCCCGTTTCCTCATCTGCCGGCTCCGCCGTTGTGACGGAAACCTCATAGGCGGTCCGCTTCTCGCTTCCGTCCGGCAGGACCTTGACATATTCGCGGCTTTGCAGCCGCCCCGTCAGCTGAATCCGCGCGCCCACCGGCAGATCGGCGGCCTCCTGCGCCGTCCGTCCCCACAGGATGCACGGAATATAGTCCGTCCGGTGATACGGCCGGTTGACGGCCAGCATGATATCGCAGATTTCGCGGCCCAGCGGCGTGCGCCGGTAGACCGGCTCCTTGCAGATCGCGCCCGTCAGCGCAACCTCGTTTTCCGGCTCCGCGTCCGAGGTCGTCATCGACGCCGCGTAGACCGAGATGATCAGCCGCCGCCCCGTGGCGGCCTTGCTGTTGAACGAGCGGATCTGTCCCGTCACCTCCACGCGGCACCCGCGGAACAGGTCCATCGCGTACAGAACGTCCTCCGCCGCCATGACCGGCAGAATATCCGACGTGCCGGACAGGCGCTCCACCTCCAGCTGGAAGCGGTAAAATCTCCGCTCATGATTTTCGTGTGAGAATTCCGGCAGCCCCATCAGGGTGCCGCGCAGGGTGATGCTGTTGGCCGTATGTTCCATGTCTCCACCTCATTTAGTTCGTATGGCAAACTATATGAGGCGGCGCAGGAGAATAGTACAGGCTCCGCGCCCGCTTCGCCGCCGGAGCGCCGCACAGCCTGCGTCAATCCGCGCGTCCGCGCCGCAAATGGCCTTTCGATGTGCTCTGTGCGCGCTTCGGCGCGCTTTTTTTGCTGTCCGGCGCAAAATTTTTGCTGTTTTTTGCGGGATTTTTCGCATTTTTTTCAGTTTTTTTCGTGTTTTGCGCGGCTTTTTTCGCGTTTTGAAGGGGCTTTTTCGCGCCCTCCGCGGTCCCTGCGCGTCTCTGCTCCGGCTTTTCGCCCTTCGGCGGATAGGGCCGGATGAGGCACTTCGGCGTAAAACCGATCAGGTCGGTGCGTCCGGCTTTGACCAGCGCCTCCTTCACCAGCACGTAATTTTTCGGGTCGCGGTACTGCATCAGTGCGCGCTGCATTGCCTTTTCGTGCGGATTTTTCGGAACATAGACTGGCTCCATCGTCCGCGGATCAAGACCGGTATAGTACATGACGGTCGAAAGCGTCGACGGCGTGGGATAAAAATCCTGCACCTGCTCGGGATTGTGGCCGGTATCGCGCAGATATTCGGCCAGCTCCACCGCATCGCGCAGCGTACAGCCGGGGTGCGACGACATGAGATACGGCACAACATACTGCTTCATGTGCTCTGCTTCATTGATTTTTCTGTATTTTTCAAGGAATTGCAGATAAACCGCGTGCCGCGGCTTGCCCATTTTCTCCAGAACATGGTCGGAAACGTGCTCCGGCGCAACCTTGAGCTGTCCGGAGATATGATACCGCACCAGCTCATGGAAAAACGTGTCGGATTTGTCGGCCAGCAGATAGTCAAAGCGGATGCCGCTCCGGATAAAGACCTTTTTCACATCCGGCAGCTTCCGGAGTTTGCGCAGGAGCGAGACATAGTCGCTGTGGTCGGCGATCATATTTTTGCATGGCGAGGGGAACAGGCACTGCCGGTTCTGGCATGCACCCTTTGTCAGCTGTTTTTTGCACGCCGGCTGGCGGAAATTGGCCGTGGGGCCGCCCACATCATGGATATAGCCCTTGAAATCCGGCTCGTGCGTCATTCGCTCGGCCTCGGCCAGAATGGATTCGTGGCTTCGCGTCTGGATGATGCGCCCCTGATGGAACGTCAGCGCGCAGAAGCTGCAAGCGCCGAAGCAGCCGCGGTTGGACGCGAGGCTGAAGCGCACCTCGGAAATGGCGGGCACGCCGCCCAGCCTTTCATACGACGGATGGTACGTCCGGCAGTAGTCAAGACCGTAGACGCGGTCCATTTCCGCCTGCAAAAGCGGCTTTTGCGGCGGATTCTGGACGATAAACTCATTTTCGCCATACGGCTCAAGCAGGCGCTTTGCCGAAAACGGATCGGTATTGCGGTATTGCAGATAAAAGCTTTCGGCGTATTTTTTCGGGTCTGCCAGCAGGCTCGGATAGTCCGGCAGGCGCAGATAGTCCAGATTGTCATCCGGCCTTTTCACGCGGAAAACCGTACCGTCGATGTAGGTGATGTCATGCACGTCCATCCCGTCGTTCAGCGCGTCGGCAACCTCGACGATACTCCGCTCGCCCATGCCGTACAGCAGCAGATCCGCCTGCGAATCCAGCAGAATCGAGCGCTTGAGCCTGTCCGACCAGTAGTCATAGTGCGCAAGGCGGCGAAGGCTTGCCTCAATGCCGCCGATGATCACGGGCACATCGCGGTAGCTGCGCCGGATGAGATTGCAGTACACCGTCACAGCGTAATCCGGCCGCTTTCCCATCACGCCGCCTGGGGTAAAGGCGTCGGTCTGGCGGTGCTTTTTGGACACGGCGTAGTGATTGACCATCGAGTCCATATTGCCGCCCGAAACCAGAAAGCCCAGCCGCGGCCGCCCCAGCGCGCAGACCGACTCCGGCTGTTTCCAATCGGGCTGTGAGATGATGCCGATCTTATAGCCTGCGCTTTCCAGCACGCGCGAGATGATCGCATGGCCGAACGAAGGATGATCGACGTATGCGTCGCCGATGATATAGACAAAGTCGCACTGCTCCCATCCGCGCGCCTGCATGTCCGCCCTGCTGACGGGCAAAAACTGTGCCATAATTTTTCCTCTTTTTTCTGAATTGTCTACATTATATCAGACGCGGAGAGAAAAAGCCAGCGGCGGCTTGCGCTGGCTGCTTTTTGAATATGCTCGTCCATTTTCACCGGAGCGCCGCTGAATGCGGTAAAACCGCAACTGTTGCTTCGCAGACCCACTTTTTCTGTTGCGCCAGAAAAAGTGGGCAAAAAGAGGCGCTGGATGCGGATCGGATTGTACCGCAGTGCCACAGAAGTACCCCGTAGAAGAACATTGCGGCCAGCACACGAGAATCTCTCTGCAAAACTGGACTACAGCGCCGCCTGCGTGGAGACAACGCTCCCATCGGAAACAGTTGCCGCGCAAGGGGATGGCAAAACACACTGCTGTGGAATGCAGAACGCATCTACGTGTTCGCCGGTGGTGCAGCATATTTGTAAGGGCGGACATGGTCGTCTGCTCTGTTTGTTTTTCATATACGTTTGTAGGGGCCGATGCCCACATCGGCCCGTAGGGAACCATTGAATTCGCCGCAGATTTCCGTGAAAACGGTGTGCACTGCGCGGGCCGATGTGGGCATCGGCCCCTACAAGGTGCTATGCAGAATTGTAACAGGCCGAGTATTCCGGAAATGAGCAGAACCGAAATTATCGCAGTCTACTCGCAAATGCGTGTAGTACATTTGTCGGAACCGAAAGCCATCGGAACGGTCGCAATTCTGCGCCCGAAGAGGGCGTAAATAAAAATCGCGCGCGTGAGCGCGCAATATAGCGCGTCCTCGGCGCCTCTTTTTGCCTACTTTTTCTGGCAAGACAGAAAAAGTGGGTCGCCGAAGGCACAGTTGCGGTCCCACCGCATTCAACGGCACTTCCGGTGAAACCGGACAAAAGAGCCGATGTGGGCATCGGCCCCTACAGGGTGCGGAGCAGAATCGCCGCCGGAGGCACGGTTGCAGTGTTACTGCATTTGAGAGCAGTTCCGGTGAATACCGGAAAAACCAGCCTCCCGCGGGATGCGGGAGGCTGGTCGTTTATCGCAGGAATCCTTCAAGGATTTTCTCCTCCGCCTCTTCGGCGGTCAGGCCCAGCGTCTGAAGCTTCAGCAGCTGCTCGCCCGCGATGCGGCCGATGGCCGCCTCATGGATGAGGCTGGCGTCGACGTGGTTGCAGGAGATTTCCGGAATGGCGCGCACCTTTGCGTTTCCCATGATGATCGCGTCGCAGGAGACGTGGCCGAAGCACTTCGTGTTGCCCTGCACGCGCGGGTAGAACACCTGTGTGGAGTCCTCCTTTGCCACGCTGCGGGACACGACGCGCGTGCGGCTGCCCTCGCCGTCCAGAATGACGTCCATCTCGGACACGGCGTGCTGGTCGCCGTGCGTCAGGAGCTTCTCCGTGATGAGAATTTCCGAGCCCGTGCCCTGCGCCACGCATTTTGTATAGCGCTTTGTGTCGTCCACGCCCGCAATCTGGCTGGTTTCCATCGTGATGCTTGCGCCCTCATCCAGATAGACGACCGTCTGCGGATTGAGAATGCGCTTGCCGGTGCCCTCGCCCTCGGCATAGTGCTTTTCGATGTAGGTCACATGCGCATTTTTGCCGACATAGAAGGTGTGAATGCCGTCGTGCTCGGAATCGCAGTCGCCGCAGTTGTGAATGCCGCAGCCCGCGACGATGCGCACATCCGCGCCCTCGCCGACAAAAAAGTCGTTATAGACCATGTCGTGCCGTCCGCTTTCGGTCAGGACAACCGGAATGTGGACGTTTTCGTGCCTGGTAAACGGCGCGATGCGGATGTCGATGCCGTCCTTGTCCGTTTTGGAGGTGATTTCAATGTTCTTTGAGTTCTGACGGAAGGCCTTTTTGCCGTCGGAACGGATATTCACCGCGCCGTCGGGGATGCCCTTCATATCGGCGACGATCTCAAGAATGTGCTTTTGTACGTCGTTCAGCATGTTCCGTTCACCTCCAGACGATTGCAGCCGGAAACCGTGTCGGCCAGAATCTGCGGATACAGCGCGTCCACCGTGCCGCGTCCGGCAATCTGCCCGTTTGCCACCAGAATGATCTCGTCGGCCAGACGGATGATGCGCTCCTGATGGGAAATGATGATCAGCGTGCTTTTGCGCCGGTCGTGGATGGCCTGGAACGTCTCGGTCAGGCGGGCGAACGACCATAGGTCGATGCCGGCCTCCGGCTCGTCGAAGATCATCAGACTTGCGTTGCGCGCCAGAATGGTTGCGATTTCAATGCGCTTGACCTCGCCGCCGGAGAGGCTGGTGTCCACATCGCGGCCCAGATAGTCGCGTGCGCACAGGCCCACCTGCGTCAGATAGCTGCACGCCTCGTCGTGGCTGAGGCTCCGGCCCGCCGCAATGGTCAGCAGGTCCGACACCTTCATGCCCTTGAAGCGCGGCGGCTGCTGAAAGCCGTAGGAGATGCCGCGGCGCGCGCGCTCGGTCACGTTCAGGTGTGTGATGTCCTCGCCGTTCCAGAAAATCTGACCGGCGGTCGGCTGTGCCAGACCCATCACCGTCTTTGCAAGCGTCGTCTTGCCGCCGCCGTTCGGGCCGGTGACGACGACAAACGACTGATCCGCCACCGTCAGAGAGATGTCCTTGAGAATTTCCGCCTTGCCGTTTTCATCATTCGCCGTCAGGCAGAGATTTTTTAATTCCAGCATGTATCTGTCCTCTTTTTTCGATCCGTGCGGCTCCGCACGGGTTTTTCCCGCGCACATTATAGCATATCCTGCAATCCGGCGCAATTCGCCGCGTGCTTTTCGGCAATATTTTTTCCGAAATTTCTATACAAATACGCGCTTCTCTGCTATAATACAGACAGTATGGCCACCGCGTCCGCGGTGAAGAAAGGTTGTGAGCGGCTTGTCCGGATTGTCTGCCGTCGTATTTATACCCGACGATACCGCGAAAACAGGATATCCACGCCCCATGATGCTGCAGAACATCATGGGTACGCCCCTTCTGTCATGGCTTGTCAACTCTCTGATGGCCGGCGGCGTCGGGCGTTTCTTTTTGGTCTGTCACGAACGCTTCCGCCGCGAGGTGCGCGCCTGTTTCCCCAGCGATGTGGATTTCTGGTGCCCGTCGGCGGAGACGACCTCCGACCAGCTGCATGTATTTCTCTCCACGGCCGATGAGACCGAGGAGGACATCGTCGTCGTCACGGGGCCGGCCGTTATTCTGCCGTTTGCCGCCGATGAGGACGCCTTTGCCGACGCGCCCGTCGTCAGTCCCGTCACGTCGGTCAATCGCCAGACGCTGATGGAGGCGCTGGACGACAAATTCATCTTTACCGATTTCCTCAAGAGCCACGGCGTGCCGTATACCGACCGCGACGGCGTGTATCCCGTCGGCGGGATGCAGGAGCTGACCGAGTGGCAGCCGGTGCTGAACCGCGCAAATCTTGAGCGGCTGGCCCGCATGGGCGTGGAAATCTGGGACTACGGCAACACGTACATCGACCCCACCGTCTGCATCGGCGCGGGGACGGCTGTCCTGCCGGGCACAATCCTGCGCGGACTGACCTCCATCGGCAAAAACTGCACCATCGGCCCGAACAGCTATCTGGAAAACAGCAAGATCGGCGACGAGACCGTGGTCAACGCCTCGCAGATTTATAACTCCACCGTCGGCTTTGACGCGCACATCGGTCCGTTTGCCTACATCCGGCCGGGAAGCAGCGTCGGCAACAGCGTCAAGGTGGGCGACTTCGTCGAGGTCAAGAATTCCAACATCGGCGACGGCACCAAGATTTCGCATCTGACCTATGTCGGCGACAGCGACGTGGGCAGAAACGTCAACTTCGGCTGCGGCACGGTCACGGTCAACTATGACCGCGTGAAAAAATTCCGCACGACCATCGGCGACAATTCCTTTATCGGCTGCAACACCAATCTGGTCGCGCCCGTGACGCTGGGCGACGGTGCGTATACCGCCGCCGGCTCGACAATCACCGACGACGTGCCGGCCATGGCGCTGGCCGTGGCGCGCGCGCGGCAGACCAACAAAAAGGACTGGGCCGCAAAGCACAAGCTGAAGGAGCCGAAATAATTTTGTACCACCGCTCCGGAGGGAGCTTTGGATAAGCTGAACAGGGGAGTCCCTGAAGAAATGGCCCCCGGCCTTCGGCGGATGCTCTGCCTCGGTTGTGCGGTTTGAAAAGCCTGAAATACATACAGAATACAGAATTTCTTTGCTTTTCAAATCCCGACCTGCGTCAGAAGCTCCCGCTGAATGACTCCGTCCGTTTCATCAGAGCCTCCCAGGCAACAGAACATGGCGTGCCGCATCCGCGCCGCCCGAACAGAAAGAGGTAATTTCATATGATTTCGCATGGTAAAAACGTCAAGGTATTCTGCGCAAACGCGAACCGTCCCTTTGCCGAGGGCGTGTGCCGGAAGCTGTGGCTGCCGCTGGGTGACTGCACGGTCACGACCTTTGCTGACGGCGAGGTCTCTGTCACCATCAACGAAACCGTCCGCGGAAGCGATGTATTCCTTGTCCAGTCCACCTGCAAGCCCGTCAACAACAACCTGATGGAGCTGCTGATCATGATCGACGCGTGCAAGCGCGCCTCCGCCGGCCGCATCACCGCCGTCATCCCGTACTTCGGCTATGCCCGGCAGGACCGCAAGGCCAAGGGCCGCGACCCCATCTCCGCGAAGCTGGTCGCCAACATGATCGAGGCCGCGGGCGCCGACCGCGTGCTGACCATGGACCTGCATGCCGCGCAGATTCAGGGCTTCTTTGACATTCCCGTGGACAACCTGCTGGCAAATCCGATTTTTGTGAAATACTATATGGACAAGTTCCCCGATTATGAGGACATGGTCGTTGTCTCGCCTGACGTCGGCTCGGTTGCAAGAAGCCGCACGTTCGCCAACAAGATGGGCATGGGCCTTGCCATCGTCGACAAGCGCCGCGAAAAGGCCAACTGCTGCGAGGTCATGAACATCATCGGCGACGTCAAGGGCAAGCGCTGCATCCTGTTCGACGACATGGTCGACACGGCGGGCTCGCTGTGCAACGCCGCCAAGGCGATTGTGGAGGTCGGCGGCGCGACCGAGGTCTACGCCTGCGCCACGCACGGCGTTCTCTCCGGCCCCGCGCTTGAGCGCATCGAGTCCAGCTGCATCAAGGAGCTGACGTTCCTCAACACCATCCCCGCGCCGGAAAATGTCTGCGACAAGATCAAGTATCTGGACGTTTCGCCCGTGTTCGCCGACGCCATTCAACGCATTTACGAAGAAAATTCGATGTCTGTTCTGTTCTGATTCATGCTGTTCTTCAAAAAACCGGCCTGCGACTGGATGATCGTCGGCCTTGGAAATCCTGGCTCCCAGTATGAGAAAACCCGCCACAACGCGGGCTTTCTCGCGCTGGACCGGCTGGAAAAGCAGCTCGGCATGCCTGCCGAACGGCTCCGGCACAAGGCGCTGTGCGCGCAGGCGGGCTTTGCCGGACAAAAGCTGCTGCTGGTGCGGCCGCAGACGTTCATGAACGCCTCGGGCCTCGCCGTCCGGCAGGCGGCGGATTTTTACAAAATTCCGCCCGAGCGCATCATCGTGCTGTTTGACGATATTTCGCTGCCCGTCGGGCGGCTGCGCGTGCGTCCGTCCGGCTCCGCCGGCGGACACAACGGCATCAAATCGATCATTTCCGCGCTCGGCTCCGACGCGTTCCCGCGCGTCAAAATCGGTGTGGGCGCAAAGCCGCATCCGGACTATGATCTGGCGGACTGGGTGCTGTCGGTCATTCCGAAAAGCGAGCAGCCGGCCTTCCAGTCGGCGCTGGGCCACGCCGCCGACGCGGCGCTGTGCCTGATCGAGCACGGTGTGGAAAAGGCGGAGGCCAGATTCAACGGCATGCTGCCGGATTGAGCGGGCCTGCGCCCGATTCCGCCGCCGGCCAACATACTTCATACATACATGGCATATTACGGTGATAGGACATCCTATCACCGCGTTGCCGCTTGCGCGGATTTCGCGTTTTCTGATTTTTACTTTTCCGTTTTGTAAGGAGAAAAGCCATGAACATTCTGCTTGAAGCACTGCGCCCCATGCCCGAATACCGCGGGCTGCTGGAAATGCTGGACGCACGGCAGGCCGCCGCCGTCTCCGGCGTCAGCCAGATCTGCCGCAGTCATCTGATTGCCGCGCTTATGCGCGAAAGCGGCCGTCCGGCGCTGATTGTCTGTCAGGACGACATGGCCGCGCAGCGGATTCAGGCGGAGCTTGCTGCGTTTCTGGGCGAAAGCGCGCCGGTTCTGCCGTCGCGCGAGCTGACGTTTTATGACGCGGCGGGCGTCTCCCGCGAGTGGGAGCAGAAGCGTCTGCGTCTGTTATACGGTCTGGCGAGCGGCACGGTGCGGACGCTGATTGCGTCGGTGGATGCGCTGTGTCTGCGCACGATGCCGCGCGAGGTGCTCTACGGCGCGTGCGTAACGCTCCGCACGGGCGCGGAGTATGATCTGGACGAGCTGACCGCACGGCTTACGCGCGCGGGCTACAGCCGCACGTCGCTGGTCGAGGGCGCGGGACAGTTCGCGCTGCGCGGCGGCATTCTGGATGTGTACTCGCCTGCCTTTGACCAGCCTGTGCGCGCCGAGTTTTTCGGCGACGAGCTGGACGCCATGGGCTTTTTCGACCCCATTACGCAGCGCCGGACGGAAAATACGGACGAGGCCGTGCTGCTTCCGGTGGCGGAGACCATTGCCGCGCTGCATCCGGACGGCATCGAGGGGCTGTGCGGCGAGCTGGAGGCGCTGATTGCCCGCCAGAAGCGCCGCAAAACGCCGAACGAGGCGCTGATGCAGACGCTGGCGGCCGATGTGGAACGGCTGCGCAACGGCGCGGCCTTTGCCGCCGCCGACCGCTATGTGTCGCTGATCTACCCGCAGAAGGTCACGGCGGCAAATTATATTTCTAAGGACGCGGCGGTCTTTTTCTGCGACCACGGTAATCTGGTGCGCGCGGCAAAGGCGCGCACGGAGGATCTGGGGCTGAGTCTTGATTCGTTTCTGGAAAGCGGAAAGCTGGCCGGCGAGCTGTGCGATTTCATGGACTCGCCGGAGGAGCTGGCCGAGTGCTTTACACAGAGCGGTGTGATCTATTTTGACTCGTTCCTGTCCGCGCGCTTTCCCGAGTCGCTCCCGCCGAAGCGCATTTTCTCCATCACGGCCAAGCAGCTGCCGGGCTACGGCGGCAATCTGGAAACGGCCGTGCAGGATCTGAAGCATTATGCAAAAAATGATTTCGGCTGCCTTGTGCTGTGCGGCGGACAGCGCCGCGGCGAGATTCTGAAGGGAATGCTTGCCGAGCAGGGGGTGGACGCGCTTCTGGCGTTTCCGGCGAAAACGCTGCCGCAGGCGGGACAGATTCTGCTGACCGACGGAAGCCTTCCGGCGGGGCTGGAATACCCGGAGCTGAAGCTGGCCGTTCTGACCGAGGGACAGCTCATGGCGCGGCAGCCGGCAAAAAAGGCGCGGCCGAAAAAGGCGACAAACCGCCGGAAGCTGGATTCGTTCACCGATCTGACGCCAGGCGATCTGGTTGTACATGAGCACCACGGCATCGGCCGCTATGTCGGCATGGAGCAGATGAAGGTGGACGGCGCGGTCAAGGACTACGTCAAAATCGCCTATCAGGGGACGGATTGTCTCTATGTTCCGGCGACACAGCTGGATCTGGTCAGCAAATACATCGGCGGCAGCGGCGAGGACGCGCCGGTGCGCCTGAACAAGCTGGGCGGCGACCAGTGGCAGAAGGCCAAGGCCAAGGCCAAGGCTGCGGCAAAGGACCTTGCCAAAGGGCTGATTCAGCTCTATGCCGCGCGCAAGCGACTGCCGGGCTTTGCGTTTGCGGCGGACTCGCCGTGGCAGCAGGAGTTTGAGGAGAGCTTTGAATACGCCGAGACAGACGACCAGCTGCGCTGCATCGATGAGATCAAGCATGACATGGAATCGCCCGCGCCGATGGACCGCCTTTTGTGCGGCGACGTGGGCTTCGGCAAGACCGAGGTCGCGCTGCGCGCGGCCATGAAGTGCATTCTGGACGGCAAGCAGGTCGCCATTCTGGTGCCGACCACGGTTCTGGCGCAGCAGCACTATGTGACCGCGACCAGCCGCTTTGGCTCGTTCCCCGTCACGGTGGATGTGCTCTCGCGCTTCCGCACGCCCGCGCAGCAGAAAAAAACGCTGTTTGATCTGGAAAGCGGAAAGATCGACCTGATCATCGGCACGCACAAGCTTCTGCAAAAGAGTGTCCGCTTCAAGGATCTGGGACTTTTGATCATCGACGAGGAGCAGCGCTTCGGCGTGACGCACAAGGAGCGTCTGAAGGAAATTTCCAGAGGCGTGGATGTGCTGACGCTCTCCGCGACGCCGATCCCGCGGACGCTCAACATGGCGCTTTCGGGGCTGCGCGACATGTCCACCATCGAGGAGCCGCCGCAGGACCGCTATCCGGTGCAGACATTTGTGCTGGAGCACAACGAGCGGCTGCTGGACGACGCTATCCGCAGGGAGCTGGAGCGCGGCGGGCAGGTCTATTACCTGCACAACCGCATTGAAAATATCGACCGCTGCGCCGCGCAGCTGAAGGAGCGTCTGCCGGATGCGGAAATTGCCGTGGCACACGGGAAAATGAACGAGGAGCAGCTGGGCGACGTCATGCAGCGCATGGCCGAGGGCGAGGTTCAGGTGCTGGTGTGCACGACGATCATCGAAACAGGACTGGATATTCCCAACGTCAACACGCTGATCATCGAGGACGCCGACCGGCTGGGCCTTGCACAGCTGCACCAGCTTCGCGGCCGCGTCGGCCGTTCAAGCCGTCACGCCTACGCCTATCTGACGTTCCGGCGCGGCAAGGTGCTTTCGGAAATTGCGGAAAAACGCCTGAGCGCCATCCGCGAATATGCAGAATTCGGCTCCGGCTTCAAAATTGCCATGCGGGACCTTGAAATCCGCGGCGCGGGCGATCTGCTTGGCGCGGAGCAGTCAGGCCATATGCTCTCGGTCGGCTATGACATGTATCTCAAGCTTCTGGAGGACGCTGTGCTGGAGGAGCGCGGCGAAAAGGCCATGCAGGAGCCGGAATGCACCGCCGACCTCAACGTCACGGCCAATATTGCGAAAAGCTACGTCACCTCCGGCGAGCAGCGCATGGACCTCTACCGCCGCATGGCGGCTATCCGTACCGAGGCGGACGCCGAGGATCTGCTGGATGAGATTGTCGACCGCTACGGCGACCCGCCCAGGGGCGTCATGAACCTGATTGCCATCGCGCTTCTGCGTGCGCGCGCCGCCGCGTGCGGCATCACCGAGATCACGCAGAAGGACGCGTCGGTCATTTTCACGCTGGCCTCCATGGACTTTTCCGCCATCTCCGCAATCTGCGGCGAGGCGGAATACCGCTCGCGGATCTTCTTTGACGCGGGCAGGTCTCCGGCGCTGACGCTGAAGCTGAAGAAGGGCGAGGACGCGCTGAAGGCCGCCGAGGGGCTGGTCAGGCGCTATGCTGCGATGCGCAGTGGAAATTCTTAATCATTTTTTCAGATTTTGTTCACCTATTATTGACACTTCAACCATTGCAAAACACGGCCGGTATCCGTATAATATAGTCACGATACTGTATCTGTCGACCGGCAGCATGCCGGTCTGGAATAGGAGGGATTCCTATCAAAAAAGGAAGATTTGAATCGCCGCGCCGCGGTCAGCAGCCGATGAGCGATGCGCAGAAGAACGCGCAGGCGGCAGGCGGGCGCACCGGCGCGCCGCGCAGTCCGGAGCCGGCCAAACCTGTGTCGAAGCCGGCAAAGCAGCAAAAAGAGAAAAAGGGCGGTATGCCGCTTGGCGCGCGCATCGCGATTATCGCGGGCGCGGTAGCCGTGATAGCGGTTGTTGCCGTGTGCGGCTACGGTTTTTCGCTGAAAAACCGAGACACCATTTTCCCCAACGTCTATGTCGCCGGCGTCAACGTCGGCGGACTCAAGCGAGACGCGGCCATCACAGCTGTTGAGGGCGCGGTCAATAAGAGCTACGCCTCGGATACGCTGACTGTTGTTCTGCCCGACCGCGAGCTGACGCTGGACCCTGAGGTTACGAACGTCGCGCTCAATCCCGACGAGGCGATTGACGCCGCCATGGCCTACGGCCGCGACGGCGGACCGATCAAGGCGCTGAAAACCTATCTCAGTGCGAAAAACACCGAGCACTCCATCAGTCTGGAATCCAGCCTGAATCTGGACACCGACTATATCCGCCAGCTGGTGGACAAGACCGCAAAGGACGCGAAAAAGGACTTCACCGAGTCGTCTGTCTCCGTGGAGGAGGACGAGGAGGGAAGAGCCAGAAAAATCGTGGTCAAGGTTGGCTCGCCAGCCGTGTCGCTCGACGCCGACGCGCTGTATGACGCGGTGCTTCAGCGCTTTCAGGACAACGACTTCTCCGACCTGAAATTTGAATACGACACCACGCCGTGCGCCGCCATCGATCTTCAGCAGTACTATGACAAGTTCTGTACCGAGATGAAGGATGCGTATTACGATGAAAAGACGCATGAGCTGGTCAAGGAGGAGGTCGGCTACGGCTTTGACCTGCCGTATTACACGCAGCAGATTGCAATGGCGGACCCGGGCAGCACCGTTACCATTGAACTGGAAGAGCTTGTGCCCGAGGTCACGCTGGAGTCGCTGGAAAAGGAATACTTCTCCTATACGCTTGCCAAGTATGACAGCTGGCACGTCGACAACGCCTCGCGTACCAACAATCTGAACCTTGCCTGCAAGGCCATCGACGGCACGATTCTGAACCCGGGCGAGGAATTCTCCTTCAATAAAATTGTCGGCGAGCGCACAGAGGCCAAGGGCTATCTGGCGGCGACGGTCTATCTGGACGGCGGCCGCAGCGAGGCCGAAACCGGCGGCGGCGTGTGCCAGGTTGCGTCGACAATCTACGAATGCGTGCTGTACGCCAATCTGAAGGTCACCGAGCGCGCGCCGCATATGTTTGAGGTCACCTATGTCGACCCAGGACAGGATGCGACGATCTACTGGGGACAGCTGGACTTCCGGTTCCAGAATTCAACGAACTATCCCATCCGCGTGGATGCGTCGGTCTCCGGCGGCTATGTGCACATTGCGCTTGTCGGCACCGAGGAGGAAAAGGACTATGACCACATCGCCATGACCGGCGAGACGGTCAGCACCAACCCGTGGAAAACGGTCGGCGTGCTGGACAAGAACGCAAAGGCAAGCGACGCGTTTGAGATCACCTTTACCGGCGAGACGATCAACGGCACCGACGGCAAGACCTACAAGCTGGCAAAGGGCAAGGACGGCACCATGTACAAGAGCGACGGCGTCGCATTTGTCACGCCGTACACCGGCAAGAGTGTGAAGGTCTACCGCAATTTCCTGGACGCGAACAACAAGGTCCTGAAAACCGAGACCATCGGCACCAGCACCTATGACAAGCGCGACGAGCGGTATCTTGTTTCGCTGTACGACGAGGAAAAGGACAACGCCGATTATGTCGATCCCGACTATGATCCGCGGACCGATCCCGACAGCCCGTATTACGATCCCAGACTCGATCCGGACAGCCCGTACTATGATCCCACCTACGATCCCGACGGAGATACGACGACAGATCCCGATCCGAGCGACCCATGGTTCGATCCCAGCGGCGGCATCTGGGGATAAAAAGCAAAAAAGCTCTCCCTGCAAAGGGAGGGCCTTTTTGATGGATATCGGAGCGGCGCGCACACCGGAGGCGCGGATACAGCTTCGCCCCATTTCTTTCCCGCACAGGGAAAGAAATGGGGCGAGATTTCATGTTCTCACAGCTCTGCTTCGACGTAGTGCTTCATGACCTCGGCGCAGCGGGGGCACAGGCCCTCGGCGTCCGCCTGCTCGGAGTGCATCCAGCAGCGCGGGCACTTGACGCCAGGCGCCTCCGTAACCTCGATGACAAGGCCGGGGAAGCTCATGCCGCTGCCGGTAACGGCGTTTTCACGCGACTTTTCATTTGCGATTGACACGTTCGACACAATGAACAGCTCCGCCAGATTCATGCCGGCGATGGCCTTGAGCGCTTCCGCCGCCGGCGCGTCCAGCGCGGAGAGCGTGACGTGCGCCTCCAGCGACTTGCCGATGCGCTTGTCGGCGCGGGCCAGCTCCAGAACGCCGTTCACATCGCCGCGGACGCGGATGGCGGTATCCCATACGGCCATCTGCGCATCGCTCAGCGCGTAGCCGGCATACGGCTTTACCATCTGATTGAAAACAACGTTTCTGGAATCGTCCGTGCTGCGGTGCGGCATGGCCTGCCAGATCTCGTCGCAGGTGAACGCCAGAATCGGCGCAAACGCTCTGGTCATGGCATCCAGAATCAGGAACAGGGCCGTCTGCGCGCTCTTTCTGGGGAGACTGTCTTTGCCGTCGCAGTACAGATGATCCTTGATGATATCCAGATAGAGGCTGGAAAGCGTCACGACGCAGAAATCGTTGATCGCGTGGGAGACGGTGAAGAATTCATAGTTCTCATACGCCGTTTCGCACTTTTCCAGAAGCGCGTTGAGCTTTGTGACCGCCCAGCGGTCCAGCTCGGACATCTGCTCCGCCGGAACCAGCTGATCAGGGTCGAAGTCGACCAGATTGTCCAGACAGAACTTTGCCGTGTTGCGGAACTTGAGATAGTTCTGGCTCAGCTGCTGGAAGATTGCATCCGAGCAGCGCACGTCGACGTGATAGTCGGCCGAGCCTGCCCACAGGCGGCAGATATCCGCGCCGTATTTTTTGAACACGTCGGCGGGATCGACGCCGTTACCCAGCGATTTGTGCATGGCCTTGCCCTCGCCGTCGACTGTCCAGCCGTGCGTGACGCACTCCTTGAACGGCGCGCCCTTGCCTAGTGCGCCGACTGCCGTCAGGAGGCTGGACTGGAACCAGCCGCGGTACTGATCAAGGCCCTCCAGATAGACCGTCGCCGGCCAGAAGCCCTGATCGCGCTGCATGGACGCAAAATGCGTCGAGCCGGAGTCAAACCAGCCGTCCAGTGTGTCGGTTTCCTTGTCAAAGTGCGTTCCGCCGCAGTGCGGGCACGCGAAGCCCTCCGGAACCAGCTCGTCTGCCGGAAGCTCAAACCAGACGTTCGAGCCGGACTCGCCGAACAGCGCGGAGATTTTTGCGATGGTCTCATCGGTGCAGACGGGCTTGCCGCAGTCTTTGCAGTAGAAAACGGGAATCGGCAGGCCCCAGCGGCGCTGACGCGAGATGCACCAGTCGGCGCGCTCGCGGATCATGGCCTTCATGCGGTCGATGCCCCAGCCAGGGACCCAGCGCACGTCGTCGCAGGCCGCGCAGGCTTCGTCCTTGAACGAGTCGACCGAGCAGAACCACTGCGGCGTGGCGCGGAAGATAATCGGCTTTTTGCAGCGCCAGCAGTGCGGATAGGAGTGGACGATCTGCTCGGAGGCGAACAGACGGCCGCTTTCCTGCATATCCTTGAGGATAACGGGGTTGGATTCATCAACCAGCATGCCGGCGTATTTTCCGGCATAGTCGGTGTGGCGGCCCTGATCGTCGACGGGAACAACCATATCCATACCATAGCGGCGGCAGGTCTGATAGTCGTCCGCGCCGAAGCCGGGCGCGGTATGGACGCAGCCTGTGCCGGAGTCCATGGTGACATAGTCGGCCAGCACCAGACGCGACGTCTTGGGCAGGAACGGATGGTCGGCCAGCATGTTCTCAAAGAACGCGCCCTCGTGGCGCTCCACGACCGTATAGTCCGACACGCTGCCGATGGCCATGACCTTGTCCATCAGCGCCTCGGCGACAATATACATCTCGCCGCTCGCGTTGTCGCGCACAATGACATAGCTCTCACGCGGATTCAGGCAGATCGCAAGGTTGCCGGGCAGTGTCCAGATCGTCGTCGTCCAGATGACGAAATAGAGCTTCGAGCAGTCCACGTTCGGGAGCTTGCCCAGATCGTCGTGCATCGGGAATTTGACATAGACGGTTGTGCACGGATCGTCCTGATATTCAATTTCCGCCTCGGCCAGCGCCGTCTCATCGTGATAGCACCAGTAGACGGGCTTCAGGCCCTTGTAGATATAGCCCTTTTTGTACATCGCGCCGAAAACCTTGACCTCCTCGGCCTCAAAGCTGGGCGCCATGGTCTTGTACGGATGCTCCCAGTCCGCCAGAACGCCGAGGCGCTTGAAGCCCTCCATCTGCACGTCAATGTAATGCTGCGCAAACTCATGACAGGCCGAGCGGAAGTCGGCAACGGACATCTTCTTGTGGTTCAGCTTGTTCTTCTTGATGATCGCGGACTCGATCGGCATGCCGTGGTTGTCCCAGCCGGGGATATACGGTGTGTAATAGCCGCGCATCGCCGCCGAGCGGATCATGAAATCCTTGAGGGATTTGTTCAGCGCGTGGCCCATGTGCAGTCCGCCGTTGGAGAACGGAGGGCCGTCGTGCAGCGCGTAGAGAGGCTTGCCCTCATTCTTTTTCAGCAGCTCATGGTAGACGTCTACCTTGTTCCACTGCTCCAGCATTCCGGGCTCGCGCATCGGCAGGCCCGCGCGCATCGGGAAGCCGGACTTGTTCATGTTCAGCGTCTTTTTGTATTCCATATCGTTCCTCCGTAATTGCAGACTGCAAAATGAAAACGCCCCGAGTCTCTGTGAGACTCAGGGCGATAAAATACCGCGGTACCACCTGAATTCCCGCGAAGCCGCGGGCACTCATACCTTCTGTAACGGGAAGTCCCGTCCGAGCCTACTGGTTTCCGTTCGGTCGGATGCTCAAAGGTGATGTTCCGGCTTTTCCGCGTCCGCCTTGCACCGTCCGGCGGCTCTCTTTACGCGGGGCGAAGCCCTACTTGTCCTTATCATCGCAGAATATTACAACTGATAGTCTAACCCAAAAAAACGGTTTTGTCAACATGAACCGCAGTGTTGACGGGGATTTTCCGGTTGGCACCGGAGACGCCGAATTTGCGGCAGGGCCGCAGATGTTGCTTCACAGACGATTCTGCATGGCGCCTTGTAGGGGCCGACGACTCTGTCGGCCCGACATTTCCGGTTGGCACCGGAACTGCCGTTGTCGCGGTAACACCGCAACGGTTGCTTCGCAGACCCACTTTTTCTGCCTTGCCAGAAAAAGTGGGCAAAAAGAGGCGCTGGATGCGGATCGGATTGTGCCGCAAGCCACAGAATAACTCCGTAGAAAAACATTGCGGCCAACACACGGGAATCTCTCTGCAAAGCTGAACTACAGCGCCGCCTGCGTGGTGGCAGCGCTCCCATCGATAACAGTTTCCACGCAGGGAGATGGCAAAACACGCTGCTGTGGAATGCAGAACGCATCTACGTATGTGCCGGTGGTGCACAATATTTGCAGGGCCGATGTGCACCCGCAAGGGGTAGGCCGCATCCGTAGCGCTCCTTCGTCGCTGACGGCTGCGCTCGCCATCGGCCCCTACAACATGCTGTGTAACATCGTAACCGGCCGAGTATTCCGGAAATGAGCAGAAGCGAAATTGATGCAGTCTGCCCGCAAATGCGTGTAGTACATTCGTCGGAACCATAAGCTATCGGGAAAATAGCAATTCTGCGC